>DAOL01000017.1:12760-23406 GCA_002501845.1 Nitrososphaera sp. UBA217
TGCGCTAGGTCAATGTTGACAGTGGTAAAGAACGGTATTAACCCGATCTTGAACCAGTACGACTATCCTGAATTGAATGTCAAGATAGGGATGGATGAAGGCGAAAACGTGATTGTGCAGTACGGCCACGGCAAGAGCTCTCAGATAGACATACTTGGTTACTGTATGAACATCGCGGCCAAGATCACCTCGCTGACCGGACCGAACAGGATTTCGATCGGCGAAGATGTCTACAAGATGCTTCATCCCTCAATAATGGCGAAATTCAATGAAATGAAGCTCAACGCCGATGAATGGAAGTATACCGACAGGCAGACTGGCAAGCTCTACAAAGTATACACAATTCAGTAGAGATATTTCTCCTGTTTCTGTTTTTCAACAAGACGGGGAGATAAAATTTTCACAAAAACAAGGTGATGCTCCTACAGGATATTCTTCTAGCCGCTTGGAGTCTAACGGTAAGATTTTTGCTTTCTGCGCCTAGCACCGGGCCCGCCAAACTTCTTGGATTCCGTCTGCCTGCTGTCTCCGGATAGTAGGTGTCTGTCGTACTCGGTTATCTTTTTCCTCATGTCTTCGCGCACGCTTTTTGTGAACGGGTGTTCCTTCGGGTCCTTGCCGCCCTTTTCCTGTCCAGTCAAGGCCCGCGAGATCGCGACCGCGCTTGCAAAAGCTCTACCCATAAAGCCGCCGCCGTGCACCTGCACGTTAATATCGACCCTGTTGCGGTAGTCGCCAACCAGTGTAAGCGGAGTCAGCACCATCTCTTTTGCAATATCGGGCGTCATCAGCTCTGCCGGTGTGTTGTTTATCCTGACCTTGCCCGAGCCCTTTGCAATCGTGGCAACCGCCCTGCTTGACTTGCGTTGTCCTGGATAGAGTTCTACCTTACTCGTCATTGTCCTTTCCATCCTATCTGCTTGGCTACCTCGCCAACCGAAATATAGTATGCTTCTGGCTTTGTGATCTTGGAATCAGAAAACGACTCCGTCTTGGCACTTTTCATTTCGTCCGGCACCCCGATATATACCCTCAGGCGCTTGAACGCAGTGACGCCGCTTGACTTTCTTTTGGGCACCATCCCCCTTACCATCTTAGATAGCATCGTATCGGGTCTCCTTGGGTGGAACGGGCCATGAATCGGGTTTGTGACAGAATTAATTTCCAAGTGTTCCTTGTACAGTTCAATGGTCTTGTAGCGATTGCCTGACAACATCGCCTTCTCGGCGTTTACGATGGCAACTCTGTTGCCCTGAAGCAATAATTTTGAAACGTGCGAGCACATCCTGCCGGCTATGCAGTTTGTTGCGTCGACGACTATTGTCTTTTGCTGCTTTTGCACTATTTTTTGCTCAGCCAATTATTCGCACCCCTTTTCCATCCGGATGCTTCTTTATCAGATCTTCAAATGTCACAACCTTGCCGCCTGATTCAATTACTTTTTTGGCGGCGGTTTCAGATATTGAAAAAGCACAAACCGTTAGCTTGTGGCCGAGGTTGCCAGTTCCCAAGATCTTGCCGGGGATGACTACAACCTCACTTGCCTTGGTGACTTTGGCAAGCCTTCTCACGTTAATCTCGCGCCGGTTGGCCCTCGGGCCTGCCAGCTCTTCCTCTAGAGCTCGCCAGATCGGCGCTTTGTTTTTCTTGAAGGCGGAGCGAAGAGTCCAGATAGTGTTATCGATCATTGTATTGGCAAACATGCGTTATGTCCACTCGTAGTAAAAGCTCCCCAAATAAATGTACCTAGGCGTTCTTTGGTACCTTAAGCGACGATACTAACTGCTTGAACGTCTTGACCTTTGACGCAAGACGTTCCGCAGCGACAGTCAATATCCCTTCAGCTGTCAGCGCGCCGTTCGACTCTATCATCAAAATGATCTCATCCTCGTCCTTTCCGTCCTTGACAACCGCAGCCGCAGTCGGCTGCCACTTGGCATGATCCTTGCCTGTGCCAAGCCTTGCGTACGCTTCAAATTTCAGTTTCTGGTTTGGCGCCAGAACAATTATGGGAATGTCTTTGCTGACTGGCTTGACCATTTCGTCTTCTGACACAAGCTCGCCTGATGTCACGATCAGGGTCTTTTCATTTGCCTCTGTGTCAAGCACAAGGAGCACTCTGCACTTGCTACAGCCAAGCGTGCTCTTGCAGTCGCATTCGTGGGGCATGACAAACCTGGCCGGGTCGGTGCGAAGTGGGATAAGCCCAAGCCTGTGGGCCACGGCCTCGTCGTGCATGACAGACGAATTTTCAAGAATGACAACATCATCAATCGCCAGCGTAGGGACTTCGCTTATCGCGAGCCTCCGGAGTGAATTCACGTACTGCCTTGGAGTATTGTTAAACCTTACAACTATCCTCTCATCGGATTTTTCGACAACTTCAACAGACGGAGAAGCCACTTGTGAAAGCATGCCAAAACGTCCTTAAAAATCTACCGAAACTTGGAAATTTTTGCATAGTATTTTGACACGCATATATATCCGGAAATGAACATGTCAATAAAATGACGGACAAATTCACCGTCGCGCGCCTCACTTTGGATGGCGACAAGTTCGAGCTACTGGTGAAGCCCGACCCGGCTCTGGAATACAAGCTTGGCAAGAGGGCAGATATTTCAGGCGTGCTCGTGTCAGACGAGATCTACTCTGATGCAAACAAAGGCTCAAGGACATCGAGCGAAAAAATGATGAAGCACTTCAAGACCACCGACGCTTCAGAGGTAGCTAAGCAGATACTTGCAAGGGGCGAGCTCAACCTTACGACGGACCAGCGCAGGAAGATGGTGGAGGAAAAGAAAAAGCAGATCCTCCAATTCATAAACAAGAGCTTTGTAGACCCCAAGACCCACCTTCCACACCCAATCATCAGAATAGAGGCGGCGATGGACGAGGCAAGGGTGATTATAGACCCGTTCAAAAAGGCAGACGATCAGATCAAGGCGGTTGTGGACGCGTTACGCAAGATACTTCCATTAAAGTCGGAGACGACCAAGCTCACCGTGACTGTGCCGCCACAGTTTGCGGCCCAGTCTTACAGCGTATTAAAGTCCACGGGCGACCTCAAAGGCGAAGAATGGCTCGCAGACGGCTCCCTTAGGGCGGTGCTTGAAATGAATGCCAGCCTCAAGGGCCAGTTCCTCGACAGGTTGGGCTCGGTCACGAAGGGCTCGGCACAGGTTAGGGAAGGCTAGATGTCTACACTTAAAATATAAGTCAGCTGTTACTACTCCCAAAAAGGAGAAAGAGAAAATGAAAAACGACGATGTATTTTCAGAAGGGCCTTTTGCCCGAGTGGTGAGTCTTTGAGGCATGCACGATGTGAAGAGAAGGTATGTCATCCCCGGAGACAAGATTGTCGAGGGAAATTTTAGGCCATTGATGAATGTGATTAAAGCTGGCAACGCTCTTATTGCAACAAGAATTGGGATTGCAGAGACAGGACGGGATGGTGTCAAGGTCATTCCACTATCCGGCGTCTACATCCCGCGCGTCAACGACCTTGTGATTGGCAAGATTGTCGATCATTCGTCGCTGTCATGGGAGGTTGACATCAACTCGTGCTTCTCGGCGCACTTGCCCGCTCAAGACGTATTTGGAAGGGACTTTTCGCCAGCAAGGGACGACATGACCAAGCACTTTGCGGTAGGAGACATGATAACTGCCCGAATTATGGCGTTTGACAGGACACGTGATCCTATGCTTACAGTGCAGGACAGAGATCTTGGCAAGATCGCAAGGGGCGAAGCACTCAAGATATCTGCAACGCGAGTTCCGCGGTTAATAGGCAAGCGCGGCTCTATGATCCAGACGATAGAACAGGCTACCCAGACTCGCGTGCTGATAGGACAGAACGGGATCGTGGTTGTGACGGGCAGGACTCCAGAAGGAATAAAACTGGCAGTCAGGGCGATCAAGATGGTAGAAGAAGAAGCGCACACGGCAAACCTTACGCAGCGTATCAAAGTACTCTTGAACGTGCCGGACACTCCGCCACAGCAGGAAACATCGCGCGCTCCGGTTGGCGGTACTCCTAAATCGGAAGAAATTGAATCCACCATGGACGAGGTCGAAGAAGAATTGGAGGTTGATGAGAAATGACTCAAACAAGAAATTTGATTGACGCAAATGGAAAAAGGACAGATGGTCGAGGAATTGACGAGCTTCGCGAAGTAAAGATAACCGTAGGCTCTGTGAAAAATGCCGACGGCTCTGCATTCATTGAATTTGGCAAGAACAAGATACTGGCGGCCGTATACGGCCCGCGAGAAGTGCACCCGAAGCATATGGCGCAGTCAGACAGGTGCGTGCTCCGCTGCAGGTATCACATGTCGCCGTTCTCTACGGACACGCGCAAGAACCCCGCCCCTTCAAGAAGGGAAGTCGAGATCTCGAAAGTTATGCGCGAGTCGCTCGAGCCAGCACTAATGCTAGAGGACTACCCGCGGGCTGCAATCGATGTCTTTGTCGAAGTGCTGCAGTCTGATGGTGGCTCGCGGTGCGCAGGCATTGCGGCAGCAGCGGTGGCACTGGCAGACGCTGGCATCAACATGCGCGACCTGGTGGCTGCGTGCGCCGCAGGCAAGGTCGATGAAAAAATAGTTCTTGACATCAATGACACTGAAGACAAGGAGGGCGGCGCAGACATGCCAGTTGCATACATGCCACGCCTAGAGCAAGTGACTCTCTTGCAGCTGGATGGCAGGCTTTCGCCAGATCAATTCAACGAATGTATCGATAAGGCAATCCGCGGCTGCAAGATGGTCTACGAAATTCAAAAACAGGCGCTTATGCAAAAATACTTTGGTAGTGAAACTGAGCTGAAGGAGGAAGTACAATGAGCTCGTCAAGAAGATCAACGATAATTGTGGAGCACCTGCGCAAGCAGCAGATGTGGGACTCGCTTGCCAAGGGCAAGAGGCTTGACGGCCGGGACTTCTCAGAGCAGAGGCCGCTTGAAATCGAGATTGACATGATAAAGAAGGCCAACGGTTCTGCAAGAGTGAAACTAGGTGATTCGGAAGTAATCGCGGGCATCAAGGTGGCGACAGGCGAGCCGTTTGAAGGGCTTGAGAACAAGGGCGCTCTCATTGTAACGGCTGAAGTACTCCCAACAGCGTCGCCTCACTCCGAGCCGGGACCCCCTGACGAAGAGGTGGTCGAGCTGGCAAGAGTGGTCGACAGAGGGGTCAGGGAATCGGAGATGATAGACCTTGACCAGCTAGCGCTGGTCACAGGCAAGATCGTCTACACAATATTCGTGGACTGCAGCGTGTTAAATGCGGACGGCAACCTGTTTGACGCAACTTCGTACGCTGTTGTGGCATCACTCTTGACTGCCAAGCTGCCGATACTTGAAATGAAGGACGACAAGGTAGTCGACACAGGCGAGACACGACCGATGCCGGTGACGACTGTCCCAGTTTCAATAACCGCAGCAAGGATCGGCGATCACGTACTGATAGACCCAACTGCAGAGGAAGAGGGCTGCATGGACGCGAGGATAACCATAACCACTGCCGACGATGGCTTTTGCGCAATCCAGAAGGGGTACACCGGCGCATTCACCATCGACCAGCTAAAGAAGGCGGCCGAGACGGCAAGAATTAAAGGAGAGGAAGTACGGGCAAGACTGAAGGAGCTGGCAGCAAAGAATGGTTAAGAAAGGCTCAACAAACCTTAAGGGTCTTGGAATAAAGTTCGGGGCAACTGTGCGCAAGCGCTACGGCAAGGTCTACCGAACTTTGCATAAAAGGCGTAGGTGCCCTTCATGTGGCTCGCTCCGGTTTGGCAGGCTGGCGGCAGGGATATGGCAATGCCCGAAGTGCAAGTTCAAGATCGCGTCAGGGGCATACGACATTGACCTTGAAAAGCTACAAAGCTAAGATCAGGGTATACGCAAAATCAAGGCGCGTGGCAACTTCAATTCGCGACGCACTTGCTCCCGACCTAAAGCGCTTGCCCAAAACAGAGGGCAGGGCAGAAATCTCTCTAAAAAACTCGGAAGTCCTTTTCGCTATTGAAACAGCTGACATCGCGTCGCTACGCGCAAGCATCAATTCTTACATTCGTCTGGCAGACGCTTCCTACAAGTGCACAACGCTATGATTTTATAGGTTGTTGATCTGAGTAACCGCATCTTGAGTGAACAGGAACTTCCTCCGTGGTTGAGAGAACAGGTATCGCGCTTGCAGCAGCTCCAACAGAACCTTCAGGCAATAATGATGCAAAAGCAACAGCTGGAGGTTGAAATGGTAGAAACCGACAGGGCACTTGAAGAGCTGAAAAAGGCCGGCCCTGACGATACAGTATACAAAAACGCCGGCTCGGTACTAATCAAGGCAAAGAAGGAAGAAGTCATAAAAGAGCTGGAAGAAAAGAAAGAGCTATCAAACACTCGCGTGATGGTGCTTGGCAAGCAGGAGACAAGGGTAAAGGAAAACCTGAAGGAAGTTGAGAACAAGATAAACGAAATGATCCGAGGCATGCAGGGCGGCTCACCTGGGGCGGGTCCAAGGCCCAAAGCCGAATAAAAAATTATAGGGTGGGCAGGACCAGATTTCTGCTGTGCCTGCCAGAATAGTTGTCGATGGGAGGGAGAAGAGCAGCGGCATCCCTGACCTGTTGAGGAAGGCGGGCGCGGTCATTGATTTTGCTCAACTAAAAGTGGGCGACTATGTCGTTTCACCAGAAATAGCCGTGGAACGGAAGACAGTCCACGATCTCCTAAGCTCGATCTATGACGGCCGGCTGTTTCTGCAATGTTCCGACCTTGTCAAACACTATCAAAAGCCACTGATAGTTGTGCAGGGCAACCTTGCCGAGCTCGCAGAAATCCCTGAAGGTGCAGAAGAAAAGGACATCAAGAAGCTTGCTGAAAGAATGTCACTTACCTATGACGCTCTAGCGACAGTCGTGACAGAATTTCGAATCCCGATAATACACACGCCTTCAGCAGACCAGACCGTGCAATTTCTTGTGACGCTCGTAAACAAGAGCCTGCGCGAAGGCAAGGCCACCGGACCATTATTGAGAAAGATCAAGAAAGAAAACCCCATCAAAATACAGCAACTGTCAGTGCTCTCGTCAGTACCGGGAGTAGGGGAAAAGCTCGCAGTAAGGATGCTTGAAAAATTCCACACACCCAATAGGGCTCTCAATGCTTCTGTGGCCGAGCTTGCTACTATACCCGGCTTTGGGCCTGCTAGGGCAGTGCGGGTCCGTAAAATCCTTGACTCTGGCAATAATGCCAAGGAGATATTGCAAAAGACGCTCTTTGAGCAAGACTAAAAGATCTGAAAATCTAATACCTGGAATTGAAGTGGTGTTGATGCTGGCCGGCAACCGCGTGATCCACTCAGGTAATTTTGTACTTGCGTTTCAATTTGTTGCCGCACAGTGCACACTCTTTTGCGCCTGGCCCAAAGGCCCTACCGCAAGCACTGCAGTAGGCGATCCACTTCCTAGTTTCCTTTATGCCCTTGCTGGAACTCGACTCGACAGGAATTTTCAATGCAGCAGCGACGTTTGCAACCGCATAGTCTTCAGTCAGCAATGTCGTTTCCAGCTGCAGCGCAAGGGCGATTATCGAAATGTCAGCCTGAGAAAGTTTCTGGTAGTCTCCGGTATTCTTTGCTGCAGACCCGGCTTTTTTCATGCTGTTCTTGTCAGGATCTATTACATGCAAGATGCCGGCATCAAGCAGAGCCTCAATCGCGCCGTACGACTTTTTGATGTGCTTTACTTCTTCAAAGACTGCATTTGTCGTGCAGTGCGTGCCTGACGACAGGAAGGGGATGCCCGCGTAAAACGCGCCCGCGTCAAGGGCGTACCTAAAACTCGAATTTTGAGAAACCAAGCTTGATCAGCTGCCTCATTCCTTTTTTCTGAAGGCGCAAGAATGTGGCGTCGTCCGAGAAACGGGATATCTTGATAGGCCTGTCCGCATCGACCCTGAATGTCTCCTGCCCATCAATTATTACGTGCGACTCGTAGGTGCTTTCCACAACAATGTCTTCCACCGGGATCACGAGCTGCGGCATCCTGTTGACAGACGCAATTGGACTCAAGATAAGGCAGTTCATGCCTTCGTGCAGTACCGGGCCCCCAATTGAAAAAGAGTGACCGGTCGAGCCAGTGGATGTAGAAACCACTATACCGTCCATCCTCTGTTTTATTTCGTCGCCCATCAACTTAATGGAGACCAAGGGAGTTCTCGTGAGGCTGACTCTCGTAATAAGTATGTCATTCAGGGCAGGTGGAAAAGCCTTGCCGTTGACGTAGGCCTGAATCCTTGTACGGGAATCATGAAAGCATTTGCCAGCAAGTATGATGTTGATAGCTTCGTCAATAGAATCCGCGCTAACTTCAGATAGTATCCCCCTGTGGCCGCCGCTGTTTATGCTAAAGAGCGGCGCCTTGCCCGGTATTGTGCGAAAAGCTCGAAGGGTCGTCCCATCGCCTCCAATGGCAAAGACAAGGTCAAGCTTGACGCCTTTAAGCTCCTCCTGCCTGACCTGTATTGCTCCGTCGATCAGGAGCGGAAGCACACTGTAGATCTTGACCTTATTCTTGTTAAGCAGCCTAGCGACCCTGTTCGCAGCAGCTTCTGCTTCTCTGCTGCCTATCTTTGTTATTATGGCCACGTTCCGGATACTTGGCGCCATTTGACTGCAGCGCTATAACAACAGACCAGTTCTTAAATGCCTTTAGTTCTTTGACGGAGATTTTAAGTACATGTGCGAAGTAGTCAACTCATGAGTAATGGATACGCTCACCCAGAGGTTCTTTGCGAGACCGACTGGGTTGCAAACAATCTGAAAAACCAGAACATCCGGATTTTGGAAGTTGACTATGATCCTGAAAACGCCTACAAGCAAGGACATCTTCCCGACTCACGTCTTGTGTGGTGGAAGCGCGACATCAACGACCTTGTCAGGCGCGACATCATCAACAAGCAGCAGTTCGAGGCGTTGATGGGCAGGGTCGGCGCGACACCGGATACAGAACTGGTATTGTATGGCGACTTTAACAACTGGTTTGCCGCATTTGCGTTTTGGGTCTTCCAATACTACGGTCACAGAAAGATCAGGATAATGAACGGCGGCAGGAAAAAGTGGGAAATGGAAAAGCGCGAATATGCAAAGGATGAACCGGCGGTGCAGTCGACAAAATATTTCGCAATGCCTCCTGACGAGGGAGTCCGCGCATATATGCCGGACGTTAGGAGGGCGATTGAAAGGGCAGAGCAGACAGTCCTCGTCGACGTGCGGTCACCAAAAGAATTCACCGGCGAAATAACTGCGCCACCAGAGTACCCTATGGAGCACGCGCAGCGTGGAGGGCACATTCCGGGTGCAAAGAACATCCCGTGGGCGCAGGCAGTCAAGGACGTGGATGGCACATTCAAGACTCCTGAAGAGCTGAAGGCACTCTATGAGGGCAAGGGCGTGACACAGGACAAGCACGTCATCTGCTACTGCAGAATTGGCGAGCGCTCATCCCATAGCTGGTTTGTCCTGAAATACCTACTCGGCTACCCGTCTGTCCGCAACTACGACGGCTCATGGACAGAATGGGGTAACATGATCGGAAATCCGATAGAGAAATAAGTCCTTCTCTCCCCTCTATTTTTGATGCAGCAAGGCAACCTTGTCAAGAAGGGCCAGTTTTACTTTATCTACGACAATAACCCGCACTTTGTGCTTGAGGACAAGACCAAGAGGGGACTTGAGGTACGCGACCAGACACTTGACGAAAAGTACGGAGTGAAAGCCGATATGGGTATGATTCACGACATTGACGGCATCGGACACAAAGTGGGAATCAGGTGGTACTTCCCTCAGGCGAAGTACGCGCTTGACCAAGTAACAAAAATAGCGGAAGAAATGGAATCCAGATACAAAGCTCTAAGAGACATAACGTGCCCTGACGATGAGTAAAGCGAAATCCTTTTAGGAGATGTACATTTTAGGTATTTCGAGACATGTCTGCTTTATTGAAGGATAGAGTCTGGACGATGCTTTCTGAAGTTGCAAAAAGGGGAGTCTACCCTCTACATGGCAACAAGCTGGGCATATACCGGATTCCGATCGAGCTCACCGAAAAGTCAGAGATATCTAGCATAATGAACGATCTCCGCAATTCGGGCTTCAAGATGGACACCCATGCCGACAGGATCTACATCACCCACAAGTGGACCGAAAAGGGCAACGACCCTGTCACCGGCGAAGAGCTGTCTGCGGATCTCAATATCACGGTTGAAATCGTGTTAGGTGAGGTCGTTGATCTTATCTATCAGATAAGGCAGCTGGAATACTTTGGCGACCCATACTGGATCAAGAATTATCGCCAGAAGGCAGACCAGAACGCCAAGATGGTCATTGACACTATTATCAGAAATACCAAGATAGGCGACAAGTTGCTCGCCCACTGGCAAAAGGCAGAAAAGCTGACGGCGGAAGCAGCCCTCAAAAAGCTGGAAGAGCTCGCGCCGCTGGCAAAGAACCCCAAGGTGCGCAGCGCAACCGCTCCGCCACCAGCGGGACCATCGGCTGTGCCAAAACCAGCTGCTTCGCCACAGATGCCCCCGCCAACACCGCCGCCAGCTGGCGGAGCCGGGTCTACCACTATATCCCTGTCCGGCA
>DAOL01000060.1 GCA_002501845.1 Nitrososphaera sp. UBA217
GGCAGCATGAAGAGGCTGGAAATTGCGCTAGAGACCGATGACTTTACCGAAATTGGAAGACGCATCACCGAGCTTACAAAAATGAAGATGCCATCTGGCATGCTCGACAAGCTAAAGATGCTTCCAAAGCTCTCTGAATTAGGCGAGTACGGACCCAAGTACGTAGACAGCGGGCCGGTAAAGGAAATCGTTGAGACTGACAAGGCGTCGCTCAACTCGATGCCGGTGCTCAAGTCGTTCCTAGGCGACGCCGGTCACTTTATTACTTTTGGCCTTACTGTAACAAAGCACCCGGAGACTGAAATCCGTAATTTTGGTGTTTATAGGATTCAAATCATCGACGACAAGCATGCAATAATGCACTGGCAGATGCACAAGCGCGGCGCGCAGCACTACAGAATGTTAAAGGAGCAGAACAAAAAGATCGAAGTCGCGATAGTGATTGGTGCAGACCCGGGAACCGTCTTCACCGCGGTAGCGCCTGTGCCGGAAGGTATGGACAAGTACTTGTTCTCCGGCATTACTAGGAAGAAGGGCGTCAAATTAGTAAAATGCAGCACGGTCGACCTTGAAGTTCCTGCCAATTCAGAAATCGTACTTGAAGGATACGTCGATCCAAACGATGTCAGGCTGGAGGGGCCGTTTGGCGACCACACAGGATATTACACGCCCGCAGAGCCATTCCCTACCTTCACTTTGACAGGCATCATGAGACGCAGCCGCCCAATCTACCTCACGACGGTGGTGGGCAAGCCAATCTTGGAAGACGCATACATCGGCAAGGTGATCGAGCGCTCGTTCTTGCCGCTGATCCAGATGTTCCAGCCCGAGGTGGTCGACTTTTCCATGCCGGCCGCAGGCTGGTTCCAGGGCCTTGCGATAATTTCGATAAAGAAGCAGTACCCTGGCCAGGCGAAAAAAGTAATGATGGGGCTATGGGGCATGGGGCAGCTGGCACTGACGAAGATGTTCATTGTGGTCGACAGCGACGTCAATGTACACGACGTGAACGAAATGATATGGGCGGTAACTACCCGGGCAGACCCGGCGCGCGATACTGTCATCATTAACAATACACCCACAGACACACTTGACCCGGCATCGCCGCTAACGAATCTGGGCTCAAAGCTTGGAATCGACGCCACCACAAAGTGGAAGGAGGAAGGATACATGCGCGAAATTCAGCAGCTTGCAGTTGTCGATGAAGAGACAAAATCCATGGTCGATAGAAAGTGGCACGAATATTTCAATGGTACTTTATGATTTTGTAAGAATTGTCACGCTCGGCAACCCTAAAGCCAGCCTGCTTGACCGCGGCAATTATCTTGTCTGAAGTCAGCTCTGTCGAACGCGCACCCGTGGCGCTTACCACTTCTTCGCCGATGAGCGTGCCACCAAAGTCATCGGCGCCGTGGTTGAGTGCAAGTTGCGCCATCCCGATGCCGTTCGTGAGCCAAGACGACTGCAGGTGATCTATAAGGCCGTAGTACATTATCCTTGCAATCGCGATCATTTTCAATAATGATAATCCCCCGGAAGGGTACTTTATCCTGCCCTCGGCTTGGATCTCTGTCTTGTTCGGCTCAAAGCTCCACGGGATAAAGACAAGGAACCCGCCTGTCTTTTCCTGCAGCTGCGCTATTTTCATGATGTGCCTCGCGCGATCCTCTTCCGTGTCAACGGTGCCATACATCATTGTGGCTACTGACTTGAAGCCCAGCTGGTGAGCCTCTTCCATTATGCGCAGCCACTCATCGCTCTTTATCTTGAGCGGGCTTATCTCCTCCTTCACCCTGTCTTCAAGGATCTCTGCGCCGCCGCCGGCAAAGGTATCCATACCGGCCGCTTTAAGCCGGGCAAGCACTTCTTTCGTGCTGCTGCGCTCGATGCTGGCTATCATGTCAACCTCTGAAGGTGAAAGGCCGTTTATTCCTACTTCGGGGCATTTCTTCTTGATCGCCCTGAACGCGTCTTCATAGTATTCGAGCTTCAGGTTCGGATTGTGACCTCCTTGCATCAGGACCTGCGTTATTCCAAACATTTCTCGCGATGTCGCCACGCGCCGGACTATTTCATCTATTGGAACAGTGTATGATTCTTCGTGACCGGGGGGGCGATAGAACGCACAGAACTTACAGTAGGTGACGCAGACGTTGGTGTAGTTCAGAATAATGTTGCTGATGAAAGTTATTGTATCGCCAAAAAGCCTCTGCCTCAGGATGTTTGCTACGAGACCCATCGAGTAGACGTCGTCCGACTTCATGAGTCTGATGCAGTCGTTGAGTCCGAGCCTGTCCCCTGCAAGGGCGCTGTCAAGCACCTCACTAATGTCTGATTTCTTTAGAAAATCAGAGAGCAGCTTGTTTTGCAAGTGATAACCAGACTTACGGGCTTTTATTGATATTTATTCTTTCACAACAATTTATAACCGACGCCGGCGCTGACACAGATCGGTTGCAAAAGAGCGATAGCGTCGCAGGAGGTACACCCGCGTTAGAGAAGGCTTTAGCCGGAGAGGAGCTGTCCTACAGCGATGGTGTACAGCTGATAAACGAGGAAAACGTTTTCCTCCTTGGAGCGGCTGCAGATAAGGTCCGGCAAAAGCTATGCGGCGATATTGTGACGTTTGTCGCGTCATACTACCTCAATTACACTAACGTGTGCGCTGCCAGCTGCCCGCTCTGTGCGTTCTATCGCAAGGGCGAAGAAAATGACGCTTATACGTTATCAACAGAGCAGATAGTNNCGATAAAGGCGTTTACGCCGGCAGAGATATTCTTCATTGCCCGGCTGACAAAGAATTCAATCAAAGAAGTGTTGTTGCGCCTCAAGGCGGCAGGCCTGGATTCCCTTCCCGGTGGTGGCGCAGAAATATTCCATCCAGATACTAGAAAACAGATAGTGGTGGGCAAGTGCTCAGGTGAAGAATGGCTTGACACGGCGCGTCAGGCGCACGAGCTTGGATTAAAAAGCAACTGCACGATGCTCTTTGGCCATGTTGAAAAGCCGGAACATATTGTTGACCACTTGATAAAGATTAGAGAACTTCACAAAAAGACAAAGGGCTTTACAACGTTTATCCCGCTTAAGTTCAGCCTTGAAAACACCGAGCTTGAGCAGAAGGGACTGGTCACCGCAGAAAGCCCGGCGGTCTATGATCTTCGCGTGATAGCAGTGTCCCGCTTGCTCTTGGCAAACGTGCTTAACAACATTTCTGTCTACTGGGTGGCGCTTGGCAAGAAGGTCGCGCAAGTCGCTCTCTCGTACGGGGGGAACGACTTGGTTGGGACTGCGTTCTCGGAAGAGATATTCAAGGCTGCTGGCAAAGAAGGCTCCACATCAACCGAAGAGCTGGCAAGCTTGATCAGAGAGATTAAGCGCGTTCCGGCGCAGCGCGACACTTTCTTTAACATCATCAAAGGACTTTAGAAGCATTATACCGTGAGCTGGTTGAGGTCCACGGCTCGATATACATGGTAATGTGATAGGCGTCAACGCTGCCATCAAGTCTAACACTGGCGAATTCTCTGGCATCGGGTTCGCAATCCCGTCAAGCACGGTGACGCGCATAGTGCCGCACCTGATACAAGAGGCCAAGTATGACCATCCATGGCTTGGGATTTCCGGTGCAAGCCTAACGCCGGATCTGGCAGAGCAACTTGGGTTTCCAAGAGACTGCAGGGGCGTAGCTATAGCTTCAGT
>DAOL01000096.1 GCA_002501845.1 Nitrososphaera sp. UBA217
CTCCTTCAAGATGAACTACGGATTCCTAAAGATAGGATAAAGGTTGAAGAGTTTACAGGTTATTAGCCCCAAGCATGAAACCCAGTAAAGTGATTCCAAAATAATGGGCCCAAGGGTCTGTGAACTAAATTTGACTCGATTTGCGGGCTCTAAGCGAGTGGTTTGCGTGACGATAACGGGTTGCAGTGGATAACAGGTCTATCGTAAGGGAAGAGCATCTGTATTACATTCGCCCCTATCCCGTCTAGGTCGGACCCCTCATACGCAAATCCATTTCGGCCGAAATCGCTTGACGCGGTAAATGCCTAAATAGTTCGATGGGACGTTTTAGTCATGGAAACACAGCCGCAGGAATCAGGAAATAGCTTCGGGGTTCAAGGGCGGTTCACGTATGCAGATTATTCTCCACTTGAGGACAATAGGAACCTTGTTGAGATTATCAAGGAGTTCGTGGTTCTCGCGTCGAAGGCAGGAAGGATTGACGTTAACAACAAAAAGCTCATCTCCTTGGCCAATGATTCCGACAGGCTTCGCCAAGACATTATTGCTGCCATCAAGAGCATCAAGACCGACACGAGCCAGACCATGGAAAAGTTCCACGACGAGCACGCAGATGTGCTCTCTAACGACCTCCTGACAAGGGGTTCGTCGCTATTGATAGAAACCAAGAACTCTCTGTCTGAACTGCTGAACAACACCGAGTCAGGCTTTGACCAGCAGCATGGCAAGTACAAGGAGAGGATAACTGCCAGGATCGGCGAAAACAATATGACCACTTTCAATCTTCTTGAGTCGTGGCTGGCGACGGACTTTATGAGCCTCCCGCGTCCGATCCTGCTGCATCTTTCCATTTCAGTCAGCGCGTCTCTTGATCGGAAAGCCGGCAAGGGTTACGAGTTATTACGTCGCTGCACGTCTGCGACTGATGAGAAAGCCGCGCCGGGGAAATCAGAGTCGCTGCAGTTCGAATACAATTTCCGAATAGACTCATCTGAGCTTGAGTTCTGGAATTTCAGGAGGAATGTGACTGACCTCGGCATCAAGGAGCTGATGCTGCCAGTCGGAATGAAGGCGCCGGTTTCAGAGAAGCTTAAGCAGACCTTTAGGTTCGGATCGCGCAGGGATGTGGAAGTGATGAAGGAGCCAGAGTTTGTAAAGACCGACGAGTACGTTCTCGTTTCAGCAAGCCTCCGGGCAGAAAAGGTTCTGGTGGTTGAGCTCGCCCGGGACCCTTCAAAGGTCCAGCAAGAGGGCGATCTGTTCAGGTTAACATACGATGTTGGCAGCCTTTCGAACACGCGGGAGAGCGCCGGCGCTGCTGGCAGCCCAAAGATTGATTATATGTCAAGGGAGGGGATGGCTACCGAGTCGGACCTGCTCCAGATGTCTGACATTAGGTCGCGAGCGGATCTGTCAAAAATTCGGCTTCTAGGCGCCGCTATACTTGCAAGGGTCAGAATGTTGCAAGATCCACAGGTCTTGAGATCAAGGGGAAAGCTGGTCGAGCTCCGCACAGGAAGCAGCCGCGTGATCTTTCCATCCGACCTAGAATCCGGTCAGTATTCTTCGCTGTTTGAATTTCTCGAATCGATCGCGGGTTCGTACGCGCCGTTTGTGAAAAAAATGCATGAAAAAACTTCAATGAGCGGCGAGCTGATACTGCGCGAAGAGCTCGGTGGTGGACAGAGGAAAGAATATTCGGTCCGAACAAACGACCTCAGGTCCCAGCTTGCCGAAACAGAACATGGAAGGACCATAGCGATAGCGCTGGGTCTGTAGCCCTCCGCACACAAAGCCTAGAGTCGTTTGTCATCCACTTTATCGGCATGAAGCAAAATAGAATCGCGGATATTCGGCAGGCACCAGAGGGAACGAAAAGAGGAGTACCAATAATAGCCATACCTCCTCTTGCTCTAAGTCGTAAGACCCATTTAAGCTCAGCAAAAACAAATTAATAATCTGAAGATATCCAATAGCAAGTTCGAGAAATGAATGTGATTCATTTTTGCTAGAAGCATTACCTAGGAATTTCTTCGATGTTATGTAATACAATCGCTTTTGAGCTTTTGGCTATTACTTTAGGGACACGGACGATTGCTCCGTGGATAGCTGTCTAAAAGTGGACCAAAACCTTCTTTGCAGCCCGGAGGTTTGAACCGAAAATGACATGATTGATGGGCCCAAGGGGATATGGCACCTTTTTTTACCGAAACCGGAAAACGTACTGAGCCGCAGCTGGCTTGAACCCATGAATTATGGGCCGAGAGGGATTCGTAAAGAAAACGTCCGCTTTCATGGACTCGTATCGGTTCGCAGTTGGCTCGAACCCTAGTTGTTCGACATCTCAACCATCTCTCCCATTGTTTCCAACAATTTCTTCGCGAAGTGCGGGACCGACGCGTGTCCCCAACAATTCGATAGCTCGCATGAGCTTCGCGTGAGGTAATGACGCTGCGTTCATTTGAAAAGTGATGCGGGAGATGCCACCGAGCGCCTTGCTGTGCCGAACGATCTTCGCCACCGCATCATCCGGATCGCCGATGATAAGTGCGCCTTGTGGACCCATCTGAGCATCAAAGTCCGCACGCGTCATTGGACGCCATCCGCGCTCCTTCCCAACCTCGGTCATGGTATGAGCGTAGCCTGGAAAGAAGTCATCGACTGCCTTTTGCCTCGTTTCCGCTACATAGCCCTGCGAATGTATGCCTACCTTCAATTGGTCGGGTGAATGGCCTGCGCGCCTGCCAGCCTCTCTGTAGAGATCGATGAGTGGCCGGAAGCGGCGAGTTTCGCCGCCTATGATTGCGACCATCAGTGGGAGTCCAAGCTCTCCGGCACGGACGAATGATTCAGGGGTTCCACCAACGCCCAACCAAATCGGCAAAGGGTTCTGCAAAGGTCTCGGGTAGACTCCCTGCCCACTGAGGGTAGGCCGATATTTGCCGGACCAATGGACGTGCTCATTGTGACGAATCTTCAGCAGCAGGTCGAGCTTCTCTGCGAAAAGCGAGTCGTAGTCTTCCAATCGCAGGCCGAACAGGGGAAACGCCTCGATTGATGAGCCGCGGCCCACAATCATCTCCGCACGACCTTGCGACAGAAGATCGAGGGTTGCGAATTCTTGAAACACCCGTACTGGGTCGGCCGCACTCAGTACCGTCACGGCACTATTCAGATGTATACGCTTCGTTCGTCCGGCCGCCGCTGCTAGGATGACGGCAGGGGCCGAATCGAGGAAATCTCGGCGGTGATGTTCGCCGACCCCAAATGCGTCCAAGCCGACTTGATCGGCGTGCTCGATTTGTTTGACCAAGTCCTGCAAACGCTCAGCTGGGTTAATCGCGCGGCTGGTTTCGTCGAATGCCGCTGCTGCTGTATCAATTCCGACTTGCATGGAATCACATTCTTACTTTGACTCTGTTTCCTTAGACCATTGTTTCATAGGTTGGCTGGTCATACGTCCTTATCTTGGATTGAATCTGGGCAGAATGTGCAAAAATCTTTTGCAAACTCTCCGGTATCGGTTCCGGAAACATTGATGGATCTAGAGACATTGGTTCTCCTACTTTCTTCCCCGTTGTAACATCAAACCTAGCCCCATGTATGGGGCATGTTACAACCTTTCCATTCAGAGTACCCATCGAAAGTGGAGCGTTCATGTGACTGCACCTATCGCAAAGCGCATATATTTTGCCTTCAGAATTTGCAATCAATATTTCATTTTCCTTTATATCCGCATGTTTCATTTTTCCAACGGGGACATCCCTCACGTCTGAAATATCTACGAATTGTCGTTCTATCTGATCCTTCATTGCGAGTTATACAGCGACGAGGTATTAAAGCATGGTAGTAATATCTTACTAAGTCAGTAATATTTACCTGACCTATTAGTTTAGAAAATACTTGGTAGCCAATGTGTGCACGCCTCGCAGACCAAGTAAGAAATTGATACTGTTTCCATTGCTATATCTCCTCATTCTCCTCCACACGTTCAGCCATGGTAAGGCAGGCACTAACATTGATAGGCGCGAAAAATCAATAGTCCTTATTCACTTGTCGCGAGGCAACGAAGAATCGAAGGCAAGAATGAGCGAGCCGGGTGCACTCTATCGAGAAAGAAGCCGGATGCGATATGCGGCAAATCTTATTTCCTGATGCACCGCACCAACTGGAATGTTTTCGGATGAAAATTTTGGGAAGGCGCTGGACTTCGTACGTCCAAGAGTCGACAAGTGGATAAAGGAACTGACTGAAGGATTCGAGGCGCTGAAAATAACGCCTCCCCAGAAGGACCTGATTCAAGGGCTGACAGCGGAGACAATGCTTTATAACACATTGATGCCAAACGACGAAATAGTCGCGGTGCTGGCAGGAATCATTCAAAATATCGCAACGAAGCACTCCTACGGCAGTTCGCTGGATTGGGGCAAGAGGGAAAAGGCGTTTAGGAAGTATTCAGGAAAACAGGAATGAGCTGGCCGATGCGCGGATCTAGCAAATTTAATAGCTGACCATGCCCTAGCAATGTTGAAACCACATGTCCAAGTCCAAGGAAGAGATCTACATTTCAGTAGACATCGAAGCCTCCGGCCCAATCCCCGGCGAGTACAGCATGCTCAGCATCGGCGCCTGCACGACAGACGACATCGACAACGGCTTCTACGCGGAGCTTCAGCCTATATCTGAGAAGTATGTCAAAGAAGCCCTGGATGTCTGCGGCCTGTCTATGGAAAAGCTCATGAAAATGGGCGTGTCTCCTCATGAAGCGATGCGCAAGTTCGCCGACTGGACAAAGTCAACCGCGAGGGAAAGGAAGCCTGTGTTCGTAGGCTACAATGCACCATTTGATTGGTCGTTCGTAAATTATTATTTCATCAAGTTCACCGGAGAGAACCCGTACGGCGTGTCCGCGCTCGACATCAAATCTGTCTGGCTTGGCATGGCAGGATCGACGTGGCTGGAGACTACCAAGACCAAAATAAAAAGAAGTCTCGGTCTCGAGATAGAACATACGCATAACGCACTTGACGACGCAAGGGAGCAGGCGATGATATTTGAGAAAATGCTCCGGCAATATGCAAAGAGCTGACGATAATACGAAGAACATTGTGTTAACAGGCTTCATGGGTGTGGGCAAGACGACTGTCGGCAAGGAACTTGCAAAACGGCTCGAAGCGGAATTTTTTGATACTGACGAAATCATAGAGAAAGAGGAAGGCAAGACCGTAGCTGACATTTTTGAACAGGACGGTGAAGATTATTTCAGAAAAAGGGAGGCTGAAGTATTCAGAAGATTGATGGACAGAAATTCAGCAGTGATATCGACTGGCGGCGGAACATTTGAAAATCCCGATGTTAGAAGACTTGCAAAAGAAAGGGTCATTTCAGTCTGCCTTCTGTCCAGTGTGGAAGGTCTTCTGAAAAGGATGAATCAACTGAAGGAGGGGAGGCCGATGCTGAGGACCAAGACAGCGGAGGAAATCAGGGCGCTGTATGCGGTGGTCAGCGTTCTTCAGAATCGTCCGCAGCTCCTCGATCGTGCATATCCTGTCCTCTGCAAATCTCCTTTGCGGCGGCAGGGTCCTCCTTATTTTCTTCCAGTTAAGTACGGCGTCATTCATTTCCAGCAGGAGACGTATTACTTTCAGATATCCCGCGACCGTGCTTCCCGCATATTCCTTCTTTTCGACAAGCACCTTTTTCTCCTGGATGAACTTGATGATTTTCAATTCCGCCGCGATGGGATTCTCCTTCGCCGACTTGACGAATGAAGCGTGTCCATCCCGTACCAGTTAAGAAAGTGCACGAGCCTCCTTTCGTATCCGTCCCTCGTGAATCTGCTCTTTATCGCAGCCCTGAAAAGCTCTGCCGACTCGCATTCCAGAATCGACCTGTCAACCTTTTTCGGCCTTGTCAACACCAATAATACGATTGGCGGATCTAAAAAGATTGCTGGTTACAATACAGAAAAGTGGTGGGCCCAAGGGTCTGTGAACTATATTTGACTCAATTTATGGGCTCGGAGCCAGAGGGACTACGTGAGAAAAATGGGGTTCGATTACTATTGACAGTTGCTTTTGAGCCTTTGATTACTTGTTTCTTTTTCGCAGTGTTATGAAGGCAACAATTCCAGCTATTGCTGCGCCAATACCAATCATAAACATTGAGTTGATATCCTCTTTTTTCACTTGCTGTTCCGGCAAGTCAACAAGGTTCATCACATCGCCAAAACTATTGCCAGCATCATTGCTTGCTGCGAAGAAGAGGCCATGAACATTTGGAGAACCACTATCCCACGCCAGGTAGACGTTTTTGGCCGATGCTGAAATTCTCATGTTGAGGGCTTCATTCTTATCATTAACTTGGTTTGGCAGACTTTGTATCGTGTCAAAAGATTGACCTCCATCAATACTTCTTGAAATAAACGCTTTAGATGACGCCAGAGGAAAATCTGTATCTGCGGTCCACGCTGCGTAAACAATGTCCATACCAGTGATGGTACTTGTGCTACTCCCTTCCCCTGATGAAACCACTGCAATCAGGGGCTGGCCCCCGTCATCAGTATGTGTCTGATTCCCTGTAAGATCAATCGGACCACCAAATTTTTTACCGCCATCATTACTTGCTCTAATTAGGAGATGGTCCTTCTCCGTGGTCAAGTCACGAGAGAAGTGTACGTTCCGCCATCTAACGTATACATTGTTGTCATTTTCACTATCTTTGTTCGCTGCCACTTGGACAAAGTTTGAATTTATTATTTCTGATGGATTTACTTCGATGATGTTAAGTTTTATTTTCTCGTCAAACGTCTTGCCAGCGTCGTTGCTAGCTCTGAAATAGGCATAAGTGTTGCTTTTGTCGCTTGGATCCATCTCGGACCACACCACATAGACATTATTCTTGCCTGATGCAGCTATTTTAGGAGCAAAAATAGCAGCGTTTGTCCCTTCATTCAAGTCAATCGTGTTGGCGAAACCCTTGCCACTATCATAGCTTGCCTTGAATAGCACGCCTATATTGCCATTAGCTACATTTCCGTCAAAACTGTTCCTTCCTGTCGATACAGCGTATACATTGTTGCTATCTGANNATGAATGTCTCGCCACCATCAGAGCTCGTTCTTAGCAGGTATCCCCACTTAGGATTTGCCGAATTTTCAGAGTAACTCATTATAGCATACACCAAGCCACCTGAGACCATTAGCTTTTCTATGCCATAACCTCTTTCACCGGTATTGTTTTGTTGCATTTGCTTAACCTCAGTTGCAGAAAGGTCCAAGATTGTAGGACGGCTAAAAGTGCGGCCGCCGTCACCGCTTTTCATGAAGTATGCATAATAGGGATCGCTGGGGTCGTTTTCACTATTGTTAATGTCTTGAGAACCCCACGCGAGGTACAGATTATTTGGGCCATATGCGGCCATCTGGATATTTGTAAATTGCACAAACGAGCTTCGATTCTTTGTCCCAAGGACACTATTTAGGTCAATTACCTTTTCAAATGTTCTCCCAGCATCATGACTTGCACGTATCCACTTCATATAGTCGTGCTTCTTATCATCGTATTCGGCCCACATGACATATACGCTGTTCCCGTTGTCTGCAGTTACAACATCGTTAATCCCGGACCCCGGTGGCGGCCCTCCTCCACCGCCACCACCCAAAGCTTCGCTTGAATGAAAACTGTATGAAGACAAAGAAATAGCCAGTACATTGAAAACAAGAATAACTATCATTGTGCTCGATCTTTTGCCCATCATTGTCCGTCACTGCTAGGGCTACTTTTGAGCCTTTGGCTTCTTTAATGCAATGACTTTGCAATTTTTTCAAGTTCTTCCAAGGGAACATAACCTTCCACCCGAACTAGAAAGGCGTTGTCAGCTGTATAGAATCTGAGTCTTGCAGGAATCACACCATTTGTTGAATTTGTAGTTTGTTTAACGAGCTTCTGTAGGTGTTCTTGGGAAGGAGCAGGGATTCCCCCTATCTCGTTTTCCCATGCAAGCTTGCCATTAATGTCTATTAGCTCTGGCTTAATCGCTGAGCTATTCCGTATGTGATTATATTGTTCAATGGTGGCTTGCGTTCCGTTCTTGATGTCAGTATATCTGGTCATCTTCAGAAGGATTGAACCCCCGTTCTGTTGAACAAAGTCTTCGATATTCTCATTGAAGTTATTGCTGTCAATAGGCTTGTCCCAGTAAAATACATCAGCCTCACCTGTGCTTGCTGCGCCACATTTGTATTCATACTCCGAAGGCAAGTACGTAGGAGTTAAAAAATCATAAGAGAATCTTTTTTCCATCTTTGCAATTGGCAGGCATTGAAGATTATCCTTTGCAACAACAGTGAACGTTAATTGGGTGAAGTATAGCATCAAGAACAATACGGCAAAGACGAGAATGACTATCAGAACGCTTGAACTATAGTTACTCACGTTGTATGCCACTTCAATATGACTTTTGAGGCTTTTGTTACTTTAAAACAACTATGGGCACTATTCATGAACCAGATTTGACACGATTGATGGGCCCAAGGGTCTGTGAACTATATTTGACTCAATTTATGGGCTCGGAGCCAGAGGGACTGGAACGTAAGAAAAATGCGCTTCTAATGATGCAATTGCTTTTGAGCCTTTATCTGTTCTATCAGTAGAACACTGCTTCAAGATTTAGGTTGAACAAGAAGCGCTCAGTGGTTTGAATAATCACCTGTTTGAGCCTTTGGATACTCTATCATGTGGTCATTTCAGGAATTATTAGCATTCCCTCTCTCTTGCCTCACTCGTTTTATTGCCAAGTAAAGAGCATCGAACCATCGCGCAGTCTCGTCAACAAAATAGTACTTCTTGCCAAGGAATGGGAATTTGTATCCTTTCTTTTTAAGTTCTTCCCATACTTGTTGATCTGTTAGCTGTTCGACAGGAATAGAGTATTTCCTGATAGCAGCTACGATACCACTTGCCATAGTCTCAAGTTCATCAGAATCGTATTGATACATACACTGTTATGATGGATTTTGATCATACGATTACTTATGCCTTAAGGTTATCAAAAATTAGTTGATCTTCTTTTAGGCGTTTGGCTACTTCATCACGCGCGCACACCTATCTAACAATGACATTGAACCGATGTAAGGAGTAGCGATAATCGGCATCTTGATTTCCCATTCCAATGGTATTGTTGCTGTCTATTGCCCATGCAGCAATTACGTTTATCAGATAAGTTCCAGCTTCCATGTCATCAGGTAGCAAGTATCTTCGTTCGCCTACTTTTTGAAGCTGGAAACTCGTATTAACAAACTCTGCAGCAATGCCATTGGCATTTCCTTGAAACTTCTTAATATCGAATGTTAGGTCATCGGGCTGCTTTTGTCCCAAATGTCCTGCCCTGAAAGCCATTTCTGAACTCCTATCGGTTATTATGATTTCAGGTGACGCCGCCCACACCCTAGCAAAAAGCAGGAAGTCGCAACGTTCCCGTCCGCAATACGCACTGTCGAGAGTATTGTAGGTTTGTGTTACATCATCCGTGTTTACTATGAGAGACATGACTGGTGGCGAAGTGAAACGAGTGCTGCTAGCTGTAGCTAGGCTTAGAACCACAAAGAATGCAATTCCAACAGCTAATCCTACAATGACCGCGGCCGCTATTGTCGTATCGCTCACCTTCGTAAGCTGCTCCAGTTGTCACTTTTGAGCCTTTGGCTATTTCATCATAGAGGCAATTCTTGAAGGGTGCGATTAAAAATTCTGCCTTAATATTCAATAACAATGTGTAGGCCCAGAGGTCTCCATACCCTTGTGTTTGTGAACCAATTTTGACATAATTAATGGGCCCAAGGGGGTTTGAACCCCTGCCCGACCGGTTATGAGCCGGTCGCTCTGCCAGGCTGAGCTATGGGCCCAATCAAAAAACGTAAAGAAGAAGTATGTATAAAGCTTTGGAGAACTAGCANNTGCTGCCACTGCTTCTTCAAGCGACGCGTTTCCCAGGTCCAACATCCTCGCAACCGCAGCGTTTGTGCCGGTCGTGCCGGCATAATCGACAAGATCGCACCTTGAGACGCCAAGTGCGGTAGCGAACCTTACCCACGGCTCGACGTGCTCGGCCTCTTCTTTCGCATTATTAGAAATATCTTCATTGTCCGTCATCCTTGCTGCGATGCCCTCCACAATCTTGGGAATTGCCTTGACCAGCTGGAAATATTCCATCGAGTACCCCTGAAGGTGATCGATTGTTAGC
>DAOL01000057.1:0-259 GCA_002501845.1 Nitrososphaera sp. UBA217
CTTGTCCCTGTTTGCTTCAATGCCCTCTACCATGTTGGCCGCAAATACCGGTAGGAAATTCTTTAGCATATCGGTCGAGTCGAGCATGCACTTTAACATGCCTGGCAGCATTACGTTTAGCTCGAACTGACCCGCCTGGGCGGCCATCGCAACCGAAACGTCGTTGCCGATGACGTTGAAGCACACCATGTTAAGGCACTCTGCGAGTGACGGGTTCACCTTCCCAGGCATTATTGACGAACCTGCATGAACAGCGGGT
>DAOL01000057.1:532-2680 GCA_002501845.1 Nitrososphaera sp. UBA217
ATCTCCAGCGCCCTGTTTGCAATGACCTCGTTGCTATTCATGTTGAATGCGGTGCCGGCGCCGGAATTGATAGCCTCAACAACGAACTGGTCGAGCATCTTGCCTGACAAAATTTCGTCACATGCCTTTATTATCGCCCTAGCTTTCTGCTCGTCAAGTGCCTTGAGCTCGCTGTTTGCAAGCGCGGCAGAGCGTTTGATCATGACATACGCCCTTACTAGGTTGGTGTGAGCCTTTTGGCCCGTCACCTTGTATTGCTCTATTGCACGGGCCGTAAATGGGCCGTAGTAGGCGCTGGACGGAACCTTGACTTTGCCAAGAGAATCGTTGTCAATTCTGAACGACATCGCCGGATGCCACTACTATAGAGGCCGTAATAAATTAATCGACTATTCTCATATTATTATTCTGGCAGGGATCATCCTTTCTACTTTTAGGGCATCAGACCTNNATAGGCTGGAACCGCGTCAATTTGGAAAACACTATCTTGCAGTACCAGTTGTTTTCAAGGCACAGCTTTCTCTCCCAATCTTCGAGTCCATCAATCGCGATGATTCTTTCAATAACGCCGGAGCCGATGAACGCGTCCTTTCTGACAAACAGCACCAATGTTCCGTTCGACCAGTCGCGCCTAACTCCAACATAGAATGTACGCAAACTGAATAGCTGCCTTTCAAGCTCGTCTTTCTGTATTCTCAAGATATAGCTTGGAGCCTCGTCTGACACCAAGGTTTGATGTTTGGAGGTAATTATAAAACCATTTTCGTTTTCAACAAACATGAATTAACTACTGCACTCTTCCTAATCTTCCTAAATTAACATGGTTAAGCCAGTCTTAAATGAGAAATTAGGTTGTTCGTCAGTGCCTATCGGCTAGCTTCATACCGGCCCTGCTCGTCGAGCACTAACCCCGCTTTTTTGGCGGGCAGGGCGAAATCCTTCACCCCTGATACATGATTTAACAATCGTAATTCATTAGATCTACCGCTTCTGTAGAGCAGCTCTCCATGAAACTTCGTCAAAAGATATCTTCCTTGGGCTTAAAGTCTGCAAAATTTCAATTTGCCATAGTAAGGGAAGACGAAGTTTGGAAGATATTTGNNAAAATAAGCTGGATCATAGATGATCGCCTTGGGACCGCTACACATACGAATACGACCAAATTCAGTCCTTACGGTTAAGCTAGCGCCGCACCCTTCAAAACTTAAAGTACCGGGAATTACTTGGATTTAATCAGTGTCGATCAACGTTAGCGTAAACGATCCGGATTGGGATGCTAAAGTTATGTCAGAATTCTTCATTCAGATGATGCATAGGCTATTGGGCGAAGGCAACGAAAGAAAATGTATCAATGCGGTCAGGGTGTTCAAGGCGCTAAAATTCAATGNNTGCCAAAAAGAAGATGAATTCCAATTTACTGAGCAGGGGTTGCGTTACTTCAGAACTATGCGGCCGATAAGCTGGATCTAGTCTCGCCCCGCCGCGCCTAGACTCTGAACATCTAAATTATATACGGGATTGACGATTCTTCTCCAAATAATTGAAAAGCATCCGAACCTATAATACAACTGTCCGAATCCCTCCGAACACTTTGATCGTATTATTCAAATGTTAATTTCTAATATTTTCACATACGACAAGCATTATATTACTACTGGATTTTTCAAGCCCTATGCAGGTCAGCGGCAAGGTTCTCGTCTGTGACTCAATTGACCAAGCCGGCCTCGACAGCATGAAGCGCGCAGGGCTCGCTGTCGACTACAGGCCGGAGATAAAGCCGGCCGAGCTTGTTTCTTCCGTCAGGGATTACGACGTCATAATAGTAAGAAGCAGGACCAAGGTCACAAAAGAGGTTGCCGACGCTGCTGCCGCTGCCAAGATAATCGCGAGGGTCGGTGTGGGGCTTGACAATGTCGACGTCAAGGCGGCCGAGGCGAAAAAGATCAGGGTTATCAACGCGCCTGAAGCCGCTGCTGTCGCAGTGGCCGAGCTCGCAATCGGGCTGATGATATCGCTTGCGAGGAGCATACCGAGGGCCGACGCCGAGAGCAAGCGCGGCAACTGGATCAAGAAAGAGCTGATGGGAAGTCAATTATCGGGCAAGTACCTCGGCATAGTGGGAGTCGGCAACATCGGACGCAACCTCGG
>DAOL01000057.1:2777-3176 GCA_002501845.1 Nitrososphaera sp. UBA217
TTGCCAAATTTGGTGTGCACGCCCCATATTGGCGCGCAGACAAAGGAAGCTCAAGAGCTTGCCTCGACAGTCATCGCTGAAAAGGTAATCCAGATCCTTCGCGGCGTAATATAGATTATAAAAGGGTGTCAGACAGGAGAACCTTATAATGCGCAGCTACATGACCCAGACTTGGCTTCGGATGTGGAAGGAAAATTCAGACGAGCTCAAGTCAAAGGCAATCGCCTGGAGGACAGAGCCGACCATCCATAGGATAGAAAGGCCGAACAGGCTTGACAGGGCTCACAGGCTGGGATATAAGGCAAAGCAGGGTATTGTTGTTGTCAGGGCACGCGTGGGCAGGGGTGGCATGAGGAAGCAGCGCCCAGTGTCAGGCAGGAGGCCGAAACACATTGGCGT
>DAOL01000057.1:3236-11596 GCA_002501845.1 Nitrososphaera sp. UBA217
CTGAATAATCCTCTTTCTTTTTGTTTAACGATCTTTGGTAGCATCAACACCCGTCTGCAAGTAGAATACATGTTCAAGATTACAGCAATCACATTGATTTCTTATGCAGTTGTTTATCGTTGCATGGTCACAGATAGCACAAGTACACACTTGATCCAGCTTAAGCGAATCAGAATGACGGCCATCGAGAGAAATACAACATCATCTCATGACTTGTATGAATACATGTTTAATAAGCTGGCAAGTAACTTTCTATTGGAAGATCATTCAAACAAGCATTACTATATTCTAAATGAAATCGCTTGTTGTTTTAGCTTGGTACTTGTACCTGATTTTTCACTGCATCACATATCTGCTTTTGTTCGAAGGGCTTTCGCAGTAAACTCAAAGGCTTCAAATCTGGAACATCAGCCTGGATATCCTTGATCGATATGTCATGCAGTCATTATCATGATTTTGATGTCTTTCCTGATCCTTCGTAGCATGACTGCAAGTGCTATCCCGTTAATTTCTGGCATGCGAAGATCAATCAAAGCTAGAGCATAACGCTTGTGGGTGTTTTTGAATACTTTATGCGCGTTAAGAGGATT
Organism: Nitrososphaera sp. UBA217; assembly: GCA_002501845.1. Taxonomy (GTDB): domain Archaea; phylum Thermoproteota; class Nitrososphaeria; order Nitrososphaerales; family Nitrososphaeraceae; genus Nitrososphaera. The sequence goes on from DAOL01000057.1 coordinate 3,827, forward strand.
GCTAAACGTGTCAACTTCAAATTCCCATTTTTCTAAAATTCTTCTAACTATGGTAAGTANNATAGAGGCGGATCAAGCGGAGGTTCTTGTCTGGTAATTGGAAAATAATCGAACCCATGATACACCTGTCCGAATCCGCTTGAATGAATCTTGATTCTAGCCCTAAATCTATTATGCAGGGCGTTTAACGTAAGGATATATATTTATTGGACATACAATGAGTAGCGCCTGATGGTAGGAGAAATTGCAAACTTTGACTCGTACGCGCTGGTTGCCGTTGGGCTGTTCATCGCCGGCCTGTTTGCAGTGATGGTTTATGAAAGATCAAGCTCAAAGACAAAACGGGAACAGCAGCGCACCGGAACAGCTGCAGACACTGAAAAGTAATCACACAGAAGAGCAGCTTGTAATAGAGAAATTCAGAAAGGAAGGCTTTTCATACCTAACCACGATACAGCACAAAGCACTTCCAGTTATTGCGAGGAAGATAAACTGCCTGCTAGTCGCCCCGACGGGCTCTGGGAAGACCGAGGCTGCAGTGCTGCCTGTTTTCACGATGCTTGCCCACCAACAGAGTCCGAGAAGGATGATAAGAGCCATGTACATCACTCCGCTGCGTGCCCTCAACAATGACGTTCTCAGGCGCGTCGTGCGCTACGCGCAATCTGAAGGCTTGCGGGTTGAAATCCGTCACGGCGACACAACAGTTTTGGCCAGGAAAAAAATAGTCGAAGATCCGCCTGACGTGCTGATAACTACCCCAGAATCACTTGCAGTGGTTCTGACAAGCGAAAAGATGCTCGCCGCACTCAAGACACTCCAGTGGGTCATTATTGATGAAGTGCATGAATTGGTGGCAAATGAGCGCGGCGCTCATCTTTCAATAAGCCTAGAAAGGCTGCAGGCTGCATCCTCACAACACGTTACAAGGATAGGTCTTTCTGCCACAGTCGGCAACCTGAAGCAAGCGGCGCAGTTCGTTTCTGGCACGGGCAGGCGTCATGCGGTGCTCGTAGACAGCTCAAGCCGTGGCTACGAGATCGATGTCAGATTCATCGAGGGGTCGCTCAACAACGTCGCGCACTTCGTGATCGAATATGTCAAGCGCGAAAAAGTTGAAGGCTCCATCCTGCTTTTCACAAATACCCGGGACGAGGCAGAGTACCTCGGCACGATACTAAAGAACCAAAGTGACATCAAGGTGGACGTCCACCATGGGTCGCTTTCAAAAGAAATGCGCGAAGAGACCGAGCACACGTTGAGATCGGGCGAGGCCGGTATCGTGGTATGCACCAGCTCGCTCGAGCTCGGCCTTGACATCGGCTCTGTAGATCTAGTAATCCACTACGGATCGCCTCGGCAGGTGTCAAAGCTGATGCAGAGGATTGGCAGGAGCAGGCACCGGAAGAANNTCCGACGCATGAAAAAGGGTTCTATCGAGGAACAAAATATGCACGAAGGCGCGCTCGACGTTATGGCCCATCATTTGGTTGGACTAGTGATGCAGACCCGCGACCCGGTAAAGGTAGACTATGCCTACAACTTGATGAAACGCGCCTATCCATTCAGGAATGTCAGTATGTTCGACGTCGAAAGCTGCCTGAACATTCTGGCAGGGCACAACGTGATTAAGTACGACCGGGACAATCGCACGTACGTTCGAAAGATAAAAGCATACAAGTATTATTTTGAAAACCTCTCCATGATACCACACGTCCTGAAATTCGAGGTCATTGACTCGATAAGTAAGCGCAGGATAGGGACGCTTGACCAGCAGTTCGTGGGCGACTATGGCGAAAAGGGAAACGTCTTTGTGTTAAAGGGCTCGCAGTGGCGCGTGCTGGCAGTAGACGAACGCCGGCTGATCGTTAATGTCGAGCCCTTGCGCGGTGCAGCCATCAACATCCCCTACTGGGTCGGCGAAATGATCCCTGTAGACTTCAAGACTGCCGTAGAGGTGGGGGTGATACGCTGCCAGGCGGCAAGCGGACGCGCCAAATTGTCAACTCAGATAATGGACGACACAAAAAAGGCGCTCAAGATAATCCCTGATTCAAAAAACATTGTCGTTGAAAGTTATATTGCGCGCAACATGCTGGTCATCCACTCTGTCCTTGGCTCAAAGGTGAACAATACTATCGCTTCGCTGCTGTCAACTATTCTGTCGTCGCAGCTCGGCTACATCGTTGAGTCGAGGTCTGACGCTTATCGGATAATGCTTACCTCAGGCGCACGGATAGTGCAGGGCAGGATAGAAGCGGCGTTAAGCGATGTCTACGACCTAGAGCCCGTGATAATTGCAGCCCTTACAGGCACCCACAATATCAACTGGAAGGTGTGGATGGTAGCAAAGAGATTTGGTATGATAAGCAGGGAAGCAGTCTACGACAAGAAAGTCGCACGCATGATCTACGACCGGTATTCGAAAACGCCGATCAGCGCCGAGTCGATTCGCGAGCTGGTGCACGACAAGTACGACGTGCGCCAGACGCAAAAAGTACTTGACGACGTCAAGCAAAAAAAGATCAAGATCCACTGGCTTGAAGTAACCAAGTTTTCAAATCTGGCAAATACGATAATAGAGCATTCCGGCAAGATGGCCGGCGCCATGCCGCTCAGTGTGGAAAAAGGTGTCATAGAGCTGGTAAAGGAGCGGCTGGAAAAGACAAAGCACAGGCTCGTCTGTATTCGCTGCAGTAAGTGGGAGCGGGTGATGGAGACAAAGGACGTTCCGGAGGAAATATCATGCCCATATTGCAGGTCGCGTCTTATCACCGCGACATTCTGGTCTGACGACGAAATGTCAAAGGTAATTCGTACAAGGCTTGCAGGTGGCAAGCTGACGCCGGAGCAGAACCACAAGTTCGAACGGGCGTGGAAGGTGGCGTCGCTTGTCAACAACTTTGGCAAAAAAGCGATAGTAGTGCTTTCAGGTCATGGGGTCGGGGCCGACACCGCGGCAAGGATACTGCGGAACTACATCGATGAAGAACAAATGTACAAGAGCATCTACGAAGCGGAAAGGCAATACGTTATTACGCGGGGCTTTTGGGCTGATTGACTCCCTTAAACCCTCTATTGCAAAACACAGAAAGAGGTTCAGCTCAGTCTTGTTACCGAAGAATAAGGCCTAAGAGTGAGCTCTGCACTGCCTTCACGCCCTACGCCTGCAGTGGCTCCTGCCAGCCTCACCCTGTCGCCGACATTCAGCTTGTTGACGCCGGCGCTCTGGTTGCGCCACCCGACCAACCTTATCTCGCCCGTGTCGTCGCCCAGCAGCGTGGACGTCACCGGCACAGTTTCGCCGGTCTTTGTGTTCACGTCAGCAGTCTCTGGCGCCTGCAATACGATTGCTTCAATGATGCAGGGATCCTGCGACACTTGGATGTCCTTGATCTTTTTTTCAAATTTCGACAATTTCGGGAAAGACACGTCGTCGTCAGTCACTCTGACGTACGAGTCGTCCTTTGATAGCACTATTGAACTTCCAAATATCCTGGAGGGCACACACTCGATCATGGCCCCGGCATTCAATTGATCAGAGCTGGCAAGCGAGTTGTCGACTGTCAGGACAAGGGCCCTGCCGGCCCTGTCTGCTGCAAGGCACAGGAAGCTTCCCCTGCCGGTCTCCTCGCCGACGGAAACGATCCTGAGCGGCATGACCTCGATGTCCTCCTGCGAATCAGAAAATTGCAAGATCGTGCCCTCGTCGCCGTGGACCTCAAAGTCGCCGTTGCCGTACTGCGGGTTGCCCTGCTTTACTCTGACTCCTATCATGCGCAGCTTTGCCCCCACCTTGAAGACCTTTGGGAGCCTCGATTCATCGATGTTCCAGATTACTACGCGGAGCGTCCGGGTGCCGGCGTCGTTCGAGACCTGCAGCTGGAGCGACTTGCTTGCCCCGCCCTTGGCGTTTACAAAATCGCTGAGGCGGGGGTTGGCACTTATCGTGCCGGTGATTACCGCGCTGTCCTGCGGCCCGCTTACAGAGTCGACAGTAGAGGCAAGCGATTCGATGCTCGGTATCGCCTGATCGTCGCGCACGGTCTCTATAGCGCTGTAGCTCCCTAGGTTTATCACTGGCTTGCCGTCAAGCCCAGCTCTCACATACCCTTTGATAATCTTGATCACATCTCCTACCTGCAAACCCATCTCGTCCGGTATCGCCACGTGTCTGTCCCACAGCTTTACCTTCACCCTCACGTCCTTATCGTAGACGACGAGCGTCCGGGTCGCGGCCTGCTCGTTGCTCTCCCTTTTTGTGAACGTGTGAACGGGGTAAACGTTCATTATCCTGCCTACCACGGTCACTTCCTTTGCGCCTACGTAAATGTCCTTGAGGCCGGACTGGGCTTTTGGCAGGCTGTCAAACGAGACACCAAGGTCTGCGGCAACTAGGAATAGCGCGCCTTGGTCTGTAAGGTAACCTGCGCCCACCTTGCGCTTTTTTTCGTCTATCAAGTCCCTTATCTGCTCGGGGCTCAGCTCAGGCTTTTGCCTGAGCATGATTTCCAACATCCCCTTAAAATCGTGCGACGGTGGCGACGACGATGACAAGCTTGCTCCCAAACCTCCAGTTCTGAAAAAAACATTAGCAATTACTTGCCTATATATTTTCAGAACGCCACGTTTATCTGAATTGCAATAGATAAAGGATCATGCGGGAATTCGACTTGATAGTCATTGGAAGCGGCTCTGGCCTTGACGTGGCAAACGCGGTAGCACAGGATGGCCTTCGGGTTGCAATAATTGAAAAGGCTAGGATGGGCGGGACGTGCCTCAACCGTGGCTGCATTCCTTCGAAACTGCTGATACACAGCGCCGACGTCGCAGAGACGATTAAGGGCGCCGGGCAATTTGGCATAAACGTCGGCGAGTATTCAGTGGATTTTGAAAAGATTGTCAGCAGGACAAATAACATAGTAGACTCTGACTCTGACGGCATAAGGCGGGCGTTCTCTGAAATCGACAACCCAAAACTATTTCCAAATGAATGTAGATTCGTCGGCGAAAAGACAATCTCCGTTGGCGGCCAAGAGATAAAAGCCCAGAAGATCCTGATTGCATCGGGTACCCGTCCGGCAATCCCCAAGATAAAGGGGCTCGAGGGGACAGGCTTTATTACAAGTGACGAGGCGCTGAGGCTGAAAAAGCAGCCATCAACGCTCGCGATAATCGGCGGCGGGTACATCGCGGCCGAGCTTGCCCACTTTTTCGGCTCGCTTGGGACGAAGATAAACATCATACAGCGGCATGATGTGCTCTTGCCTGACGAGGACGAAGAAGTCGCAAGGAAATTCACCGAAGTGTTTTCCAAGAAATACAGCGTCTTCCTTGGATACAGCACCGAATCGGTGGGCAAAAGCAATGGCATGTTCAATATTGTTGCAAAGAATTCCTCTGGCAAGAGGATCGAAATAGAATCCGATCAGCTGCTTGTAGCGGCCGGCAGGGTGCCAAACTCTGATACGCTTGACCTTGGAAAGACCGGTGTGAAGACCGACGGTGGGGGCTTTATCACAGTCGACGAACACCTAGAAACAAGCGTCAAAGGGATATTTGCCCTTGGAGACGCTGTTGGGCGCTATCTGTTCAAGCACGCCGCCAACCACGAAGCGCAGTACGCTTACTACAACCTCACACACGACAAAAAGATTCCCGTAGACTACACAGCAATGCCACACGCGATCTTTAGTTCGCCGCAGGTGGCCGGTGCCGGTTATACCGAAAAGGAGCTGGAAGAGAAGGGCATTCCATACACAAAGGCGGTCTATCCCTATATCCGAACGGCAATGGGCGAGGCGATAGAGGACAGAGACGGTTTTGTGAATCTGCTTGCGTCAAAGGAGGGCAAGATACTTGGCTGCCACATCATCGGGAGCCACGCGTCGGTCCTAATACACGAAGTGCTGGTGGCGATGAAGCTTGGAGCTAGCGTCCACGACATCGTAAGGACGGTGCACGTTCACCCCGCGCTTTCAGAAGTGGTTGCGCGGGCTGCCTCTGCCTTTGGATAAATGCAGAAATTAGACCCTGACGAAGACCAAACCAATGGAGCTCTGCGTCCACGTCTCCGACTTGCGCAAAAACTACGGGCAGGTGCGAGCGGTAGATGGCGTGTCATTTGGCGTAGAGTACGGAAAAGTGTTCGGCTTTCTAGGCCCAAACGGCGCCGGCAAGACCACAACGATAAAGGTACTCACCACGCTTGTCCACCCGAGTTCGGGCACAGTTAGAATATTTGGCAAGGACATCGTAAAGCATCAGAGGGAGATCAAGAAGCGAATAGGGGTGGTGCTGCAGGAGCCTAGCTTTGAGGCGAACCTGACAGTCGAGCGGGCTCTTGAGTTGTACGGGTTGATGTGGAGCGTGCCGGGAGAAAAAAGGCGCGACAGGGCGCGGGAACTGATAGAGAAATTCGATCTTGAGTCTTTCAAGAGCATGAAAAATGACGAGCTCTCGATAGGCCAGAGAAGGCGCGTGCAGGTAGCAAGGGAGTTCATGCACGACAGCGAGCTACTGTTCCTCGACGAGCCGACAATGGGCCTAGACCCGGCGGCCCGGCGAACGCTGCTCGATTATGTCAACAAACACGTGCAGGGCGGGCTGACCGTATTTTTCACAACGCACATCATGGAGGAGGCTGAATACTTGTGCGACGAAATAGCGATAATCAACAAGGGCAGGATGATAGCCACCGACACGCCGGCCGGCCTGAAGCAGAAGTACGGCGGCGTCAAAGCGATAGAAATAAAATTAAAAGACTCTACCACGCAATCTGTCATGCATATCATCCGGCCTATTGCCGGTGGCTCGGTCATTGAAACGCCGGCGGAAGGCACAATAAGGATAAGTTCCACAGAGGCCCAAGAAATGCTTGTCAAGATAATCGTGTCGCTTTCAAAAAACTCGGTCCACATAGAAAGCGTTTCTGTTAACCCGCCAACGCTCGAGGAAGTCTTCCTGTCAGTCATCGGCAAGCAAGCTTAGAGCCTCATCCTCAGCATTGATAATGTGGCAAGAAAGAACGCGGCTCCAGTTATCGCAGCAATAACCCCGACTTCGACATTGGTGAAAAAGTCGATCTGGCTAAAGATGCCTGCCCTCGTGATGTCGACGATATAAGTCAACGGGTTGGCGTAAAAGGCGGTTCTCAGGACCCCCGGCACCCCCTGCGTCGGGTAGAACGCGGTGCTGACGAATGAAAAGAAGAGGAACACGCTATTAACTATGACGTTGAATCCTTCGTTGCTCTTCAGCCTAGTCGATATTATTACTGCTATAGAGCCGAAAAATATTGCGCCGGTTATCAGCGCGTAAAGGACGTACATCGAGCCGACAAGCGTAGGCTGCGCGCTCCCCACGAGCGTCGGCGATCCAGCTACTAGGATGAGCGCCGCGCTCGCTAGGCCCATTAGCATGATTGTGACAATGTTGCCGGCGATGTACTCCATCCTTGCAAACGGCATTACCAGTATCTGCTGGAACATTCCGTTTCGCTTGTCGTTCCATATTATGCTGCCGGCGATCGTGCTGCTGTTCATCATGTTAAAGCCGATCATACCTGCGGCCAGGTAGGCGGGGTATGCAATAGTGGTGTTGCCGAGCAAAACGCCCTCGCCAATGAGGGCGGAATAGGAGTAGCCCGCGATAAAAATGTAGACTATAGGAAAGAGAACCTGCCACACGAGGAATACCTTGTCTATAGAAGCGACTAGGTTCCGGTATAGAAGTATCGCTACGGCGTTCACTGCCAGCTTTTCGATTCGT
>DAOL01000057.1:11812-12736 GCA_002501845.1 Nitrososphaera sp. UBA217
GCAAGCGACAACTTTATCCCGATACAGTCGCTTGTCGGCATGTCCGCGTACGACAGCGAGGCGATGCTGATAGGCAAGGTGGAGCAGATCGGCCTGAGCAGAGACGCCGGCAGCGCCAAGATTACGATCAAGATAGGAAACAAACAGGTGCAGTGGGACGGCATTTCAAAAATAGGCGACATTGTGCTCCTAAAGATAAGTGACGCAAACACGACTTTGGGCGGCAGGTGCCACGCGTGCGGCTACCAGAATGAGGCCGGCTCTGCATTCTGCGCAGAATGCGGTACGAAACTCTAATTACTTCAAGATTATCCTCGCGTCGACCACGCGCGCGCCCTTGCCTTCTTCGAGCACAAGGAGCGGGTTGATGTCAAACTCCTTTATCTCCGGAAAGTCGATCACGAGTTGAGACAGTCGCTGGAGAGAATCCGCGATTGCCTTCAGGTCTGAAGGTTTCTCGCCCCTGACGCCCTTGAGCAGTTTTATCGTCTTGATGGATTTGACCATCCTCATCGCTTCACGTTCGTCGACTGGCGCAACTCGGAAGATGACGTCCTTGAGCACCTCGACATATATGCCACCGAGGCCAAACATGATCATCGGCCCGAAGGTCGGATCTTGGCTTGCGCCAAGTATCGTTTCCTTTGCAGCCCTGACCATTTCTTGCACGAGCACTCCTTTTATCTTGGCGTCTGCCTTGTACTTTTTTGCGCTTTCCATTATCGACCTGAAAGCCGCGCGCAGCTCGTCATCATTCTTTATTCCGACTTTGACGCCGCCGGCGTCAGACTTGTGGATAATGTCCGGCGACGCTATCTTCATGACGACCGGGTAGCCTATCTCCTTTGCACCCCTATTGCATTCTTCTTCCGTTACGCTAAGGATGCTCTTTGGAGTCGGAAAGCCGTAAGCCCTGAGTACTTC
>DAOL01000038.1:0-351 GCA_002501845.1 Nitrososphaera sp. UBA217
GCAAGCGAAGTTCTGCAGCAAATGCGGCAAGTCGCAATAATTAATAGCCACTTTCAGGCTTTCTTCTGTGATGACAAAGGTGTTCAATGGCAGGGCCGCCACGGAGGAGTACATGTCGACCCACTCGCTCACGTTTTCCACTCCCGAAATGACTCTGCGAAAGTACGCACTATGGCTCGGGGAACCTGTGAACCTGCCAGGCGGCGAGCACGGACCTAGGCTCTTACTGTATCTTGAAGAAAAAGGGGGCAAGAAAGAGTCAGATCTTGCGCCCGACACTGACGACTCGTTCAAGCCAAGCGGCGCAGTGACTGAAATGTACGGCGGGATCGAGTCTGCGCCCACTGACCA
>DAOL01000038.1:363-5621 GCA_002501845.1 Nitrososphaera sp. UBA217
TGAAGCTGGTCATCACGGGCAACCCCGGCGTCGGCAAGCACACAAGCGCTAGGATAATTGCTGACAAGACAGGGGCAAAAATAATTGACCTCAACAGGGTTGCAATAGACAACAACGCCATTGCAAAAAAGACCGAGCGCGGCCTTGAAGTTGACGCCAAAAAACTCGGTAGCCTTCTTGCCAAGTTGCTGAAGGCAAGAAATGACATGATAATAGTAGGCCACCTTGCGCCCTACGTGCTCAAGCCAGCTGGCATTAGCATGGTGGCTGTATTACGGAGATCACCGTACGAGCTTGAAAAGATCCTCAAGAAAAGAGGTTACAGCTTGGGAAAGATCAGAGAGAACCTCGAAAGCGAGATTCTGGGCGTGTCGTTATATGACTCGGTGAAAACATTTGGCAGGAGTAAAATTGTTGAATTTGACACAACTGGCAAAACGCCGGATAAGACGACTCGCGAAATAATGCGCGCTCTGCGCAAAAAGCCCAAACCTGCAGGAATAGACTGGCTTGCAATGGTGTCACGGCGCGGTGACATGCAGAAATTCTTTGAATACTAACCTTTACACACAAGTCGACGTGCATTTCTACGAAAAAAGGTCCAAGAGCCAGGTGGCGGTGCAACATAGCTAGCTTGACTCAGGTCGAACGCACAAGGTCGCGCTGGANNCTTGGAAAAAAAGTCTCCGTAGAAACTTCAGATCAAAAAGTTTACAATGGCACGCTTGCCGGAATTGACGAAAAGCTCGACGTTGTGCTTGACAACGTGGAAGGCCAGGGCATACTGAAGATGATCATTAACGGCTCGTTTATCAAGGAAATAAGGCTAATGGAAAAGCCATTTGACTTCAAGGCGCTCGCAGAAAGGCTGTCAAGGATCTTCCCCGGCCTTGTCAAGATAAGGGAGGATGTTGGCGCAATAATAATCATGGACAAAATAAAGGTCACCCAGTCAGGCGTCGAGGAAGGCTCTGGGCTGGCTGCAGACAGGGTCAAGTCCATCTACGACGAGTTTAAGAAGGAGACAAAGAAGTAGTTGTGTTCGAGGTCCGGTACTCGGATCTGGCGGCCCGCATAGGAAGGCTCGAGACCCCGCACGGCGTCGTCGAGACGCCGGCTTTTGTCCCGGTAGTCCACCCGATAAGGCAGACGGTCAGCACACGGTTTTTGAAAGACATGGGTTTCCAGATTGTGATCACCAACGCCTACATTACGCTGCGGCATTACGGCGACGAAGCGCGAAAGCGCGGCATACATGACATTATCGGCTACGACGGCGCAGTAATGACCGACTCCGGCGGCTATCAAGTGCTTGAATACGGCTCTGTCGAAGTCGAGCCGGCAGTGATGGCGCAGTTTGAAAAGGAAATCAAGAGCGACATATCGATCCCTCTTGACAAGCCGACAGGGTATGGCCTGGACTATGAAAGGGCAAAAGAATACGTCGCAGTTACGCTGAAAAATGCGCAAGAGGCGTTACAGGTTGTCGGCGACACCGACGCGATCTGGGTCGGCCCCGTGCAGGGCGCTGAGCATTCCGACCTGGTGGAGCATTCCGCAAGGGAGCTTGACCGGATGGGCTACAAGCTGATGGCGCTTGGAAGTCCGGTAGAATTGATGGAAGCATACGAATTTGCCAAGCTTGCGCGCATGATAGTAACCGCCAAAAAAATCATCCCGACAAAGCCTGTGCACCTTTTTGGAGCAGGCCACCCGCTCACAATCCCTCTTGCAGTCGCGCTTGGTTGCGACATGTTCGACTCTGCTTCCTACATGCTGTACGCCAAAGACGGCAGGTACATGACTCCAAATGGAACGGTCAGGCTCGACGAACTTGTATATTTGCCATGCCAGTGCCCGATGTGCTCTTCCCATAGTGTGCATGAGTTGCGCGGTATGCAGAGAGATGAGCGCGTAATTGAAGTTGCAAAGCACAACCTCCACGTACTGAAGGCCGAAGTCGATGCAGTCAAGCAGGCAATAATGGACGGCCGGCTGTGGGAATACATCATGCAAAAGGCGCGGGCGCATCCAAAGCTCATGGAGGCGGTGCAGCTCTTCAAGGACATCGAAATGCTTGAGAACGGCACACCACTCTTCAAGCAAAGAGCGATCTTTTTCTACGAGCCGATAGACCAGCATCGGCCGGAGGCAAGGAGGTTCAGGAACGTAGCCGCAGAATTCCAGTCGTCAAAGAAAATGCTAATTCTATGTCCCGAAGGCGAAGTCCACCCCTTCTATTCCACCAGGAGCTACAGGGAGATCATGAAAAAGTTCCCTGACGCACAGATCTGCAGCTACAGCCCGTTCCTAGGCATAATCCCGGCAGAAATATCGGACATTTTCCCGGCATCGCACAACCTTGCCACAAGGTCAGGCCACAAGCTTGAGGATTATCCCACATTTATCGACTCGCTGCGCGAATTTGCAGGAAGGTTTGAACAAGTGGAGATTGTCGCCGACGATTTCATGAAGCAGGCCGCAATAACTACAAGGCTAAATGCCCGATTTGTCAATGATATTTCTGAGCTTTGACATACAGCGACGCGATAAAGCTGCAAAAAGAAATTGCAAAAAAGGTAGCGACAGAAGACGATTTTGGCAAGATCAACCACATATGTGGAGTTGACGTTGCCTACAACGGCCACACCGCGTACTGCTCTGCAGTGGTGACGGACAGAAATTCACAATTGCTAGAATCTGTCAACGCGGAAACTCCGACAACGCATCCTTATGTGCCAGGGCTCTTGATGCTAAGGGAGGCCGAGCCCATATTCCACGCGCTTAGGTTGCTAAAGAGTGACTATGATCTATTGCTAGTCGACGGCCATGGGCTCTTACATCCAAGGAAATGCGGGCTTGCATGCTACGTCGGCGTGACGCTGGACAAGCCCACTATAGGAGTGGCAAAAAGCCGGCTATGCGGGACTGTCCGGCCTGATGGCTTTGTACAGCTTCGCGGCGAGATTCTTGGATACCTCATCAGCAAGAAATTGTACGTCAGCGTGGGTCATAGAGTAAGCCTGAAAACTGCAATCGCGATCCTAAAAGAGTTTGGCACCGAGCCGTTAAGATTGGCAGACATCAATTCCAAGATTCAAAAAAGAAGGAAGGGGCTCAGGCCTTGACTGTCATTGGTTGCTCTTCGACCTTCTCCAGCTCGGGTTCCTCTGCAGGTATCAGGTTCTTCAGTTTTCCCCTTTGTTTGCGCTCATAATACATGTAGTCGCACATGGAAGATACAATACCGACATGGAAGATAAGTCTTTTCCTGTAATAGCATAATAATATCCCAACGCTAATTGCTGACATGCAGGGCATTGCCAAGAGCGTATGGTCCAATAGGTTCATAATAGCTGCCATAGTTCAAGGCGCGGTAACCACTGGGCTTACCCTGGTTATTGTTGCCGCGCAGATGCTAACTTCGGGGACCAACATCATTCAGTTTCTTTCTCTGTCATTTGAAGGTCCGGCAAAGTGGTTCTTTCTTGGGTACATCTTTTACCTCATACTAGTTGTCGCGATAGCTGTAACGGCGGTCTTTTATAACCATCTTGAGATGGGCATGGGAAGGCAGATCCGGGGATTCAGGTCTGTTCTTGCATGGATACATTTCGTAGGTATGAACGTCGGCGGAGCAGCCACTACCATCGCCATGATATTTGCGGGTCTTGCAGGCTCTGGGATACTTGGAGTTATTCTAGGTGGAAGCGATTCGTTGCAACCAAATGTTGCAATTATGGAGCAATTCATCCCAATAATCGCTGCATTTACGGGATTGCTAAGCATAGGGGTGTTTGCGGGCGGCTTGGCCTATATCACGACGTATTTGCGGAAAAAATGACCTAAAATAACTTTTGATAGTAATTAGAAAATAAAAATGAAAAAAGGAAAGGAGTTTTTCGGTCCGGGACTTAGCCTTCTTCCCAGCCCTTGCTGAACACACCGTTCTTATGCAGAGGGACTGGCTGTCCTGGAGTGTATTCCATCGGCCTCATCCAGAAGATAGAGTGTGTCGGGCATACACCTAAACACGCGCCGTCTGAGATACATCTTTCCGGATAAAAGACGAACGCCTTACCCCTCTTCCATCCTTCGACTGGTTTTACCCTAAGAACGTCCGGGCCGAGGGCAGTGCAGATCTCTACACAGAGTGCACAGCCAATGCATCTTTGTTCATCGATGTCTGGAAGTATAGCAATTGGCATCTCTAATTCACTTACACGTCAGTATTGTTCGAAACTATTTAAACCCTATGGATATTGCAAAACGGTGTTATAACATTCGTGAAGCGGANNCGGAGAACGTCTACCTGGCCGCTGTGTAGCCAATCCTTCAGCTCTTCATGACTTGGCTTCGCATCATGCTTGCCTGCCAAGTGAAGATGCAGAAGAACATAGTTAATCTGGTTGAGTAACGGTTTGTTTGATTCGTCGCCTTTGCGAGCCTTTGTCTTCAAGTCAGCTGGAACAGTCCTCCACCAATCATCAAATTTCCTTACCATACCAACAAAGTGAAAACCGAACTTAATAAGCGTTTTGGGTTTTTCGGCTTTGTTAAATAACGCCGTTTTGTTAAAAAGCTCGCCATTCTGTTAAAAAAGTCAGGTTTGAGAAGCTGAAAACGGTTGTCAGGCTAAAATACAAGCTTTACCTTGCTTTGGTGCTTGCCGCAGTACTACTTTACATCGAAACCGTTCCTTTGACGAATACCGCAATGATGCAATGATGCGGGGGCAAGCTTTGACCCATCCAGGGCGAAAATCATCTCCATACAGTAGAGGCTTGAAGCTGCAGTGACCTTGGGGTTGCTTATTTGGAAATACGACAACTTTAGGACACTGGCGAAAATTCGGGCAAAAATAAGACTGCCTGATATCATGCAGCAGCTGACTTTTTCAGATTCTGGTTCAGGGGCATTGAGGCAATAAATCTTGTTTGTTTTCCCTGATCACTTTGGATTGACATTCGTCCCCTGTGCGCTTCAACAATACTCCTAGCAATTATTAGGCCTAGATCTATACCACCGGATGTTCTTGTAAAAGATGTGTCAAGGTCGTAGAACTTGTTTCCAAGAATATCCTTCTTCTCTTGCTCAGGAATTTCAGAACCTTCATCCTGAACACTAAAGACCACAGAAACTTCTCTATCAACCATTTCTGATGACAGGCTAACAGTTACTAGGACCTTAGTTTTGTTAGTCTCGATTGTGCGCCTAATGGCATTCTCGATAAGGTTGTCAAGGACTTGAATAGTTCG
>DAOL01000038.1:5784-5957 GCA_002501845.1 Nitrososphaera sp. UBA217
AGCTCGTCAACCATAGAATTAAAACTGGATGCAAGATCGCCTATCTCGTCACTTCTTCTGATGTCGGCCTTCTGAAAAGTACCACCTTGAACAGTTTTCATTATCTTTCTCAACAATTGTAACGGTCTCAGAACCGAATTAGAAAGGTAGAATGCCACTAGTGCTGCGGCAGC
>DAOL01000080.1:0-9005 GCA_002501845.1 Nitrososphaera sp. UBA217
CTTGCGAGACCGAGGGGACAGGAAGAGGATTTGTCCGGCAACGAGCGGGTCCTCAGCCAAATATTGACAGAAATGGATGATTCGGGCAGCGCTGGCGTGGTGGTAATAGGCATAACGAACCGGCCTGACCTCATCGACACATCATTGCTCCGGCCCGGAAGGCTTGACCTAATCATATATGTAGGATCTCCGGACGAAAAAGCCAGGCAGGAGATACTGAGGATTATAACCCAGCCGATGCCGCTTGCAAAGGACGTTGACCCGTCAAGCATTGCCCAGTCAACAAAGAGCTTTAGCGGCGCCGATCTCGTAGCTCTTTGCAGAGAGGCGGCCGTGAATGCTATGCAGGCGAAATCAGAGATCGTGTCAAACGCCGACTTTGCCAAGGCGACAAGGCTTGTAAGGCCTTCAATAACGAAAGATGTTGAGGATTGGTATGAGTCAATAAAGAAAAACATTACATATGCGATGCCTAAACCAATGGACAAGACATTTTACGGGTAACAAAATGAAATATCCTATCCGGAACTTAATGTTTGAAAAGATAAGGCAAGCAGGCACGATGACCGACGCCGACCTCATGAAAGACTTGGCAAAGGACGGCGTCACGCTCGCCGACTCGGACTTCAACAAGACGCTTCTAGACCTTGAAATATACGGCCTAGTCAGGGTCTCGTGGGTCACAAAGGACAAGCGTAGGATCGAGCTAGTCGCCGATTCTGGTACCGCTAGCTGAAAATCGGGTAGTAGAATAGCGCGTCAAGTGCCAGCGCGACAAATATCACGACAAGGTATGGCGCAGTGACTTTGTACGCCTTCCACGCAAATTCTGGTGTTGGGTTCTTTGTCAGCTTGTAGTGATAAGCAAGCATGAGCAAGCCGGAGCATGCCGCAATAACAGTGTAGAGCCAACCGGGGCCAAAGAACGCAATTGCTACCGAGTATGGAAGCAGGATTGCAGTGTTGAGCAGGATGTAGCTTGCAGTCTTTTGGTTACCGATGAGAACCGGGAGCATCGGGACCCGCGCGCTTGCGTACTCTTCCCTTGCCCTTATCGCAAGGCACCAAAAGTGGGGTGGCGTCCACATGAAGACCAGCCAGCCCACCATAAAGCCCAAAAGGTCGATAGAGCCGGTTGCAGTTGCCCAGCCGGCCATCGACGCTGCGCTCCCAGCAAAACCACCGATAACGATGTTCGAAGCGTTGCTGCGCTTGAGCCATGCTGTGTAGATTACGACGTAAAAGAATATGCCTAGCGCNNCCGTACGCAAGCACGTTTTTTGGAGTCAGCCTGCCGGCAGGTATCGGGCGCTTTGCTGTCCTTTCCATCATTTTATCAATGTCACGGTCGTAGTAGTGGTTAAGCGCGCTTGCGCCCATCGAGGCTAACGCGCCGGAAAGTGTCAAAAAGCCCAGCTGCCACGCGGTGACATCCCACGCGACGTCGGGCGTAGAGTCAAACCGGCTTGCGGCCAGAAGCGAAGTAACGGCTGTTATCACAAGAACGACCACTATCCGTGGCTTTGAAACCTCGACATAATCGCGTGCGCTCACAGAGTTGCCTCGGAAAGAGGAGGCTTTGCTTGCATTTAATTTATTCGTTGAGTCAATAAACAAAATGTTTCAAATTAGCCACTTGCAGCTTGAAAAATGTCATCATCTTGCGCCTGAGCAGGCTATGCTCGCCGTCTGACAGGCCGCACTTGCAGGNNGCCTGCGCAAAATCATAGTACTTGCCTATCCTGTGGGTGTTCTCGAGCATATCTAACAGGTTGACTGCCGTGAGCCAAGCATCCCATACTGTATCGCTATCGCTCACTTCGAACAAATCCGTTACAGACACGGCTGCCTTGCGCACTGCAAGCTATTAAGATGCCATATCAACTATTTTTAGATTCATAATTAGCTTTGTACCAACCGTGCTGCTTCCGTTACTTCAGAGACGTTTTGGATTGGTGCTCCTCTACTTCTGTACCACCAGCAAGACCTAATTGTGGTCAGGGTTGATTGACTATTCTATGGACCAAGCGATGGCAACCCTTCGAAACTGCAAGAGCGCAGGGCGATTGGGTGCACCTGACTGGCATTTGAAAAAGCTAGAAACGATTAAGTATACCAAACAAACCCAAATACTTGTAACATGACTGACTGGGACCTTCTGACCCCCGGGATAGGTCTTACTTCAATAGGTATTGTTGGCGTTGGAATTTCTCTTGCGGGCATTGCCAAGACCTTTATTGACGGAATGCACGCCGTTTCGCTTTTGACGATGCTTATCGGCATGATCTTTCTTGCCTCCGGTCTTTTCAAGGACGGCTTCCCGTCGACCGGTCGTGCCAAGTCTGCTACCTTTATCACGCTAGGGTTCCTCGTCACCTTTGGCTTTGCCGCTGCGGTCACCGTCAGCGGGCAGGTTCCGAGCATTTACGCCTACATCGGCATCATGTTGATAATTTCGATTCCAGCAACAGTCCTTGCAGTCGCTTCATACAGGGAGGTTCCATACCTCAAAGCACTCGCTGTCATTTTTGTCTCAGCCGCGGTAGTTGGCGGCACCACGTTCTACGCATTCGGGCTTGTAACACCCAAGCCGGCGCCGCCACAAGAAGAGGCAAAAGCGCCGGCTGTACAGGCTGCTCCAGCCAATGTTATCAACGCCACAATATTGGCAGGGGCTTCTGCTCAGAACAATCCAGATTATGATCCTGATCCCCTTACGGTCAAAAAGGGCGACGGAGTGCAGTGGACCAACAAAGATAATGCGGTACACAGTGTCACCAGCAGGCAGAAAGATTTGTTCGATTCTTCAGCAATCAGTCCTGGTTCCACTTGGCTCTTGAATACGGCAAAACTTGACGTAGGAGATTACGAATACTATTGCATATTCCATAGCTGGATGACAGGAATGCTGAAGGTTACGGAGGGCAGCGCAGCTTCGTCTGGTGGTTCAAACGCAACTGTCTCGCAGGGCTCGTCCAACCAGTCAAGTGCTGGCAACCAGTCAGCTTCTGTCAATCAAACCTCAGGCGCGCCTAACGCGAACGGCGGGGCAGCGAAACTAACCACCGTGTCGATAGCTGTTGGAGCGTCAGTCCCATCAAATGGTGAATTCTTCAACCCTCAAAGCGTAGAGACTACGGTCGGGAGCATGGTGACTTGGAAGAATAACGACAACTCGCCTCACACTGTAACTTCAGGAGTGGTGGAAAAGAACACACCCAAGGCGGATGGCAAATTTAACTCTGGAATCATGCAACAGGGCGACACTTTTCCCTTCGTCTTTGACGCAGCCGGCGAGTACCCATACTACTGCATGATTCACCCGTATATGACCGGCAAGGTCACTGTAAAATAATGGAAATTTCTCTGGCGCCAACACAGATTGAACAGCTCACCAGACTTTCGAGAAGTTCTCTTCCAAACGAGTCCTGCGCGTTCCTTCTTGGCAAAAATGACAGAGTTGTTGAAATCTTGGCGATGCAAAATGCCGACCAATCAGCCATTTCTTTCAGTATCGAGCCGCAGGAAGTACTGCACGCATACGACGTTGCAGAAAGCAAGAAGCTGCAGGTCATTGGAATATTCCATTCCCATCCAGCCAGGCCGGCGCCGTCGAACACCGACAAGAAATTCATGGAGATAAATCCGGTGGTATGGCTCATCTACTCGACCACCGAACAAGAGTTCAAGGCGTACGTCTACGACAGTGACGTAAGGGAAGTTGCAGTAAAAATTACGGCGTGAGCCTTTCTGTGTCTCTTGGGTACAAAACGACTTCGCGCACGTTCTGCGACCCGGTCAGCACCATCATGAGCCTGTCGTAGCCAAGGCCCCAGCCAGAGTGCGGCGGCATGCCCCAGTCAAACGCCCGGAGGTGCTCCTCAAAGCTGGCAGGGTTGAGCCCCTGCTCCGAAAGCCGGCTCCTCAGTTTTGCCGGGTTGTGCTGGCGCTGGCCGCCGGAGACAAGCTCCAGATAACCGTACTGAAGGTCAAACGACTTTGACAGCTTCGGGTTGTCTTGTTGTTCGTGTATGTAGAACGGTTTGAGCTTTAGCGGCCAGTCCATGATAAAGTAAAAGCCGCGGTGTGTTTCGCCCAGCTTGCGCAGTGCAGCGTCTGACAGATCGTCGCCAAACTGCAGCTTTTCCCCTTCTTTCACAAGCTCTTCAAGGCACTGCTCGTACGTCAGCCTTTCTATCTTGGAAACTGAAATGTTCTTTCCGCCGGCAAGCTCCAGATCGGCCCCGTGCTTTTCCTGGAATGAAGTGATAACATTTTTCACCAACCTTTCCACAATGTCCATGACATCTTCATAGTCAAGGAATGCCGCTTCGATGTCGACGCTAGTGAACTCTGTGAGGTGCCTTACAGTATGCGAATTTTCGGCCCGAAAGTACGGCCCGATCTCAAAGACCCTGTCAAGCCCAAGCGTCAATTGCTCCTTGTACAATTGCGGGCTCTGGGCAAGGTATGCTTTGCGCTTGCCAAAATAGTCAAATCCAAACAGGTTGGCGCCGCCCTCGCTTGCGCTCCCAATTATCTTGGGTGTGTTTACCTCAATAAAGCCTTCCGCACGGAGAGTGTCTCTGATCACTTCGAGCCCCGCTGAGCGTAGCCTGAAAATTGCTGCAACCTTGGGCGTTCTCAGGTCGAGCGCGCGGGCATCAAGCCTCTTGTCAATAGCAGACTCGACGCGCCCAGTAGGGTCTATTGGTAGCGGATGAATTGCCTTTGTAACGACTGTAAATTCGCTAACCTTGACTTCTACCGGGAAATCCTTCGCCTTGCTCTTTTGCACTACTCCGGCAACCACTACTGCACTCTGCCTCGGCGCCTGCACGGCTGCCTGCACGTTATCACCTGTCACGATCCCCTGGCACGCGCCTGTAACGTCCCTGATCGTCAAAAATGCCAGCTTGCCGATGTCCCGGACATCCTCTATCCAGCCCCCAACCCTAACTTGCTGTCCTACCAACCGATCGTCGAGCTGGCTAGCATAGTGCGTCCTTTTGATCTCCACCATTTTATCTACCTGTTCTTGAATTCAACCACCAGTTCATGTTTCTGACTGTCTTGGCAATCTTTTGAACCTTTTCTATATTAACTCGCGCCCTCTTGTCCTTCGCCGCGATCACCTTGGGTAGCTTGCTGTTGCCGGGAAGCCGTAACAGGTTGACCATCTGCCCTTTCGAAGTGCGGATGGACTTTAATGATTACGAAACTTTCATTATGCAATTTCCGTACTTCCTAACAGCTGTGTGAAGTGACAGAATCCTCTTATGATGCGCAAAAAGATCCACCAGAATTCAGACTAAGACCGATGTCTGCCGCTGCCCGTACGAAGAGAAGCACCAACCTTAAAAAGAGCGGGCGTTGACACAGGGTTGTTTCCTTGACGACAATACTCGCTCATTTTCCTTTACCAAACATCCGGGAGAAGCAAAAGAACGTCCTTGCCGAGATCGAGTCGGCGATAAAGTCGGGCTACAGGCACATCTTCCTTGAAGCGCCGACCGGATTTGGCAAGACGCCGGTTGCAATAGCTCTTGCCCGATACCTCGGAAGCTCCCACATCTGCACCGCGACAAAGGACCTGCAGACGCAATACCGGCGCGACTTTCCATTTGTGGTAGAGGTCAAGGGGAGAGGCAACTTTCCCTGTTTAGTCAAAGAAGATATGGGACTTGACGAAAACTGCGACTACGGTCCTTGCATCAAGGATGACTCGTACGACTGCATTTACAAGACTCGGCTGATGGACTACAGGGTTGAAGGTGAGGGCACTATGCATGAAATAGTCAAACTCGACTCTTTTGCAGAGCGCAAGTATGTCGAGAAGATGCGTAGCAAGTCGAAGCTGGTTGAGCTTGAATGGCGGCCATGCCACTATTTCCACCAAAAGTGGGTCGGAGCAAGATCCAGCCATACCGTCTACAATTATCGCTATTTCCTGTCAGACGTGTTCTACGCCGGCACGGCGCAAAAGAGGAACCTGCTCGTACTTGACGAGGCTCATCAGCTAGAGTCTGAGGTGGGCGACTTTAAGAGTTTCACGATCCGCAAGAACATGCTGCCGTTCTTGAAGGTTCAAATGCCTGACAGAAACCTGGACGACGTTGCGACATGGCTCGACTTTTGCGTCGAGCTGAAGGAAAGGTTGTTTGAATTCGCGGAGAAGGCAGAGAGGATCATCGAGCGGAGCAACCAGAGAGTGACGGTCGAGCCGTTCACGGAAAAGAATTTGATCGATGCGCTAGAACGCGAAAAGAGCCTGGCGGCTGTAATCGACGACATGAAGGCCAACAAAAAGAACTGGATTGTATCAGGCGTCCAGCACGACTCTGCAAACCAGCTGTCAAAGGTAACCCTCATGCCGCTTGACGTTTCAGGCTATTTTGATTCGATCCTTGACAAAGGCTCGGTGTCGCTTTTCATGAGCGCCACCATACTAAACAAAGACTACCTCTGCAAGACGACTGGCCTTGACTCAAACAAAGTAAAATTCGTCAGAATAGAGGAATCCGACTTCCCGGTAAAGAACAGACCTATTCACATGAAGAATACTGCATGGCTCAGCGCCAAAACAATGAGTGAGAGTATGCCCAAAATTGCAGAAGAAGTCGATAATATCATGTCAGAACATAAGAACGAAAAAGGCATAATCCACACCACGTCATATTCGCAGCTCCAGTTCATCAAGGACAAAATCGGAAAAGAAAATGCCGACAGGCTGATAGAAACCGGATCGAGCCTTGACAGGAGCGAAGTGCTGGAAAAGCATTATTCTAGCAAAAGGCCAACAGTGCTGATCTCGCCCTCGCTACACCTCGGTGTGGACCTGAAAGATGACTTCTCAAGGTTCCAGGTGATAGTCAAGGTTCCGTACCCTGACCTGACCGACAAGAGAATTTCGAAAATGAAAGAGCGCGACCCGAAGTGGTATACGTGGAATACTGTGCTCAGACTTGTGCAGGCCTATGGCAGGAGCGTTCGGAGCAAGGACGACTATGCCACGACTTACATCCTTGACAGCAGCATATCCTACCTGTTAAAAAATGCGGAGGGCTTTGTGCCCAAATGGTTCACTGAGGCAATCGTGCAGCCCTAAAACATTTTTATCCCCATTGCAGCGCAAAAAAGGTGAATTTGTCCGGCGACAAGGCGGTTACCTCCGGCAAGGCCGCGGGGTATACGATATTTGGCATCAATTCAAGCATAGCGGCTACAATCATACTGATTGCGCCGATAATTTACACGCTTGTCGCGTACCCTGACACATTCAGCCTATCTTGGAACGAAGGAAGAGGCGGCTTTTTGTTTGCAATGGCATTTATCGCGGCCGAGCTCGCTGGCCTAAAGTACCGCGTCAGCAAGAAAAGGTTCGTTATTGTAGCCAGCCTTACCGCGCTCACCATTGCGTACTTTGCGGCATTGCCTTTAGGCCTGAGCGCCTACATCAGAACTGGTGCCGATTCCTACAATGTATCGCTTGTAGACAGCTGGGTCTGGATGTGGGACTTTATCGTAATGTCCCTGTACGTGGCAAGCTCGCTTGTTGTGTTGTTTGGCAAAAAGTGGTACAAGATAGCTTGCGCCGGCGCCATATACCTGGCAGGGAGTGCGGTAATACTTTCCCTTGACGCGTTCTTCCCGTTTGATTCTCTTGGGCCACTGCAGGTCATAGTCCCAGTATACCTGCAGATAGATCAAGGAGTAATCAACCTTATCGACAAGACAGTCACCAATGTCGGACCGGAAAATCCGGACAACCCTGCCAACCCCGCTACAGCGAGGGGCAACCTGCTGATCCTAAATGGCCTCCACGGGCCCTTTGCGCTTCAGGTCTTTTGGCCTTCTGCAGGCGTGCACAGCATGATAATCTATACCTTAGTCATGCTAGCCCTTCTCCTAAAAATGGATATTCCGATAAAAAGAAAGCTGATTTATTTTGCCATTGGCACATTTGGAACTGTTTCAATTAATGTAATAAGAATAATCTCATTATCACTTTATGCTCTGGTGGTCACGACAAATGTGCGAGAGTGGGAAGCATTCCATTCTGTTGCAGGAGAGATAATGTTCCTGCCTTGGCTTTTCATCTACCTCTTTATCGTATTGTTCCTTGAGAGAAAAATGCGAAAGACTGTAGGTGTAGCCTTGTCTGGTGTTGTCGGCTATCACTCTGACCTTTTACCTAATGAAAAGGATGCTACCACATCAAATGAAACGAGTGCTGGCAAACAGCAAGAATAGTTATCTGCTCACAAAGTCAAGCATCGTGTTCTGGCCCTCGCTGCTCTGAAGCTCCGACAGCCTGACCCCGAGCCTCCTTACCTTTACCGGGCCGGTCTCCNNTGTTCGAATGCACCTTCAGGCTCTTTGACCTTGTAATGTTGTCAAGGTTGTCCAGGATCAAGAGAATCCCTACCGTCTTGAAAGATAGTTTTCTGTCAACAGCCGTCTGAAAAACAGATAGGCATATCTCGTAGAGGTCTTGGAGCATTTCTGCGCTGCTCGTCGCGTCGGTCTTGAGGGTGGTGATACGCATTATCTGCCGTTTTCCGCCGGACTCTATAACGGGTTCATCATCGACACCCTTGGACGCATTGTGCATGTAGGTAGCGGTCTTTTTGCCAAATTCTTCAATCAGCCGGAAAAGGTCGAATTTGGTAAGGTCGCCGATCGTCTTTACACCCAGTTCTTTCAGCCGCTCGCTCGTCTTGGGACCGATTCCCATTATCCTGTCAACGTGCATGCCGGCGATGAATTCGGCCGCGCTGGTCGGATCGATCATGGTCAGGCCATCGGGCTTGTGCAGGTCTGACGCGATCTTGGCCAGCATCTTGTTCGGCGCGACGCCAATTGAACTGGTCAGCTGTGTCTGCCTCTTTACTTCATTCTTAATGTCCTGAGCAAGGCTTTTCGCAGCATCAAAGCTGCCCGCCCTCTCGGAAACATCAAGGTAGCATTCGTCGATACCTACATGCTCAAACCTGTCGGCGTGC
>DAOL01000080.1:9148-14461 GCA_002501845.1 Nitrososphaera sp. UBA217
ATAAGCAAATATTTGTTTCGGGGTATGCTATCATTCTCCGTCAAAATGTTTTTAGAGGACAGCCATTTGACTTCGAACTGCTTGGAATTAAATAAATAACCATTTTTCCAAATTACTGTCAATGGCTAAAGGCGACGACTACCCCGTTATGGCAGGTCCGGAAGGGATCAAGCTCAAGACTGAAATGATGGTAATTGACCAGCTGTACCACTGCATCTTCGACAACAAGGTCTTCCTGTTCTACAAGGATGAAGAAAGCCTGCTCCACTGCTACGAAGTAGAAAACCCTGACGCAGTCAGAGAAATCGCCGCGAACCCGTCAGAAATAGAAAACATACTCAAGAAATACACCAAGTCAGTTTGACCAGGATGAGCCAGAATAAACATTATATTCCAGCATGCCGAATAGTCTCGCACCATGTCTACAAACACTGCAAACGCTGCAAGCAACAATACATTTAGGTCAAACAAACCAAGCAACGAGATATTTATCGGCAAGAAACCGCTCATGGTCTATGTCACTGCAACGCTGGTACAGTTGGCAAACGAGCCCACTGTGGTAATAAAGGCCAGAGGAAAGAGCATCACGAGAGCGGTGGATGTTGCTCAGATTATTGTCAAGCGCATGGACACGCTTGGATACAAGATTGGACCTATCAAGCTGGGCTCCGAGACCGTTCAGTCGGAGGACGGCAGGACAAGAAATGTCTCTACGATCGAAGTCCCGATTTCTCGCGCCAAGTAATTAGGACATAGCATCTATGCCGGTCTGCGTGAAGTGCACGCCATAGTATAGTAGCACTGCAGCAAGGGCCAAAAGCAATAGAGGATAGTATTTTGACTTGAGCACCGATCTTCCTTTTGACGCAACGTAAGCGGTGCCGGCAAGCCACACATAATCCATCCATATGTGAAGTGCAAAAAGGATCATGATGCCAGCAGCAAAACCAAAAGTGGCCGAGTCTGCTATCAGCTTTATACCCACGGTGAACCACCAGAGAAGAAAGAAGGGGTTGAGCGCAGACAGCGCGATACCTGCGACAAATGGGCTTTTGTCACTTGCCATGACCGGCGCAGCCAGGACATTCCTTTTGCTGACAACGCTTGCGATCTGCAGGCCGGCAAAACCAAGGATGCCAATGCCACCTGCCAAACCTATCGCGCCGGGATACTGGTTAGTAGCAGTCGATGCGAATAAGCCTGCGGCAAGCATGATAATAAGAGGCAGCTCTACTACGGTGTGGCCGTATGCCACCTTGATACCCGATCGCGCTCCCTGCCGAGTCCCGTAGAGAAGGTTTGTGAAGAACAGCGGACCGGGGGCAAGCACGCCGGACGCTGAAATGGCGATCACTTCTACTCCAAAATCCAGCACGCTCATTGCTCTTGTAACAATGCTGTTCTGCTGTTAAGGTTTTGGATCTACAGAATCGCTTAAAAGAGTGGCCCCTGCAAGGACGCGGCATGGTCGACACGATACGGACCATCAAGCTCCTGGGCAAGTGGACTACCGACAGGGCGATTGGGAGGAGGCGGCCAATCATTGCAGTGTTTAGCATGACGCACTATTGCAACTTTTACTGCCCGATGTGTCCCTTTGGCGATGCCGACAAGGAGACCCAGATGAAGTTCGTTCGCACCCGCGATCTCACAACTGACCAGTGGAAGACGATATTTGACAAAGTCTCGAACCGTTGCATTTGGTCCATAATAGAGGGAGGCGAGCCCACCAGCCGGCCCGACTTCATGGAACTCGTAAGATATCTCTACGGCCTTAAGATGCCGATAACACTCATCACGAACTGCTCGCTCCTGCACACCATTGACCTTGAAGAGCTGAAAAAGTACATCCAGTTCGTCACGTGCAGCATTGACTCAACTTACGAGGATCCATACTGCAAGGTGCGTGGGGTGACGCCGCAGATGTTCAAAAGAGTGACGGACAATGTGCGCCTGTTGACAGAGCACAGGGTGCCGCACTACTTCAACAGCGTGATAACGAAATACAACACGCAGGAGTTCATCGACCAGACGTACTTTGACAGGGCGAGGGGGCTTGGCGCAAACGCAGTGTCTCTAACNNGGACTGTGTTTGACGAATGTGGTGTATGGAAGAGCGTTTTTGTCAACGGCAACGGGACGGTGATGGTGCCATGCTGGAAGTTCAATTCCGCAGAAAACGTTTACAGCCTACTTGAAAAGAGCATAGACGAGATATGGGACGCTCCACAATGGGACATTGCGAGGACGTGCCACGACTGCAAGGTACTTGGTTGTATCTGGTACTCGTCCCAGCCGGTCACCACGTTCGCAAAGAACTACATGCGCGGGCTGGGAAGGATAATAGGCCAGAAGAGAGCCGACCTGGCTGAAGGGGTATCCTAACCCCATGACTTTTGCAGAAAAAATGGAAGATTTATTGATTTGTTTTTTCTAGCAGATTATTGTCACCTGTCAGAGCTTGCACCTGTAGTCAGACTCCAATAATCTATTTCTCAAAACTCTTGGCAGCGAGGTTACTATCGTTCTGTGAAAAAGCAGGCTTTATGCTTGCTTATGCCAAAAAAATCTATGTGCTGCAAGGCGCAACTAAATTAAAGGGTTTGAAAAATTATGTAGTGAGATAAATCTATATCAAAATTTCTAAATACAATTCCCTATAGACAGAAATAACCTGTAAATATCAAATTTTGAATTATCTGTCGGAACATGTTGTACGTGGACGATGGTGACGAAGACTTTGGGCTGTCCATGCAGCGTCCAGCAAGCCAAGTAGCAGCCTGTTTCGAGCCTGTATCAGTGTACGAGGTTATCAAGGAAAGCGACATCAATGCACTGAGCTTGAAGTATGCGAAAAGCAGATGATTATAGAAAAAGATTTTCCATACGACATGAATGCGTTCAAGCTCATATTGTATTTGTGCGAACGACACGATTATGACCTGAAATATCTCCTCAAGGAAAATGAGCTGGAAATAACTAAACGGCGGCACCTTGCGCGCAAGCAAACAGATTAGATTTATTACTGTGCATTTGATGCCCATTACATCATGGGGAGAAAGGTCAAGGTCGCCGTTGCTGGAGTCGGTAATTGTGCATCTGCTCTTATCCAAGGCACCCGTTATTACCGCAATAATTCCGAGATCCGCAAGCCCGACAAAGACTGGATTGGTCTGACGGCCTACGACATTGGCGGCATCGACCCTTCAGACATCGAGTTTGTGGCTGCGTTTGATGTTGCAGACACCAAAGTAGGCAAGGACCTCTCTGAAGCGATCTTTGCCAAACCAAACAACACGGTCAAGATCCTTAAAGAAATGGACAAGATGGATGTAAAGGTGATGAAGGGTGAAGTGCATGACGGAGTTGGACGCCACCTCTCGCAGAAAGTGAAGGTAGCAAACACTCCGGCTATCAACGTAACGCAGGCTCTCAAGGACTCTGGCGCAGAGATGCTTCTCAGCTATCTTCCGGTCGGGAGCAGGCGCGGTACTCAATACTATGCCGAGGCCGCTCTTGACGCACGCTGTGGTTTTATCAACGCTATTCCAGTGTTTATCGCCTCCACGCCAAAGTGGCAGCAGGCATTTGCAGGCAGGGGCCTCCCGTGCGCCGGAGACGATGTTATGAGCCAGCTTGGGGCGACGGTTCTTCATAAAACGCTTGTCAAGCTCTTTGTTGACCGCGGTGTCAAAGTTGATGAAACCTACCAGCTGAACATCGGAGGTGACATGGACTTTTACAATATGCTTGACGAAGAACGCCTTGAAGACAAGAGGATAAGCAAAACAAGCGCAGTGGCCGCCATGGCCCCGTACGAAATCCCAATGCGCATCGGCCCGTCCGACTTTGTGTCATTCCTTGACAACGACAAGGTGTGCTACATTTCGATAAAGGGACAATACTTTGGCGGGATACCTGTTGAGCTCGATCTGAAGCTCAAGGTGGTCGACGCATACAACAGCGCCGGAGTCATGATCGATGCTGTAAGGGCGACCAAGATCGCTATTGATAGGGGCGTCTCTGGCCCGCTTGAGAGCATTTCAGCGTACTGCTTCAAGCATCCACCGGTGCAGCTGCCCTATTCTGTTGCTAAGACGAACTTTTTAGAGTTTGTCGAAGGCAAGCGAGAGCGCTAGCAGTGAGATAAAGAAAAATTCACTAAAAGGAGCTGGATTGAACGCTACAAGGCATAATTAGGTCTTATGGAAACTCAACTCGATAGCTATCATTGGTTCACATAAAAAAGCTCGAGGTCTACGGGTTCAAGTCGTTCGGGTTCAAGAATACCGTAGTACACTTTGAGAAGGGCCTAATAGCCGTGACTGGGCCAAACGGCTCTGGCAAGTCTAATATTTTGGACGCCATCATGTTTGCGATAGGCGAAAATAGCCCCAAGGCCCTCAGGGTGGACAAGTTCCAGTCGCTCTTCCATGACAGCCAAAACAGCAATCACCGGCTCATAAGGGTCAGCCTCACATTTGACAACGCCGACAGGGGCATTCCGGTTGATGAAGACAGCGTAACCCTCACGCGCGAGATGGAGGGACAAAATGGCGAGAGTCAATATTCCCTCAACGGCAAGAAGGTGAGCAAGACCGCCATAATGGAATTGCTCGAGGTAGTCCTCGCCGCGCCAAACAAGCTGAATATCGTCCAACAGGGCATGATTACAAGAGTATCGGAGCTAAACTCTGATGAGCGCAGAAAGATAATCGAGGACATTGTCGGGCTATCATACTTTGATGAGAAAAAGGCCGAGGCACTCAAGCAGCTTGACGAGGCCGACCGAAGGCTTGAAGTGGCATTTGCGAGGATGGGCGAGATCCGAAAGCGCATCGACGAGCTTGAGGCGGAGAGAAACGACCAGTTGAGGTACGACCAACTCGGTTCAGAACTCAAGCGCTTCAAGGCTGTGCAAATATCAAACACGATACGCACTTTGAAGCACAAGCTGGCAACAAGCGCCCAGATCCTAGAGTCCAATAACCAAAAGTCGTCCGAGCTCTCAAAGCAGGGTGACGAGCTCAGGCTAGAGATCGAAAAGCTGGACGCGGAGAAGACAAAGTTCATACAGGAAGTCGACGCGGCGACCCGTGCCAAGGCGCAGGTGGCAAGCAGGGTATCAAGTGTTGTTCACGATTCAGAGCGCACAAAGGCGATGCTTGGCGAGTTTGAGCGGCGCATAGTCGAGATAAAACGGAGGATGCCTGCAATTGATGGCGACAAACAGGCGATTGCCCAGCGCGTGGAAGATGCGCGCATGGAGACTGACAGGCTGAAGGCAGCCGCGGACCAGAAAAAAGCAGACAT
>DAOL01000033.1 GCA_002501845.1 Nitrososphaera sp. UBA217
TTGCGGCAGATATAGCCCGGTTTAGTCTCGATTTCGGGATCGTTGCCACGATCTCGTACTCTTCGCCGCCGTGGAACACTAGCTTGTGCGCGTCAAGACCGTTTTCCTGAGCAAATTTCTCCACCCCGTCTGCAGCCGGCACGATGTCTATTACAATGTTAACGCCACTCTGGCCTGCTAGCTCGTAGAGGGATATCGCAAGCCCGTCGCTGGAATCGATCGACGAAGAAAAAAATTTCGCAAGAGCTATGCCAAAACGCTGCCTTGGTTTCGGTTCTAACACTGATTCTACGGCATACTTTCTGAACGCGCCTGCACCTTTGGCATTTCGCATCAGAATTTCAAGACCTGCGGGCGTAAGACCAAATGTACCCGATATCACAACAACATCGCCCGGC
Organism: Nitrososphaera sp. UBA217; assembly: GCA_002501845.1. Classification (GTDB taxonomy): domain Archaea; phylum Thermoproteota; class Nitrososphaeria; order Nitrososphaerales; family Nitrososphaeraceae; genus Nitrososphaera. The sequence continues at coordinate 399 of DAOL01000033.1, forward strand.
TTGGCTCCTGTTCTTGTTGGCATCTTGCTGGCAAAGCCTATCATGCTGCAATCGATGACAAGCCCGCTAGTCTCATTCGTGTCACCGCCTACCATCCTAACTCCAAATTCTTTTGAAGCACCGGCAAACCCATTTGCAAGCCCCTCGACGTACGGCCTGGTGCAATTTTTCGGCAGGCCAAGCGATATCATTGCCGCATGCGGCTGGACACCCTTGGCCGCAAGATCGCTAACGCACGAGACGACGCTCTTTCTCGCCACCTGCCACGGTGCCATGCCATGGGGCACATCGGTGCTTGCTACCAGCATGTCGACCTTGAAAACTATGCCCCGTCCAAGCAGTGCAACGTCATCGAGGTTAGCTATGCCAAGCTTGCTTGCAAAGATCTGAATGATCTCTTTTTCAGTTAACAGTTGTACACACCTGCCTCTTCAACAAACACAATTCTATTTTCATTACGTTTTGGATAAGCTTTAATTTGCTAGTTTTTAAACTATTGTGCCGACATCCTTTCAAAAGTTAAGGGTGAGATGCTTCAGCCCAGCGGCGCTGCGAAGATTAATAGAGCTGTCATGCCTCTTTTCGAGGTGACAACATGATGAGACAAAATGCAGAAGCAAATAGCGCGACAAAAATATTCGTCAACTTGCCAGTCAAGGACTTAAAGAAGACGATGGATTTTTTCAGCAAACTCGGGTTCAAGTTTAACCCTATGTTCACAGATGAAAACGCTGCATGTTTGGTTATAAGCGAAGACATTTACGCTATGCTATTGGTCGAAAAATTCTTCAAGAACTTCATACCTGACAAGGAAATCTGCGACGCAAGAAGCAGTGCGGAAGCACTCGTTGCGCTATCTACCAAAACTCGTGAAGAGGTGGATGAGGTGATCAAAAAGGTCCTAGCAGCCGGCGGCTCTGAGTACAGACAGGCTCAAGACTACGGCTGGATGTACGGTCGCGCTTTCCAAGACATTGACGGCCATATTTGGGAGATATTTTACATGGACATGAACACTATGCCGGAAGAAATGAAGAACAAGGCCAAACGGGTGAATTCAGAACTTATTAGCAATAATTAGGAGCTAAGGCATGCAAAAAATCTCCCCATTTCTGTGGTTCGACGATCAAGCAGAAGAGGCAGTGAATTTTTACACGTCTATTTTCAAGAATTCAAAGATCTTGAATGTAACTCGCTACGGCGAGGTGGGACCAGGCCCCAAGGATAGCGTAATGACAGTGGCATTCCAGCTTGAGGGGCAAGAATTCATGGCACTAAATGGTGGTCCTCACTTCAAATTCACCGAAGCCATATCGTTTGTCGTGAAATGCAAGACACAGGAAGAAGTAGACGATCTCTGGGAGAAGCTTTCCGAAGGCGGAGGAGAAAAAATACAGTGTGGCTGGCTCAAAGATAAATACGGAGTGTCATGGCAAATCGTTCCAACTATCCTAGGTGAAATGATCAGTGATCCTAATCGCGCAAAATCCCAAAGAGTCATGGAGGCGATGCTTAAAATGAAGAAAATTGAAATAGAAGGCTTGAAGAGAGCATATTCAGGCCAATAAGACATGAAACCTGTAGTGCATTTGAAATGCCCAAAAGAGATTGCCAGGAATCATCATACTGTCATCTAGATCACGTATCTTTATGGCAACATGGACCGTGATCCAAATACTTCAGGAAAAAATAATCTCCCTCTCATCTAACTTGATCATATATTGCATGAACCTTGTCACTTGCATTGTTGTAGAGCGATTGCGCCTTATCGGGTCTGGACTCGACAGAGACCCTGATCGCGTGCTCAGTGTTTGACGGCCTGACCAACACCCATGAATCTTCGTCTATTATCGCCTTGACGCCGTCTTCAGTAATTATTGAAGATGATTCCTGTTTGAAAATGTCAGCCAGCTTTTCAATAACTGCCCTATGCAGCGAAGAGTCGGCTGCTATCTTTGATCTTATCTGCACAAACTGAGATGCAAATGTCAGGCAGCCTTCAATCATATTTTCGTCAAGGCTTGAAATTGTTGCGGCGGCTAGGAGTCCGTCGCGGCACATGTTGAAATTGGGCATGATAAAGCCAGCGCTGCTACCTTCACCTCCGGCATCCGCGTTTGTCTCAAGCATCTTACTGACAACATTTGCCTCGCCTACCTTGGAGTAAGACAATTTGCCCTTGTGATCGCGGACGTACTTTTCTATCGCCACGCTGGTGTCGAAGCTGCTCACAAACTTTCTCATGCCCATCTCAAGTGCCCTTGCAATGCACAACAGCAGCGTCGCGTCAGGGTTCAATTTTTCGCCAATGCTGCTGACGACTACGAGCCTGTCAGCATCCAAATCGAGCGCAAACCCGTGGTCAAGCTTGTTTGCAGTTACAAGCGCGCGCAAATCTGCCAGCTCGTCTGCAGTCGGGTCAGGGTCCCTTGATGATACGCCTGCAACGCCGTTGATGCTGAAGTAATCGTGGCCGAGCTTTTTGAACAGTTTTTCCCCAAAGCCGCAGGCAGCGCCACCACCGGCATCGATTCCGACCTTGACCTTCGCGCCGCCTTTTGCAATGTCCACCACTTCGTCCACATAGCGCGAAGAAATCCTAAACTCGCTTCCAAATTTGTTCTTATGCTCGCTTGGTAACCTGAGCAGTGCGTCAAGCTCGCGCTCAAAAAGCCCCCTGCCATTGATTATGAATTTCAAGCCATTCCAATGTAGCGGGTTGTGGGAGGCCGTTATAATCACGCCGGCGCCATACTTGCGNNGCAATTATCCTTCCGGACGGCCGGGTGTCTCTCGCGATCACACACCTACCAGATTCGATCAAGCCGGCAAACTGGCCGGCAAACCTGCTAATTTCGTGCAAGTTGAGGTCTTCGCCATAGACCCCCCTGACGCCAGAGATCGATATCTTCACAGCGAAAAACTGATCACGGTGGTATTTAATTTAGCGCTAAGCATTAAATAACGAACGACAGAAGTTGCGTATGTTTTGCCCTAGTAGCTCAGCCTGGCAGAGCGAAGGTTTCGTAAACCTTAGGTCGAGGGTCCGAATCCCTCCTAGGGCTTGCACGCTTCATTCAGCGAACGACTGTCAGAAAAACTGAATTAATCCTTAACCTACGCCATACCCGGTCCTTAATCTTCTGTCACTATCGCTTTCATTTCAGAATTGCAATAGGGACATGACAGGCCATACCTAAAAGATTCAGGAACAGCCGCCGTTCGTCTACAATTCGGACAAAGGAAGTAATAGACGCTGCACCTATCTGACATTGGTAGTATAGCGTGGCAGTTGCGTAAAAAGGCTTCGTTAGTTCCTGCTTCGAGTGCGTATTTTTGAAACTTTAAGTCTTTCGAATACGCATGATATACAATGGATGGAACTTCTGCCTGCGGCACGTGCGGTAAAAAGACTCAGGACTATCCGATCTATTGTTACATGTGTGACGATTACTTTTGTTCAGAATCATGCCACCTTCAAAAGCATGCAAAACCTTGGCAGAAATATTAGAGTAGGCAAAAATTGAACTATTCAAAAAATTAGGGGGGCAGATCGGCTAACTTAACTTCTGCTCCGACGCCGCCTTCTTGATCTTCTTTTTTTTGATCTTGTGCCGCAACTCCGGCGTCTTTTCCTTTAATCGCCTTTATCGCTTCCATGCACGCTGCCTTGATCTCGTCATAAGCAGTTACGCTCAGAATTTCATCCAACGCTGGAAGTGCCATGTCGCCATGGTTTGATAGCTCCTTGATGGCAGTTTTCTTTTCCGCTAAATCTCGTGACCATTTCGCCCGTTCCTTCAATTCAAAGAAAATCTTTCTATCGGACAATTGGCTGACCCGTCTACTATTACACAGAGTNNTCCACTGGCCGGGCTTGCAAATGTGATACCCCTTTCCAATCCTCCCTCCACATACAGGGCAAAGCTTAGGAGGGGCCACTCTCTTTGGCATATCTTGCATGTTGCCCCTCATTGTTTCGTTATAGGCCTTGTGAAGTGCATGCAGCTGAGCCTGCAGCCGAGGAATGTCACGCTTGGCCTTCCTGTTGTGCATCCGGAGCTGGACCTTGTATATTTTGTGGCTCAGATCTCTTAATCTCTTTTTTCTGATGTGACGGTTACGATCTACCAATGGTTGGTCATTATCCCTTTGATAATAATATAAGCATTCACAAAAATCTTATAATTCAAAATTGTGCCGCGACCTGCTGCTTTTCAGATCCCGCAGTTTTTGTGGGGTAAAATCAAGTGACAATATTTTTTCGGCAATAGCTATATACACGCAGCGTTCCTTAGACGTACGCAATGCTATATTGGGGCGAAGCATGACCTACAAGATCACGGTCAAGATCAATGAAAAGAATTTTTCAACCGAAGCAATAAGGCAAGCAGTCAATTACATCAGTGGGGCACTGGACAGCATGCGGACTGCCCACACGATGAGTGCCATCATGACAAGATCGTTGGCCAAAATGACTAAGCCCCCAACATTAATTGAGCACTAGAAAAACAAACTTGTCTTGATTTCTTCACACATTAGTTATGCTTCGATCGACTGCTGTTTTGCAATCTTTCTCGCATCAAGGATCTGCCAAATCCAGAACCCTATCGATCCGAGACCTACCATCATTAAGCCAAGGACAACGATTGTAGTCATGCTTATACCTTCTGTCATGTTTAATGTGAGAACAGAGTTGCTACCAAGGAATCCTGGATATGAGACCAGAAAAAGCCCAATGCCAGTGACGACAATCCCGATGCCCCGTTTGAATGCACCAAGGTAAATGTGTCCTATGCCAGGTATTACTATAGCAAGGATAGTCGCAATGAGCTTTCTGCTTAGGCCAATCTTGTCAATTATACCAATGCTGAGCACAAGAAAAAACACCTCGGGCCGGATATAACGTTCTGTATGAGATGGAAAGTTACAGACTAGATCTCATTTTCATCTCTCGCTTCAGCCCCTTCTGAGCTATGCAGGAGTACATTGCCCTAGGGGTGTTTGCGGCAGTTTACACCCTGATTATCGGCAGAAAGCGATTTGGAATCCCAATATGGGCGGCAATGCTCATAGGAGCCGCGCTGATGATTGGCCTTCAGGTGATTGGCGTCGAGGCCGCGTTCAGGTCGGTCAAACTTGATGTCATCGCCTTTCTGTTTGGCATGTTCAGCATCGTCTCGGCGTTGGACAGGGCAGGCGTTCTCCGCCGTTTAGCTGTCAAAATGCTCGCGGTGGCCAAGACTCCCGACAGGCTCTTGATGGTCTTTGTAATAGGCATGGGACTGCTTGCCGCTTTTCTCGTCAACGACACTATAGCGCTGCTTGGAATCCCGCTTGTTATCTTTGTCGCAAGGCACGCTGGGATCAGACCGGTTGTGCTGTTGATAGCACTTGCGTTTGGCATCACGGTTGGAAGCGTTATGACGCCCGTCGGTAACCCGCAGAACCTTTTGATCGCAATCCAGAGCGGCATCCCGATGCCCTTTACGACGTTTTTGGTGCGGCTGGCAACGCCGACAATAGTCAACCTGTTTGTGACATATGCCATATTGAAAGTGTATTATCGCAAAGAGATCGGGTCGAACTACCAGCTGAGCGCCATCGAGCTCATGGAAAAGGTGGACGGACTATACGACACGCGCCTTGCGAGAATTTCAATCGCCGTCATGATCGCCACAATAGCCGGCTTCATTGTCTCTGAAGTCCTGCATTTTCTAGGCATTGCAGACTTTAGTCTAAGTGCAGTGGCTATGCTGGGGGCCGCAGCAATTTATGCACTGAGCAGCCAACGAAGAGAGATCATGAAAAGCGTCGACTACTCTGTATTGATATTCTTTGGTGGCATGTTTGTAGTAACGTCGGCGCTCTGGTCGTCCGGCGCAGTATCGATGTTGTTCATGAACTACATCCCGACACCGGATCCAAACGATCCTGTGCAGAGCGCTGCAGTTATTTCGGCTGCAAGCATCGGAGTCAGCCAAGTGCTGAGCAACGTTCCATTCGTCGCGCTCTACAACTTTGTTATGGCAGACAGTGGCTTTACCGGCCAGCACGTCGACCAATGGATGATGCTGGCAGCTGCGAGCACCATAGCTGGCAACCTTACGATACTGGGCGCGGCGAGCAATATCATTATTATTGAAGCTGCCGAGGCGCGTGGTGTCCACTCGTTTTCGTTCTTAGAATTCTTCAAGGTGGGAAGCATAGTTACTGCTGCCAACCTTGCCGTCTATTACCTGTTTATTGTCTTGATTTAGGGAACCAGTACTGCACGTGCCTCTACCTGTGACTTCTTGAGTTTTGCTAGCACCTCATTTGCCTCTGCCAGCCTGTGCGTCTCAACAACTACCTTCAGGCCAGACTTGCAAGCCAGCTCCACCAAATCTGCCATATCCTTCCTTGTGCCGATGACGCTTCCCTTCACTATCTTTTCTTCAAAGGTTGGGAAATTCGTTACGTTGCCAAGCACTCCCAGTACGACGGTGCCACCTTTTTTGACAGATTTTATTGCCGTATCAATCACGTCGTCGGATGGAGCGAAGACGATTGTGCTGTCAAGCAATCCTTCTTCCTTTTTCAGGTTTTCCAAGAACTGTTCCTGCGAGTCTTGGTAGGCTATGACGTTGTCAGCTCCGAGTTTTCTTGACAGATCAAGATGCTTTTTGGCCCTCGATGTAGCAATCACTCTTGCATCTTGCATCTTTGCTATCTGTATCGCCAGATGCCCAACGCCGCCGATGCCAAAAATGCCGACTGTTCTGCCAGCCGCCGGGTCACTTGCCTTAACTGCCTTGTATGCGGTTATGCCGGGACAAAAGAGTGGGGCGGCATGTTCTGAGTCTAGGTTGTCCGGGATTGGCGTTACAAACTCTTCGAGCCCAAGAATGTACTCGGCGTAACCGCCTTGCACCGACTCGCCTGTTATTTCGGCGCTTTCGCAGAGGTTCTCGCGGCCGGCCGCACAATATTCCCAATGCAGACAAGAGCTGAAAAGTGGCTGGATTCCAACTCTGTCACCTATTTTGATTTTTTTTACGCCGCTGCCGGTTTGCCTGACTACGCCCACAACTTCGTGGCCGGGCACGACAGGCAAGTGAGAAGGGGTACCAAACTTTTTCCAGTCGCCTTCAATGAGGTGAAGGTTTGATCTGCAAACGCCGCACGCCCCTATTTCCACCAAGAGTTCGCCTTTGCGCTTCGGCGCCGGCCTGTCAATCGACATAAGCTTCAGCGGCCGGGTCTCTATCGGAGCAAGCTTTTTCAGAACCATTGCTTGCATCTTTTCCGCCATCAATCATCGCCGCTTCCTGGGATTTATCTTCATTGCGCAGCATAGTAGATACGCAATCAGGGTTCCAGCACTTTCCACTTTTCTTTTGACTATCAGATGGCGCAACTGTCTTATCGTAACTGTTTTCATGCTGATCTGCTCACCACTGTCGTGTCTGGTCACAGTTTTCTTTGCAAGCCCTGTCGCCCTGAAAACATGTACCGACTGCTTTGTCCGGCCGACAGACGGGTGGTAGCGGTAAAGGTAATCGAGTTTCCTTGCCCTGTATCCTGTCTCCTCCTCAAGCTCTCTCTTTGCAGCGTCGAGTGGCTCCTCGTCATTGTCTACATGACCGGCAGGGAATTCTAGCAGCACTTTGCCCACCGGGTAGCGGAACTGCTTAATCATTAAGACTCTTTGACTGTCAATAAAGGGTACCACAATGACCACGTCTGAAGCGTGGTATTTTGTGTATGTGAGGATGTTGCCGTTTGGCGTCCTAACCCTGTCCTGATACAGTTCCAGGAAGACGGTCCTTCCGTCTCCAGCCTCGAATATCTTTTTGCTCTCAAGGCATTCCCAGCCCTGTTTCATCTGTAACAGGTATCAAAATGGCAGATA
>DAOL01000059.1:0-461 GCA_002501845.1 Nitrososphaera sp. UBA217
GGTTGGTGGCGCCCGGGCCGGAGGTTGCAAAGCAAACACCGGCCTTTCTTTTTATCCTGGCGTAGCCGTCGGCCATGTGAGCCGCGGACTGCTCGTGCCTAACCAGCACGTGCCTCAAGTTGGCACCTACCAGTGCGTCGTATATTGGTAGATTCGCTCCTCCGGGAAGTCCAAAGACTAGGTCTGTCCCCTCTTTCTCGAGGGCGTGAATCAAGGCCTTTGCGCCAGTCATTTCAACCAATTTATTTTTCACCAAATCTCTCTCGCACAAACACCTGCTTGCTGGACAGGGTTTGCCCTAGGCAAGTCTCAGCAGAACCAGAACATGAACCTTCTGCCAATGTTCGCTGTCAGTCCTAGGCATTTTTGTTAATTTGCAGTGATATAATTTATAAAGTTAACTGCGACTAAACGGTATAATATTGAGTTTGAAACATGCCATTGAAGCCGAAATTCGTTGA
>DAOL01000059.1:574-2390 GCA_002501845.1 Nitrososphaera sp. UBA217
AGCTCAAATCTGCTGATATCTACAAGCTGCTAGAACCTATCAGAAAAACAATTCCGCCGGAGATCTTAAAACTAGGCTCTATTACTTACGAAGATGCTTTGCTACTGACTTGGGCGGTGCAGCTTTCTAATGTCAAAAGAGCGGGCGGGTTCTTCAATATTTAATTTTGCCTGCCAGCCAATTTATTAGACTGTATACGCAGACAGAACCTTATTGACTGCTACGGATTCTGCTGAAATACGGGACACGATTTACAAATATTTTCAGCTAGCCAAGACCAAGGAAATAGAGAAGATAGAGGAATTCCTTGACCCGGGCTTTACCAAGTTCGGCGACTCGCCGCCGTATGATAGGCGCGATTTTGAGAGGGCGTTGATGCTGGAACAGTTACAGTTTGCTAGCCTCTCAGACTATGATTTCAAGATTGAAGACCTGAAAACAGAAGTCATGGGGGAAGCAGCTGTCGCAACGCTTGTTCTGCAAGTGACCGGCATGATAGTCGACGACTATAGCTTCCGCGGGACTGCAATCGACAACAAATCAAGAGTGACTATTGTTTTGAAAAAAGACAAGAAAGGCCAATGGAAAATAATCCATCAGCACTTGTCAAAACTGGCCGGCTAGTCAAAAGACCCTGATTGGCTGACCGCCTTCAGGAGCTTGGTCTCTTTTTGCTGTGGCGCTCTTTCCTTTTCCTTCAGGAAGATGTCGTACGCTTCCTTTACGTCGGCATTCTTATGCACTATTGCACGCACTGCCTTTATCATCGGCACAGGGTGGTCTGACTGCCAGATGTTTCTTCCCATGTCTACCCCTGCCGCGCCATGCGTTATCGAGTCATGCGCCAGCTTTAGTGCATCCGGCTCGGGCAACTTTTTGCCACCGGCAATTATGAGCGGGACGGGACACCCTTCAGCTACTTGTTCAAAGTTGTCGCAATAATATGTTTTCACTACATGCGCACCAAGCTCTGCCGCAACCCTGCACGCAAGCCCTAAGTAGCGTGCGTCCCGACCCATTTCCTTGCCTACCGCAGTAACTGCCAGAACTGGTATTCCGTACTTTTCGCCCTCGTCCACCAGTTTTGCCAGGTTGGCAAGCGTCTGGTGTTCATATTTACTGCCGACAAAAATCGAAAGTGCAAGGCATGATGCGTTCAACTTGATCGCTTCTTCAATAGATACTGTAATCGTTTCCTTTGATAGATCCTCGCCAACAATGCTCGTCCCGCCGGAGACGCGGAGCACGATCGGCACTTCGCTTGCGGGATCAACTGATGTCCTCAAGATGCCACGGGTAAGCATGAGCGAGTCAGCATAGGGCAAAAGTGGCGCTATAGTCCTCCTTGGAACCTCAAGACGCTCTGTGGGACCCAAAAAATAACCGTGGTCAACCGCAAGCATGAGGCAGTGGCCGTTCTCGGGGCGGATTATCTTTGATAGCCTATTCTTCATTCCCCAATCCATGATAGTCAAAGTCAAACAGGCTATTTTTATTATATATAGTTTAACTGGTTCTGAAAATTACAATGCATAACGCCGATGATTCACACCCGGTCGCTGTTTGAGGACATCTTAAAGTCCTCAAAAGCATCTAGTTCCTACGAGTCCGCCGTGACAATCACTTTCATAGCATCTTTGGCCTCGTGCGCGCATTTCACGGCATCGGCAGCCTTGGTTATGTCAAAGCGGTGCGTAATAAGAGTCGCCATATCCACACGCTTTTCGGCTATCAGCTTGAGCGCTTCATTTGTTTCAATCTCTGAAGCGGCGTAGCTTGGAATGATCGAATGCTCATTTGAATACAGTTTGCTCAT
>DAOL01000059.1:2525-5101 GCA_002501845.1 Nitrososphaera sp. UBA217
GGCAGTTTTATGAGGCCGGCCCTCGACACGTTCCACTCTGGCACTAGGAATTGCTCCGCAAGGCCGCAGGGGTTGATGTTGCTGGTCTGGTAGGCGGGACACATCGTATGATCGCCATGCCGACAATAATGACAGGAATAGCATGCGACGTGATGATGTACAAAGACGCGGTCTCCTGGTGCAAAACCCATGACCGATTTTCCGGCTGCTACTACCTGTCCTGCAGGCTCATGGCCCAGCCTGCCTGAAGTCATGCCGTACTCGCCGTAGATCTTTTCGAGGTCTGAGCCGCAGAGTCCACACGCGCGCATCTTGACTAGGACGTCGCCAGCGCTTGCTATTTCTGGGACTTTCACTTCATCCACGGAAACTGCGCTTTGGCCCTTCACAAAGACTGCCTTCATCTTTTTCTCCATCTGTCTGTGCCTGATATAAACAGTAGGCGGTACTAAGAACCTTTATATAATAAAAAGTAAAAACCATTGTGCACCCAAAATGCTTCTTCCTTCTGAAATTGAAGCCAAATCTCTTATTCCCGCGGTAAGGGCTATCCTTGCGAAAAAGCTGATCAGGGAATATTCTCTCAAGGAAGAGGATGTCGCCAAAGTGCTGGGCATAACGCAGGCAGCAGTCAGCAACTACGTGAGGGGGACTAGGGGAGACATCGAGCTCATTTCAAAGCTAGAATCCGTCCGGGAAGTCATGCGCATGATCGACGACATTGCCAAGGACTTGTCGACGAACAAGGCGTACACGCCGAGCACATTGGCAAAGTTCGTGGGACTTTGCAATTACATGCGTTATACACTTCTCATTTGCGACGTGCATCATAGCATCGAATCAAACATTGATGAAACCATATGCGAGCAATGCAGGCCCACGCTTGTCCGCGAACACTAGCCTATTTCCAGCAACCATAGTTGAACCTATTAATAATCCGCCCAAGACAGAAATTGTATGACAGAAGGCGGGGGAAAGCAGCGGATCAATGGCGAAACCATCGCGGGGATGGCGCTTGTGTTCTTGGCAATCCTGTTCATCTGGGCAGGGACGATGAATCCAGTATGGGCTACATTGGTGCCTGCCGACTACCTCATTCTGGCCATAGGTGTGGGATTTATGATAATCGGGGTCATGGCCATCAGGAGGGCCAATCACCCTCGATCAGAGCGAGCAAGTTACTATTAGGTAGAATGTTTAAAACTGTGGCCGGACTGACGCAATACCATGGTTTCTGAAGGCGACGATACATTGGCGCCGTATGTCAATACCAAAGAAACCTTCATCGAGCTTGCGAGCGAGCAAAGGCTTGCCATAATGTTCCGGCTCAGTGAAAAGCGCGCCAAGATGTCGCAGCTTTCAAAGGATCTGGGCATAACTATGCAGGAAGTTCATCGCAACGTCAAGCGCCTGCAGGACGCCGGCCTGATCGAGAAAAACTCCGAGGGCATATTTTCACTAACAACCTTCGGTAGCACCATAATCAAGCAGATCCCGACGTTAAACTACCTTGCAAAATACAAGGATTACTTTTCAGAACACGTTCTGGGCGAACTCCCAATCAAGTTTATCATGAGGCTCGGAGCGCTCGACAGGTGTGAATTCGTAAAAGGTGTGGTAGCATTACTTGAGCGCTGGAAGGATATTTACCGCGAAGCAAACGAATACATATATGAAATCGTGCCGCAGGTGCCCATCGATCTAATAGAACCCGCAGTGACACGCGTCAAGGAAAAGGGCGTGAAATACAGCTATGTTTTTCCAAAGGACGTAATAATACCAAAAGGCAGGAAGGAACTTCTGAAAAAGCTAGGACACAACGAACTGTTGAACAGGGGCGCGATAGAGAGAAGGATGGTTGAAAGCGTGCAGGTCGCAGTAATATTGAACGAAAAGCAGGCGGCCGTGCTCTTTCCGACGCAAAAAGGCGAGACCGATATGAACATAATATTCTACAGCTCGGATCCTGTGTTCCACGAATGGTGCCTTGACTACTTCCGCTACCGGTGGTACGGTTCTGATATTTTCGACGAAAGCAAATTGAAAGAAATCTAACAAGAAATACGACATTTCTTTTCAAAATAGTATTGCTCACGTAGAAGAGAATGGACGTATGGGGATAGAGATTAAGAGTTTCTCGGAAGAAAACTTCCATAGAAAGATCTGAGAAGAGCTTGCAATAACCTAACTAGCACACCAGAGAGAGGCAGCTCGTACAATTTGACCACAAAAGATTTTAGAATGATCAAGCGATATGCCAGCAACTCGGAAGAACGGCGTAGTTGCCCTTTTTCCGGGTGCCAAGCCTATCGATACAGTGGGAGTTGGGATGCTCGGGAAAGCATTCTCCCCCTGTATGATGATGACAAGCTTTAAGCTATATCTAAGTCAGCTAGATTATATGTTATGTAACAATCTCCTATAACATGACGACATGCTTGTTATATAGAAGACTTGCATTAAAGAAAAGCATATGAAATATAGAAGCCGAACGGACATTGTTTCGCAAATACTTGAGGCAGCAAACGGAGGATCTACCAAGACAAGGATAATGTACAAAGCATACCTTTCTTATC
>DAOL01000008.1:0-4784 GCA_002501845.1 Nitrososphaera sp. UBA217
GCCCGGACGGTGAGCTAGAGCTCTATCACCGGTTTTTATTACATTGTGGGATTCAGAGTCGATGCAAAACGAAGGTGTATCAACCTACCACATTACGATCGACGACGACAAGCTGGGAGTAAAACCCGAAGTTCTTGTCGGCATGTACAATTCCATTGATGCCAGGGCAAGGCAGCTCGCTCCGCAGGACATCAGAAGAGAGCTAATCGTATCACAGGACGGCAGGATAAAGAGCAAGTTCTACATACTGGTTTCAAACAGGATGGCGCCACATCTGATAGCGGCAATCCAGCAGAGGGCGGATTCTGAAAGTGGCATTGGCATGAAGTCGTACTTTTACAATCTGCAGGAACAAGTAATGTCCCACATGTTCGCAGACGTCAAAAACGTAATCAGCTAGCAATGCGCGATCTCTATCAAGGTCTCGTAATCTTTTTCAATCGCCTTCAATAATGTTTTCCCGGTTATCCTGCCCTTTGATTTTATCATGGCGGCAATTGAAGCTCCACCTGCTCCAACTCCCTCTTTGACAAAACCTTTTGCAAATGCCTGCAGCCCCGGCTTAATCGACTCGCCCAGATGGAGGTCGCACGACAAGACTGGGACCTTCTTTGACACAGCGCTGACAAGGCCGGCTAGATCCGAAGAAGAATCTCTTGTCACATATGTGGTAGTGCCGATACAGAGTTTGTCTATTGATTTGACGTTGTGTTTCAAGATCGCAACGACCGCCGACATTTGCGTGCCTCCAGCTAGAATCACCTTGCTTCCCGCCGCCACTGCGCCGCTCGCAATTCCAGCCACGGACGGCATCATAGGATCTCCATATGCCGCTACTGCCTCATAGGGCGAGCTCACGCTGCCGGCCCTGTTGATTGCCGTCGCCACCACCTTATTTTTCAAGTCGTGTGGGTTTTCCGGCATGCTGCTGCTCACCTTAAATCTTGCATCTATGCCAAGCGCGCTCAGCACCGCTAAAGCAGTGGTGGTGCCACCGGGAATGCTCTCCCCAATCACCACCACATCGGAGAGCGCGGCCAGCTGTTTGCCAATCAGCTCACCGTACTCAAGCGCCCGCCTGACCATTGAATAGTCCATCGCGTTTTCATTCATGATATTTCTGCCCGGCTCTAATCCAAACGACATACATGGGATCGAGGGCTTGACTTTTGCCCCTGCGTCTATTACCAGAAGAGGAATGTTTCCTGTCTGCAAAGCTGCGCGAGTAATGAGCGCAGGTGTAGGCTTGCCGTCAGGAGTAGCAGGGATGGCATCTATGCACTTGCAGCGGCCATAATACAAAAACTCGGCATCTGCCGGCGACGTATATTTCATCAAGTCACGGTTTGCGCCTGCTGCCGTGAGCCCTGGAATTTCGCATGTGGCAGAATATGAGATGACGCACACAAAGATGGGGTTTTTTGTTGCGAACCCTTTGATCGCGAGTTTGTGTGACGCAACAATATCCTGCATAGCTAGTCGCCGGCAGCCATGAATTCCAAAAACTCCTGCTTTGACCTAGTCTGCAGCACGTAATTTGTCTTTTTCTCGTGCCCTATCGTAGATGTCGGCGTTGAGCCATAGTTGTGACCGGGGTACACAATTAGTTTGTCATCCAGCTTACCCAGCCGGTCAAAGAGGCTGTGGTACATTTCTGCAGGATCACTTCCAGGCAGATCAGTCCTCCCGCAGTTGCCGACAAAAAGGGTGTCCCCGGTGAAAATCAGTTGGTTGTCAAGCATCAGACATATGCTGTCCTTTGAGTGGCCAGGTGTGTAGAGCACGCGCAAGCTGAAGCTTCCTATTTCGATCACGTCNNTTGCCGGTTTCCTCATCTGCTATAATATAGGTAAAATTAGCCATCTGACCTACAGGTATCTGCAGTATTGTCGGTTTCATGATACGACGCCTGATTCCGCCTCCGGCGGTATCCCTATCCACTCCACGTGCACCGGCCCCGTGTATTTCTTGCCCTTTGTGAGCCCAACTTTAGGCCTGTGAAAAGTAATAGTGGCGTCTGCCCTGACGCACTTTTCGTGGATCTGGCCGGTGTTTGGGTCAAAGCCTGACGGGATGTCGACGGCCAAAACGTATGCCTTGGACTTGTTTATTGCGTCTATCGCAGACGTGTATGGCTCGCGAATTTCGCCCTTGATGCCGGTGCCAAAAATGCTGTCCAGGATTATGTGTGCTCTGGCAATCCGGGTCTTTACTTCATCTGTTAGCTCTTTGCCAAATATAATCTCGATCGAGTCCATCTTCTCGATTATCCCCCAGTTGAGCCTCGCTTCCTCGCTCCTAAGGTCAGAGGGGCTCCCAAGCAAAATGACCGTCATTTTTGCGCCATATCCTGCAAGGTGGCGCGACGCGACAAACCCGTCGCCCCCGTTGTTACCGGTGCCACACACCGTTACGATTCTTTTGTTCTTCAAGTTCTTGAATTTGTGCGCGACAAAATCAGCCACGCCATGGCCAGCGTTTTCCATCATAAGGAATCGGCGCATGCCAAGGACAGATTCGCCGTTTTCTTCAATGCGATACATCTGGTCTGAAGTGATCGGCTTCAACACCTGACGGTCTGGCTAGCCAACATAAAAACCATGTATGAAAAAAAAGTTGTTTATTTGTCCGGCGAAACCATTTCTCCGATTTCATTGTAGGATCTCATGTAGCGGAGACCTTTCTCAGTGGTTTTGTATTTCAGCTGTCCCTCTTCGTACTCCATAAGGCCGTTTTCTACCAATATCGACAGGTATTCTTTCAGCTGTGTGTACGACAGGTAGGCCTTGTACATTATCTTGGTCCTAGTGGAGCCGTCTTTTGCGGCGTCTAAGATCGTTGCCACGATATCAGTCCTGCTTCGATACTTCATATTGGCAAAATCATGTAGCTTGATCAGATAAAAATAGGACGACGTGATGTTATAGTGTAGTCTTCTATTCGTGGTATTTAGCAACGAATTCTTTTAGGTCGTCGCTCATCTCTGCCACTTCGCCAAGAGTCAATTGGTCCTGTTCCTTGTGCGCCCAGACAATATATCCTTCTGTGTCTATGACTATTGCGCCAGACCTTTCCAGATAGCGCACAATGACGTTTATCTGGAGTGGGGTGAGCGAGTGCACGATCCTGCTAAGGTCTTTTAGCTTCGGGTAACCATCAAAGTCCTTTATGGCTTGCAGTAGAGCGTTGATATCGGCTTCTGAAACCTCGTTTGCAGGTTTTAGCTTTCTGCGCGGCTTTCTGGATCTGATAAATAAGCGTACGCGGTTTTGCCCTAAAACTTTTTCTTGCATCTGTCAGGATTAAGGTATGCTAAGGATTCCGCCGCCCGGCGTAAACCTATCTTGCGTGTATGCGGCAGCTCAAAAGTCTGATTCGACAAAGATGTCGGTCTTAAGATTGGCTGGCAGGGAGGCATCAGCGGAGCATTGCACTAGGAAAGTGGCCACAGAAATGAAGAAAAATATCATGCAGGGAACGAAAGTGTCGATTTTTCCAGCTGTAGTATGGGAACGTACAGCGACTGTGAGTCTGTGCCGAGACTATCTATGAACGTGTACTCGCCAGAGAGCCTCTTTAGCTGGATGAATTTCTTGGAGGGCTTTTCATTCTGCACGACGTAATGAACTGTCACAGCGCCTACCGCCCCTGTCTGGATAAAGAGGACATTCCTGCCATTGTGGCTGATGTGGTAGAGCATGGGAATGACTCCAAGCATCGACTGGGCAGAATAGATTATCACCTTAAGCATGTCTTCCAAGTCATGGTACTTCAAATACACGATTTCGTTTTCTGGCATGCGATCCATATGCAAGTCATGTCATATCTTCTTTGCTAATTCGCCTGAGCGCAGAGTCAACGTATTCTTGCTTTGTGTCATAGCCTAGAAAGTGCCTGCCGGCTTTGAGCGCAGCTACACATGTAGAGCCAACTCCGCAAAAGGGATCAAGCACGAAATCACCCCGAAAGGTATACAGCTGAATGCACCGGTGGGGAAGCTCTACAGGAAATGGGGCTGGGTGACCCGCCTTGGTTGCAGACTCGGCAGGAAATTCCCAGACGCTTTTCGTATATGACAGGAATTCCTCTTTGCTTATCGTATCCTGCCGGGTCGACGCGGCGTGCGAAAACGAGCCTTTTGAAAATACCAGAATATATTCGTGGGTGTCGCGCAACGATGGGTTCGCAGCCGACTGCCAGCTGCCCCAAGCCGTCGAGGCGCCGGCGCTGGAGCCCTTGTTCCAGATGATCTCGCCCCTCATCAGAAATCCTATATCAAGCATGTCTGCAATCACGTAGCTGTGAATGGGGAGGTACGGTTTTCTTCCAAGGTTGGCCACGTTGACGCAGGCCCGCCCGCCGGTCACCAACACGCGGAACACCTCTGAAAATACAGCCTTGAGCAGCTGTCGGTATTCCGCAAGTGTGAGGTCTTGATCATAGATCTTGCCAACATTGTACGGAGGCGAAGTCACTGCAAGGTGCATGCAGGAATCGGGTAGCTCGTTCATGTTTTGGCTGCTCTTGCACAATATCCTGTCAACGTATTCGGGTGGGACCGTATTTTCCGCGCTGCCTACGCTGACGTCTCCTTTGTTATTGTAATAGAGCTTGCGGCTATAAAATTTTGAAGAGTCGTGGCCCTCGCGCTTTGAGACTCCAAAGTTGCTGGTCTCCGTTGTTTTTCTGCGGCCGGCCACTATTCTGCAATCAGGTGCAGGGATAATAATTTTTAGTTCGTCATCGGGACCCTGACTTTTTTACAAGGGTCTTGATGTCGACAG
>DAOL01000008.1:4804-5703 GCA_002501845.1 Nitrososphaera sp. UBA217
AAGGCGCTGAAGAGGAATGGCTATTTTGAAGAATTCCTTATTGCAGTAAAGGAGGAAGATGAAGCCCTTTTAAAGATAATCGAGGCGTACGACAAGAGGATGAATAGAAGATGACTTTATCTGTAAAAAGATAATAGCGGCTATGACAATCCAGCACTGGTTTGGCACCCAGAAAATTCCAGTGCGATTGTGGCAAGACCATAGAATACTTCGATCGCGTTGTAGGCGGCAGCAATGCTCAGTCAACTAGGCTTGTTTGTGCCAAGTGCCAGAAGGAGCATGAAATTACTTTTTACGGCTTTTTGAGCGAGATCAGAGGCGCGTCCATCAAGCGATAGCCTTAGAACACGCTTTGCCATGCGTCGATGACAGTGCAGGTCACCTTCTTCATGAACTGAACAGGCTCTTATCTTTCCCTTTTTCTTTTTAAATCCTTTTAGCAGACTACAGGTAATTTTCTATTGAATTGGATCCAGAGAAAGAAAAGGCGTTCGAGCTCGAGGATCTGATCGCGCAGCTGGAAAAAGATGGCGGCTATTTTCTCAACTTCTTGAAAGTACGCGACCTTGAGGCTGGCATTATTGTGCTTCACCCAGGAGAAGAGGATACTCAGGAGCCGCATGCGACAGACGAACTCTACTACGTCATAGAAGGAAAGGGCTTTATGGAGCTTGGCAAGAAAAAGCGATCGGTCAAAACGGGTTCGATATTATTCGTGCCGGCCAAGATGCACCACAGGTTCTACGGCAACAAGGAGAACATGGTGGTGCTCTACATGTTTGCAGAATAGAAAGATACAAAAGAGCCTTCCCTTGCATCAGGTTTAAATGCCAATTACGGACGCAGCAAAGAAACAGATTGCGCAGCAGCGCAGGCTGTTCTTCAAAATATGCTTCAAG
>DAOL01000014.1 GCA_002501845.1 Nitrososphaera sp. UBA217
CACGAACGGCCTGGTGTTTCCATGCGAGCACAGATACAGCAGCTGCCTGCTTCCAATGCCTACAACATCGCACCCGGAAAGGTCTGCAGGATATTCTATTAGTCGCGTTGATTCTGCAAGGGCAGATTCCATGGAAAGTCCATTGCTAAATTGTATAACAGTGAACAAGCTAGTACCCATTAACAAAAGGATAAACTGGAGCTAGCTAGTGTAGAATCTTAAAATAAAGCGCCCACGGTGCACACTTGATGTATCGGTCCCGGCCCAAGGACAAGCTGGACGATCACGTGCTTAGATTCCTCTCTTCGATGCAGCACGACCAGTCTATACTTTACTACGACATCCTTGGGAGCGAGGCGCACTCGATAATGCTTCATGAAATGGGACACCTCACTTCTGACGAATTGAAAAAGATATTATCGGCGCTTGAAGATGCAAAAAAGAACCCGGACAAGATCGAGACTGAGGGGTTCGAGGACATTCACGAAGCGCTTGAGGTATTTGTGATAAAGAAGGCAGGCATGGACGCGGGGGGCAAGATGCATACTGCCCGATCGAGGAATGACCAAGTCGTGCTTGACATCAGGATGAAGGTACGTGACGACATCAACGACGTTTGTGCCGCGCTTGCCAGTTTGATAGAGGGNNAACCAGTCGCCGCTCGGCGCTTGCGCGATAGGAGGCTCGAGCATCAGCATAGATAGGAAAAAGACCGCCATCTTGCTTGGCTTTGACAGCATCGTAAGAAATTCGATAGACGCGACCAGCTCGCGCGATGCATTTCTTGAATACGCCGCAACGCTAGCAATTATGACCAGCACACTTGGCAGGATAGCTGAAGATTTCATAATCTGGTCGACTACAGAATTTGGCTACATAGAACTTGCCGACCGCTACAGCTCAACGTCAAGCGCAATGCCGCAGAAGAAAAACCCTGATCCCCTTGAACTTATAAGGGCCAAGGCGGCCATCGTGACCAGCAATCTTGTGTCAATGCTCGGCATAGTCAAGGCGCTGCCATCCGGTTACAGCCGGGATTTGCAGGACATAAAGCCGTCGCTGCTTAGCGCGTCTGCCACCACGCTCGACGCGATCAAAGTAATCGACGGNNCTTCTGTCCTGAAGGCGCAAAAACTGAATGTCAAGCCAGACGAGCTGATGAAAATAATCAGAGATATGACGCCTGAAAAGTCATTGCAAACGCGAAAATCGATGGGTTCGCCCAACCTGGAGGAGCAGGAAGAAATGATAAAATCTCTATCCCAAGGAGTGTCAAACTACAAGATTGGAATCCAGAGGCGGACCAAGATGGTCCAAGGCTCATTCGACAATCTTGGCAGAAACGTCATGAAATACCTGCAATCGTGACGGTTATCGCATTTTGTTAAGCAATTCCGCCGAAATGCGTGTCTTTTTGCCTGCTTCGTGGCGCTTGGAGCGAAAAAAGGCGCTGGAACTCGCTGTTTTAGTTGCGAAAAGGTTTATATCACATCCGAAAGCAGTTAATTGTCGCAGTAAATGTCGCTAAAATCAGACGACCCAAACTACTATGCGCACCAGTACAACTGGATGGGCGAAAACGGCCAGAAGAGGGAGATAAGGATCCTCGATAGCACGCTGAGGGAGGGCGAGCAACACCCAGGCGTCTCGTTCACGATAAAGCAAAGGATCCAGATCGCATGGATGCTCGACTCGTTCGGAGTCGACCAGATAGAGATAAGCCCAGTAGTGTCGTCGGATCATGCTCAAGCGACTAAGACTATAATCAAGCAGGGACTGCGGGCCGACATTGTCGCGCATACAAGGGCGATCAAGTCCGACGTCGACATTGCGATTGATTGCGGCGCGACATGGGTCGCATCCTACATGGGCATTTCTGACATTCACATATTGACAAAACTAAAGATCACTCGCGAAGAAGCCAAGATAAGGGCCTTAGAAGTTGCNNTTGACGTCCACTGCCACAACGATTTAGGGCTTGCGCTTGCAAACGCTCTGGCAGGATGCGAGGCAGGAGCTGATCAAATCCATACAACCATAGATGGATTTGGCGAACGCACGGGAATCCCGAGCTTAGCTGAAGCAGCTGTTGCGCTCATGCTTGTCTACAAGTCAAACAACGACCTTAGACTCCACATGCTGAAGGACCTTTCAAAGACTATAGCGGAGTACGTCAGTATGCCAGTGCCTGAGTCCAAGCCGATTGTTGGTGACAGCGCTTACAAGCACAAGGCCGGCACGCACCTTGCAGCTATTCTGCGCAACCCCGCTGCATACGAAATAATAGAGCCAAAAATAGTGGGAAACAGACGCAAGATCGTATTTGGCGAGCTTGCGGGCAAGAACGGAGCGGCGTACCTGCTTTCATTGCTCGGACTAGAGACCGGCAAGCACGAGGCGGAGGCACTCGCCCATGGTCTGAAGGAACTTCGTATGGGAGACATTCTGGAACTGTATCTGGACGACAGATTGGAGAGAAAGATACTTAATGACGCCGCTGTAAAACTAAACCCAGCAAAGGAGTAGAATGACATGGTCGTCAAGTGTCCAGAATGCGATGCAGAGATCAAGATACCTTCCGACTCGATAGAGGGCGAGATCGTAACCTGCCCCGACTGCGGCGCAAGCTACGAGCTTGTAAAGTCTGGAGAAGGATTTGACATTAAACCGGCGCAGGTTGTCGGCGAGGACTGGGGTCAGTGAGACAGGAAAAGGCCAACCAGTCGTCANNGTAATCAATTCGCTACATTCGGCTATACTCTGCGGAAACAAGATGTATGCCCACATGGAGCTTGAAAAGGCGGGAGTTCGGACGCCAAAGGCAGTAGTAGCGTTTTCAGAAAAATCAGCGATGTCGGCGCTTGACGAGTTTGGCTACCCTGCAGTAATCAAGCCCACTGTCGGGAGCTGGGGCAGGCTCATAGCGCTACTGCGCGACAAGGAGGCAGCCAGGGCAGTGATTGAAGACAGAGAGCACATGTTTCCGATATACCAAGTCTATTACTTCGAAGAATTTGTCGAGCGCCCGCCGCGAGACATCAGGGCAATAGTAGTTGGCGACACAGTGGTTGCAGCGATATATCGTTACGCCGGAGAAGGCGAGTGGAAAACCAACATGGCACTCGGGGGCTATGCAGAGGTCTGCCCGGTGACAAATGAGCTTGAAGACATTTGCCTAAAGGCCACGCGAGCGCTGGGTGGCCAAATAGTAGGGGTCGACCTGATGGAGAGCAAGAACGATGGCCTCTTGGTGCACGAGGTCAACAATACCACTGAATTTAAGAATACCGTCCGGGTTACAGGAGTTGATATCCCCGGATTGATGGTTGACTATGCGCTAGGGCAAGGAAAGTAAGCAATTGGTTTCGCCAAGTTACGCGGTAGAATTGTTAAGAAAAGCGCTGGAGCTTTATACACCTTCCAGATCAGAGGCCGCCCTTGCCAACATGATAAAGGACAAATGCTTGAACGAGCTTGGCTTTGAACAGGTCAACATCGACAACGTGGGCAACATCATTGCCACGAAGGGAACAGGCGAGCCCCGCATTTTGCTCTGCGGCCACATGGACACGGTACCGGGCCAAATCCCTGTCAGGATAGAAGACAGCCATATGTACGGGCGTGGGGCTTCTGATGCAAAGGCGCCCCTGATAGCGATGCTCTTGGCGGCGTCGGAATTTCCGAAGCAGAGTGGCACAGTCATATTTGCAGGAGTGGTCGACGAAGAGGGCAACGCCACGGGAGTGAAGCAGCTGGTAAAGAGCAAGCTGTGTGTAGATTATGCAATGTTTGGCGAGCCTTCCGGCGTGGAAAACATTACTGTTGCGTACAAGGGAAGGCTTGCAATCAGGCTTGCGTGCGACGTGGGCAGGAGCGCGCACGCAAGCGCGCCGTGGCTTGCCAAGAATTCGATTGAAGAAATGTACGACTTTTGGAAGGCGATCAAGGCAGAGATAGAGCGTGTCGGCACGGCAGACAACAAGGCCAAGTCCATAAGCTGCAGCCTCACCGAGATAACCGGCGGCTCGAGTCACAACGTTACGCCGCAAAAGTGCAAGATAACGATAGACATCAGGGTGCCGACGATAACGTCCTGCGACAACGTGCTGTCTATGGTCGACACGATCATTAAGAAAGTCGCTACAGAAAAAAACATCAAGGCCACCTACAGGATAGAGGATAAGACNNTACGAAAGGGCTCTTTTTCACCTTTCGCGCCTTCATCATTTGAAGAAGAAAAGGGGGTAGCGATGCCAACATATAGGCGTCGGCTGTTCCCTGCTCCATGCTATGGTTTGTGGGTACTGGCATCAGCGGTTATCGCGGCCTCAGCTTTGACGCGGTTGATACCTTGAAGAAATGTGACCTGGTTTACATCGAAAGGTTCACGAGTGCTCTTTCTGACAGCGACCTTCATGGATTGAATTCTATTCTTGCGAGAGAGGTAAGACCGGTTCAGAGGTGGTTTGTAGAGGACGGCAGAGAAATCTTGGAAGCTGCCAAGACAAAGCAAGTCGCGCTTGTAACTTACGGCGACCCGCTCATCGCAACGACCCACAGCGAGCTTCGTTCGAGGGCCGCCAGAAACTCGATCAAGACCGTGGTGTTACATGCGGCATCAGGTCTCACCTCTATAATGGGTGAAACGGGCCTCCACGTTTACAAGTTTGGCAGGATGGTTACAATGATGTCAGAGCCCCAGTCTGCAGTCAGTGTCTACAACACCATTCTTGAAAACCTCCTTGCCGGCAGCCACACGCTGATCTTGACAGAGTACAGTCACGATGAAAGCAAGGAACCTTTCTTTCTTGATCCTGCTTCGCTATTCAAGATGCTGCTTGATGTGGAGCATGACCAAAAGCACCAGATCTTTTCTGACAACACATTTGCCGTGGTTGCCTCAAGAGTGGGCATGGCAGACCAGAGGATCACATCTGGCAAGGTTGGATCGCTTGCCAAGATCGATTTTGGCATCGGCCCACATTCTGTGATTGTCACCGGGTCTTTGCACTTTACCGAAGCCGAAGCAATCGCGGCTCTGACAGTAAATATTGATGGCCCGGCCGACAATTCGCAGACCGTCAAACGAATCTCGGTACAGATGGTCGAGCGGTACGCGCCAAAGGCTAAACAGGCGGTGCAACAGATGCGCGACGTTGTCAGGCAGGACGCGGGCAGCAAAGGTATGTTTGAAGTGCTAGACAACGCCGAATACTACATCGCAGATGCCGAACGGTTCCTGCACCAATCCAAGTTTGAGCTGGCTGTGCTGAGCATAGGCTACGCGGAAGGACTGGTAGACGCGCTACGTTTCCAGAAAGGCATCAACCCGTGGGAAATCCGTGGTTGACATATATACAAGAGACAGAGATGGACAGGCGTGTCGGAAGAAGGCTTCAGGCTGCTGGACCAAGGTAGAATACAAGATTTCAATAACTGGAGGATGAAGAACCTGATAGTCAAGCTGGACTTTACCGGCAAGGACCTATCTGGCAAAAATATCACTAGCGCGTACCTGAACGGGGTCGTTGCAGACAGAGCAAATTTTTCACGAGCAAACTTGGCCAGTGCTAATCTGGTGCAGGCAAGCCTGAATGACACAAATTTTGAAAGTGCTGACCTGACTGGAGCACTCCTAATGTATGCTGAAATGAAAAAAGCGCGCCTTCAAGGCGCCAACTTGGCAAGAACGAACTTGATGTGGGCAAACCTGCAGAACGCTGACCTGACAGGAAGTGTTATGTCTCAGACCATCTTCGTCGAAGCAAANNCAGTCATGGCCGCAAATGCCCTTGTTCTCGTGCCAGGCTTAATTTCCAAAGATTTATTAATTATCGACGAATCCTTTTCTATGAGTATGGCTGCTCCAGCAGCGGGAGGAAAGGTATCTCGGCGCGACTTTCTCAAGTTGATGGCAGCCGCTGGTACTGTCATGACGTTCGCACCTTTTGTCGATTGGGGCAAGTTTCTGCCAAACCCCGCAAACGCCGTCGCTCAGAAGGTCAAGGTAGTACTTAAAGACGGCACGGTTGCCAATGTCAAGAACATTGATGTTAACACCTCACAAGTAATAATTTATCCCAAGTCTGCAGACGAAGTCCTGAATACTGAATCATTCAAGACTTGGCAGTTCATACGTCTGCCTCCAGAGCTCGGCGGCGATAAGAATGACGCTTCTGCTTTTCGCATATACAGCATGATTTGCCTCCATCTGTGGTGCCTCTGGAAGTACTGGCCGCAGGAGGGCAGGAAGAGAGGCGAGTGCCCCTGCCACGGAAGCATGTACGATCCATTTACAGGCAAGGCGTTCGCCGGCCCGGCATCGCTACAGGGGCCGCCTTCAAACGTTCTTCCAAGGCTTGATATAGAAGTGGATTCAAACGGCGATCTGTCAATATTGCCTCCAGTTTGGAGTCCTGATAAAAATGGTGTAGTTGGATTTGGGCGCTACCTTAAGTCTTGATAAAAATGGTGTAGTTGGATTTGGGTACTAGCTTAGAATATGAGAATAGCTTCGTAAGGTTCATGCGGTGGATGTACGCCGGCGTGGATCGAACTTTATTCATGGGCATGAAGTTTACCTTCCCCGGAAGGTTTGTTAGCCCGCTTGGCTTCCTTGGCATGCTCACGTTTGTTCTGTTCATCATTCTTGGCATCACCGGCGCTCTGCTCATGTTGTGGTATGAGCCGATACTCACAAGAGCATGGGACAGCGTCAAGGAGATCAACAACACAATCCCATACGGCTTCCACATGCGTAATATCCACTATCACGCGTCAAATGCGATGGTAATGGTGGCGCTTCTGCACATGTACTACCAGTACTTTAGCGGGCGCTACAAGATCAGAAATGAGATACTTTGGGTAACAGGCATCGTGATTGGTGTCTTAACGATCCTCGAAGCATTCACCGGCTACGACATTATCTTTAGCGAGCGTGCCGAGCTCGCGATTTCGATTGCGGCGTCACTTACTAACTCTATACCCATAATGGGACCCCAGATCAGGGAAGCGTTCTTTGGTGCCGGATTTCACGATTTCATCCTGAGGTTCTACACGTTCCATGTGTTCATGCTTCCAATTGCGTTGCTTGGCCTCATGATAGTCCACATGCCTAGGTACTTGGTATTTGACGTCCCAATGGTCATGGCAATATCTGGCGCAATCATGCTGACAGGCGGAGTGTTTCCAGTAGGACTCGGGTTAAAGTTTGATCCCAACACCCCACCTGGCATCACCGTGCCAGAGTGGTACTTGACCGGCCTATACGCGTTCTTGCGCACGATGTACGACAAATTCGTTACAGGCGTTGCTTGGCCGGGTCTCTTCATATTTGCGCTCTTGATCGTCCCGTTCATCGACAAGTANNCCGATATTCTTCTATCTAGTCATGATATTGCTTGTCCCGCTGTCGTTTGGCTTTAGCTATATGATGATAAAGCTGGCCAAGCACGCGGAGGCAAACGCCAAGCTGCAGCCCAAGAAGACAAAGAGCTCGATTAACATCTCGCAAAAGTGGATCTTTGTGTTGTTTGTGGTGCTTCTTGCGTTCCAAGTGTACCTCAATATAGCGGCTTACTATGCGATGTTGCAGGGCATGAAGAACTTTTCGCTCTTTATCATAGGCATAGTAATGCTAGTCTTCGCTGGCATGTTCCACCTCTACAGGTATGGCAGGGCTCTGGCAAAGGCCCCGCCGCCAAGGCCAGTTCCGCCGGCTCCGTCCAAACCAGCAGTAGCTCCGGCGGCA
>DAOL01000037.1 GCA_002501845.1 Nitrososphaera sp. UBA217
AGTCAAGATATTCAACAAGGGATAAACTACGAATTAATATTGCATAGTGCTTGATAACCAGGGTTGGCTGAAAAATTCCCCGTGGTTGCGACCGGGGGCACGTTTGACGAAATACACACGGGCCACACTGCGTTGGTGTCCAAAGCTTTCCAAGTTGGGAAGAAAGTGATAATCGGAGTTTCAAGCGACGAGTTTGCAAAAAAGAGGGGCAAGAGGCTCAATCACAAATTCGAGGAGCGGGTTGAAAACCTGAAGAAAATGATCAAGAAAGAATTTCGCAATGCAAATTATGAAATTGCCAAATTGGATGGCGATTTTGGGCCGGCGGTAACTACAGACGAAGTCGGGGCTTTGGTGGCAAGCAGCGAGACACGCATCAAGGGAAAGCTCCTCAACAGGATGCGTGCCAAAAAGGGCTTAAAGCCCGTCGAAGTAATTGCTGTAGAGATGGTAAGGGCAGAGGACGGCTCACCCATATCCTCAACGCGCATTAGGGCCGGCGAAATAGATGGCGGCGGCAGATTGTTAAAACGCAGATAGGCATGATCAACAATCTTTGATTACCGAACTTTTATCCTGGATTTTCAGTAAATAAGCATGTATCCGGAAACACCTATTGATCACGCGTCAGGCAAGATAGTATCTGGCGTAAAGAACCTGCGCGAAGGCCTTGACCCGGATATCCTTGCATACTGGTACAAGCGTATTGAGGACAGGTCAAGAGAAATAGTGCCGCCGCACCTCAAGGATAAGGTCCAGTTTGAGCAGGACAGAATACTGTGGATGAAGTTCAAGATGGACGTTTCAAAGAGGGCTGTGCCATATGTCATGCAGGTTATTGAAGAATACATACCCATTATGCCCTATTCGACAGGCCTTTATTTCAGAAAGGTGCAGGAAATACTGACCGATGAGATGAACAAGGAGCTGCGCTAGCCCAGAGTTATTTCCGCTACAGACCCAGAAAAGTCGCTGGAGAGGATCCTTATTTTTCCCTCTACAACGGCTAGTAGTAGCGACTTTAGCCGGTCCACGTTTTCCTTGTCTTTCAACTGAATTGCATGGGAAGACCTGTCCTTTAATTTTATAACGATCTCGTTGCCAACAACTGCGGCAACATCGTCGACATAGACAGTATCATCCTTTTGTATTGATACCAGGCCGGCCAACTTTTCCGCTTCATAGCGGTCATCGCACTCGAATTTTATGGTCTTCATTTCGAAAAAGGTTTTTCGTCGTACATGAACCTGTCAATGACATCCTTGGCTTTTTCACGCCGCTTCTTGAACGCTGCTACAAACGGCTTAGCCCCCTTTGCCAAGTCGGCCTTGCATTCCCCGCATAGCAGGTTGCCGCTCTTACATTTTAGCATGCGCTCGTCTGACTGCCTTTCGGTATCGAAAAAGTAGCGTAAGTACCAAAAGACTGGGCAGCCAGGGGCGTTGGCGCCTAGTTGCCTCTGCAACGCAATTGTAGGCTGCCCGCCTGTGAACGCAGTCGAAACCTTTTTTTCAACGACCTCGGGATCGTCCGTAGTGAAAATTGCGGTTTCTGGCTTTGATGATGACATCTTACCCAACATACCAAGCCCGGGTAGGAACTTGCTATGTATTTGGGCGGGCTTGTAGTAACCCATCCTGTCGGCAACGTCCCTTGTTATGCGCCAGTATGGATCTTGATCGATAGCGGCCGGTATCAGGACCGGGACAGGTTTGCCTTCTATGACAGAAGGCAAAAAGCATGGCGCCGCCTGCACCGGCGGAAAACCGATCATGCCAATGTTTGTAGAATTTGAAAACCCAAAAACTGCCCTCGCAGTAGAAAACGTGATGCGCTTTGCAATTTCAGTCGCAATCGGATACAGGTGCTGGATGTGCTTTGTGTCAACTATTATCTTGGTTTTTGTTGGGTTAAAGCCAATTGCAATAATGTCAAGGATATTTTCGTACGTATAGTGCTCGATCTCCTCCTTTGTCATGTCCTGTCCGTAGAAGAATTTTTCGTCGTCAGTCAGCTGGAACAGCAACTTGGAATCAAACTTGTCCTGCAGGTATTTTGTAAACATCCACGGCATGAGGTGACCCATATGGACCATGCCTGATGGCCCCCTGCCGGTGTACAGATAAAAATTCTCACCCTTGCTTTTCTTGTCCAAGATCCGGTCAAAGTCGCGATGAGAAAAGAAGTAGCGCAGTTTCAGCATAGGATGGATCTCACCTGTCATGCCCTTGACCTTCTGCAAGATTTCTGGTGTTATCGGTTGCGTGCCAAACTTTTCAATCAGCTTGTCATAGTCGACTGCTCCCTCTACTTCCCAAGGGGTGACCTTGAAGTCGCCGTTTTGATCGCTGCTTTTGGCCTGATCCATCCCTGCAGCAACTTGACGTTAAACGTTTAAAAAGTCTTCCACTGTCACAACTTTGACAAATGAGTAATGAAAGTAGAAATAATAATAGTAACGCTGCAACGCTTCATCCAATTGAGAAGTCATTGCTCAAGGCATTGCCGTCTGATGGAACATCTATTACGGTAGACCGCCTGGCGGAAAGAGCTTCCCTTTCCATAGATCAAACCCGGCGTGGAATTGAATGGCTCAAGTTCAAGAATCTTGTCTCGGTCAGTGAAACTTCAACATCTACTATTAGTCTAGGTCCCTTAGGCCACAAGGCCGCCAGATCTGGTCTACCTGAAAGAAGACTTGTCAAGGCAATAAAAGAAGGTAACAGTACGATGGCAGAAGTACTAGCGAGCGGAATGCTTGATAATGATGAGATCAATGCAGCTATTTCAGGCGCAAGGCGAAATCATTGGATTCAACTCACAGAAGGAAAGATGGTTGCCACTCCTTTAGCTGATGTACAATCACCGGAGGAAATTTTCTTATCAAGAATTACCGATATTGGCTTAGATAGTACAAATCTGTCAGTGGAAAACAAGAAAGTCATTGAGAATCTGAAAAAACGACCGGAATACCTAGTTATGAAGGAAGTCAAATATCCACAAATTTCAATATCAGAAATTGGCAAAATGATTCTGCCTATGATTGAAAGAGAAAAATCAAAGGAGCGAAAGCTAACAAGCGAACTCATTACTTCAGGAAAATGGAAAGAAGTTGAATTTAGTGCGTTAGACGTTGAGGCGCCTGCGCCGGCAGTCTACCCTGGAAGGCGACATCCCTTGGTTGACATCATCGAGGAGGTCAAGGAGATCTTTGTCGGGCTTGGCTTCAGCGAAATAGATGGACCGGTGGTTCAGTCCGGATTCTGGAACTTTGATGCGTTGTTCACGCCGCAGGATCACCCTGCACGGGAAATGCAGGACACGTTCTACATTTCAGGTCAGAGGCAGCAGATACCAGCGACCAGCGAGCAGAAAAGAAAGGTTGCAGAGGTCCACAAAAAAGGATGGAGCACCAAATGGAATATTAAAGAAGCTGAGAGCATGGTTCTTCGCACTCATACTACGCCGGTAACATTACGGCACCTTGCAATGATCAAACCTGAAGTTGGCCGGTACTTTTCAGTCGGCAGAGTTTTCAGGAACGAAAAAGTATCTTACAAACACCTTGTAGAATTCCATCAGGTGGAAGGTGTTGCCACAGCCCCACTTGCATCTTTGCGCGACCTTATGGGCCTGCAAAAAGAATTCTACGCAAAAATGGGCATCAAGAAGGTCAAGTTCTGGCCCACGTTCTTTCCATACACCGAGCCATCGCTTCAGAGCATGGTGTACAACGAAAAACTGGAGAAGTGGGTCGAGCTGTTTGGTATGGGAATTTTCCGGCCCGAAGTAACGGAGCCGCTCGGCATCAAGAATCGTGTCCTTGCATGGGGAGGCGGCCTTGAGAGAATTG
This sequence comes from Nitrososphaera sp. UBA217, assembly GCA_002501845.1. Classification (GTDB taxonomy): domain Archaea; phylum Thermoproteota; class Nitrososphaeria; order Nitrososphaerales; family Nitrososphaeraceae; genus Nitrososphaera. The sequence goes on from DAOL01000037.1 coordinate 3,854, forward strand.
CCATGTTCCGATTTAGATTGCACGATGTTCGTGAGCTGTACGGGAACAGGCTCGCATGGCTCAGGAGCGTGCCAAGATGCCAGTTGTAAACATTAAGGTCGAACGACTGAAGAGGTTGGTCCCCGGGGTTAAGGTGAACAAGGTGCTGAACGCAATGCCTTTTGTCGCGCTTGACATCGAAGGCATTGACAACAATATCATCAGAGTGGAATACAACCCGAACAGACCGGATTTTTCGTCAGACTATGGCATAGTAAGAGCTCTTCGCGGACTGCTGGGAATCGAGACTGGAGCGCCCAAATTCAAGTTAGCTGGAAAAAGTGGGCTGGAAATAGAGGTAGATCAGGCGGTCAAGAGGATAAGGCCCTATGTCGCGGGTCTCGTGGCAAGGAACGGCAAGTTGAACGACGAGACGATCAAGCAACTGATCTCAATGCAGGAGGATCTCCACAACGGTTTGGGCAGGAGGCGTAAGAAAGCGTCTATTGGTATCCACAACCTTGACGGCATCAAATTCCCAGTAACCTACAAGACAGTAAGCGGCGATTATACATTTGAGCCGCTTGGCGAATCTTCGAACCAATCAATAGATCGAATCCTGAAGGAATCAGAAACAGGAAAACAATACGGTCGCATCTTGAAAGGGCTTGGCAGGTATCCAGTCATTGTCGACAGTGCTGGCGCAACGATTTCATTTCCTCCGATAATCAACGGCAACGTGACGAAGGTGGACAAAAACTGCCGCAACCTCTTTGTCGAAGTCACCGCGACCGACCAAAAGGCCGCCGAAGACGCGCTTGCAATAATTGCAGTTACCCTCTACGACGCGGGCTTCGAGATAAGGACTGTAACTATAGACTCGGGCAAAAAGGTTGAAACACCTCAGATGAAGCCAAAGGTAATTTCAGCTGACATTGGCTACGTTAACAGCATCCTTGGCATGGCGTTTGACGCCAAGCAGGCGATCGATTATCTGAAGAAGAGCAGGCTTGACGCAAAGGCAAGTGGCAAAAAAATTATCTGCACCGTACCGCGATACCGCATAGACATCAACCACCCAATAGACATTGCAGAGGAAGTGGCGATAGGCTACGGCATATTCAACTTAGAGCCGACGTTCCCGGCTTCGCCGACGGCAGGCCAGAAAAATTTACTTTCCACTTATTTCTGCGCGATAAGAGAAGCCCTGACAGGCCTTGGCATGATCGAGGCACTCAGCTTCTCACTGACAAGCAGGGAAGTGCAGTACAACGCGTTTGGCATTACCGGCAAGGACGCCCTGGCAGTCGACGGCTCTAAAAGCCTCGAGCACGAAATCCTGCGCGACTCGCTTATCCCTGCGCTCCTCCAATCGCTCTCCCGCAATGTGCACGAAGAATACCCGCAGCGACTTTTCGAGATCGGCAAGACCTTCCACAAGAATGGAGCCCTAACAGAAAGATGGAATGTGGGCGGCGTCATAACCCATGTTGATGCAGGCTACACCGAAATAAGGTCTGTAATGCAAGCCCTGATCAAGTCGTGCTTTGGCAGGGACGCGATTACAAAGGCGGCGCAAAATACGATGTTCATGGAAGGCAGGTCTGCCGAAATTGTCATTGATGGCATGTTGATGGGCACCATAGGCGAAGTTACCCCGCTTGCGCTCGAGAATTTCAAGCTAAGGATGCCCGTCGCCGCATTTGAGATAGACCTATCACACATCATAAAAGACAAATAGCATGACATCATACTTAGTGTACCCCGTTTGTAGAGCGCGCAGAGGAAACAGCTTATGGCTAACCAGTGACAGCGTGTGAGTCAGAGGCGGGGCACATATCATTTTTATAACCAAATGGCCGCAAAGGCTAACAATGTCGCAGCAAAACGTTGATAAATCGGTTGACGAAAAAAAGCCAAAGGCAGTTGCTTTGCTGTCTGGCGGCCTCGACAGCAGCCTTGCTGTGAGAATGATGCTGGAGCAAGGAGTCGAAATCGAGGCTGTCGCGATAAAGACACCGTTTTGCGATTTTGACTGCGGTAAGGGCTGCGGCCACCGCGTAAAGGAAGTGGCCGACGAATTGGGCATAAAATTAAAGACGGTGTATTTTGGCGAAGAATATCTTCGCATGCTAAAGAAACCAAAGTACGGCTACGGCTCTGGCATGAACCCCTGCATTGACTGCAGGGCCATGATGTATAATGCTGCAAGAGAGCACATGGAGAAGATAGGCGCAGATCTTGTCATTACTGGCGAAGTTCTCTTCCAGCGACCAATGAGCCAGAATAGCCGTGCGCTCCAGATTATTGAAAATGAAACTGGCATGGAAGGCAAAGTACTGCGTCCACTGTCTGCAAAGAACTTGCCACCTACAGACGCTGAAAAATCAGGATTAGTAAAACGCGAGAACATGGGTGAAATCAAGGGTAGGTCTAGGAAAGGCCAACTTGTGATGGCAAAGCACTTTGGCATTGCTGAACCTCCGAACGCTGCTGGGGGATGCCTGTTGACCGATCCCGCGTTTTCAAAACGCGTTGAAGACATCATGGAACGCTTTGACGACATCCCGTCGCTTAACGACATCGAGCTCTTAAAGGTTGGCAGGCACTTCCGACTGACGCCCGACGCAAAGCTAGTAGTTGGCAGGAATAAGGACGAAAACGAAATGATAAAGGCGCTTGTCACCGAAGGTGATATTATGATAGAAGCCAAGGATCACGTCGGCCCGACGTGCATACTTCGCGGAAAGCATGACGATGCCATGGTGGCGACATGCGCTGCCATTGCACTGCGGTACTCTGACGCCCCAAAAGACTCTGAGTCCAAGGTTAGAGTAACTATCGACGGCAGCGAAAGAGAGGTCATTACGTCGCCAGCCGACAGTTCTTTGGCCGACGCCATACGAATATAGCATCCAAGGGTACAAAATCCTACATTTACTATCATCCAGCTAAAATCAACTATTCAGTGAATGAGATTTGACCACCACGACTATTGACAACGCATAACAATCTCAATTCAATTCAGACAGATGCAAGCACAAAAAACTCCTGTTTATTTGAAGGCACTTACGCTGCGCGATGTGAGTGACATCACTGCAATAAAAGAAGATATCAAGAAACATATGATTCTGATCCTTAGGGTCACACCGCTAGCGCAAAAGGATGTTGAAGAATTGCGCAAGGTTGTTGAAGACCTATATTCATACGCGCAGTCCGTAGGTGGCGACATTGCAAGGCTAGGCGAAGAGCGTATTGTCATCACACCACCTGGCGTCAAGATTTGGCGCGGAGCATACGACCTAAAGTAACTTTATCGCTTCTTGCACAAGCGGATGCTGGGTCTGTATTTTGAAGAACTTATTTATCGAGCTTGCAAGGTTTTGTGCCTTTGGCCGCTCACCGTGGTTGACGAGAACTCGCCTGAGCTTTGGCCTGAGCCTCTTGACATATTCCATTGTCTGATTGTAGTCGCTGTGGCTGGCAAAGCCGTCTATCCTTTCGACTTGGCACTGCAAGTTTATTGTTTCCCCCCTGATAGCCACTTGGCGGGCGCCGTCCTGAATGGCTCTGCCCGGTGTTTCGACCGCCTGGTACGNNACCGAAGGTCCTCCTAAAAGCATCGATGAAGGAGCAAGTATCACCGCAGGCTCACCAATCTTGAGCAATTGAGATTCTACTATGGAGAACTGTGAACCAAACTGGCTTGCTTCTGATTCCAGTACACGTTGGCGCAATTCTTTTGAGAGGAACTCGGGATATGCTTCGTAGATGGCTGTTGCTTTCGAAATGGATTTTTCAACGAGCACCTTAGCCTGCACTCCCTTCATGAACCTGTCAAGCACAAGAATAATCTCCTGCGAAATGCCCACCACCGGCACCGGTAAAAGCACGTGTCCCCCTGCCGAAACGGTCTTGCTAATTGAACTGGCAAGGCGGGCTTCGGCCTCTTCCCTTGGACACATGATGTCTTCCTTGCCGCCGTACGTGCTTTCAATAATCATTGTTTCGACGCGCGGAAAGTTCCAAGACGCATTTTCAAGAGCAAGAGTCCTACCAAACTTCATGTCGCCGGTATAGACAAGATTGTGATCGCCGTTTCCGATATGCAGGTGGACCGACGTCGAGCCGAGGATGTGGCCCGAATTTGAAAGGACCAGCTTCACGTCAGGCGAAATGTCCGTCACTATCCCGTGCGTCAGCGTTATAGTATGGGTGACCGCGCTGTCGATATCCTTTTCTGAATAGAGCGCCAGATCCCCGGAGCACCTTACATAGTCTTTTTGCAGCATGCTCATCAGTAAGAGCGTCGGCTCGGTGCAGTAAACTGGACCTCCATAGCCGTACTTGTAAAGCGCGGGCAAAAAGCCGGCGTGATCCATATGTGCGTGGCTCAACAATACCGCGTCAATCTCTTCCATCCCTATGCCTGCAACATCAAAGCGAGGCATTGCAGCAAGTGAGTCTTTAGCAGAAGGGTTCAGGCCACAATCAAGCAGAACCTTGCTCTCAGGAGTAGTCAGAAGCATGCAAGATCTGCCAACTTCTGCAAATCCTCCAAGCGTCATAAGGCTGGCCTCTGCAGATTCGCTTAGCTTGTCGCGAAATATCTTGTCCCCCACTTCGCGGTAGAACTTGGTGCGTTCACTCACAGTTTCACCCAGAATCTTGTAGAGAGCCTCAATAGGGGCCATGTCCTTCGGCGCCTTTCTGACCCGCACTTTCCAGCCGGTCTTTTCTGCAAGCTCGATATTGTCTAAATCCTCGCCCACCTGTGCCAACATCCAAGGTTTTTTAGCAAACAGCACGGCCTCACCGAGCACGGCATCAAAGAAAGTCCCGGCGACTCCGACCTCCTTCGGTATTGTGTCTGCAATTATTCGGGCAGACTCGTCCTGAGGCCGCCTTATAGACTCGTCCGTGCGTATAACGATCCTCTTTTTTATAGTGTTGACCATATTTGAGACAAGCTGATTGTTCTGCATCAGATAGCTCGGGTTCTTTGAGTAGAGCGCGATACGCGGACCTTCGTACTCTATTTTCGTCAGGCCCGATTCCTGCGGCAGACTCTGCAGTGTCACTGCCATAATATTTTGGCTTGTAGACTCTTGGTAAGGCGATTTACGCTGCATGAATGCAATCCCTAAATGGCTATCAAGCTAACGGCGCAAGCACAGATTATGACC
>DAOL01000058.1 GCA_002501845.1 Nitrososphaera sp. UBA217
TGGACCGCTGAAATGTTTTTGATCTTTTGCCTTGGCCGGCAGGACGTGCTGCCTGTCGGTGACCTTGGCCTGCGAAAAGCCATGCAAAAAGCCTATTCGCTTGTGGAGCTGCCATCACCGGTGCGCATGCGCGACATCGCGCAGCTCTGGAAGCCCTACTGCAGCATCGCCACATGGTACCTGTGGAAGTCGCTTGAAAAATTCAAAGGGATTGGATGATCATCTTATTTCTGCGATGAGCATCTTGACAGTGTTGACATCAAGGTCGAGCTGCTCTGCTATCAGATCTTCAGAGATCCCGGAATGGTGCAGATTCCGAAGCGCCTCCTTCTTTTCTTCGTTGACGACGTTGCTTGGCGGGTAGAGCGAAAGCTCGTTTTCGACCGACTTGATGTACTCCACAGCTTTTTCAACAAGAAGATCTGCATCAACCCTAGGTTCTGCAGAGATCACAAGCACATGCTCCTTGACCGGCATGCTGATGAGCTTGACCTTGTCATAGGTGTAAATGACAGATTTCAGGCTGCCGAGCTCCTGCGTGAACATCTTTCTCAGATCCACGACGTAGGCAGATTGGGCAAGGCTGATCTCGGGGCTCCTGCCCTTCAGGTACTCTTCAGTATCGCTCCTTCTGATGCTGGCATAGAGGTGACCGGATTTTTCCATCACACCCACAAACCTGATCTCGGGGTCGAGAGACAACACATTCTTTGAAAACTGCTCCGCTTTCATTGGTAAAAATCGTAGAACAGGCAACAAGATATAGCCTTTGCGCGCAAATTCCCATAAAAAGGAGAAAAAGATTAGCGGGACTTTAGCTGGTTGGGGTCCCTGATCCTCCCCCTGCCTGTCTTTCTAGGGGCGATATTGCCCACCTTGCGTCCCGGAGGAGTTGTCCTGCCGACTGACGACTGGCGGCCGATGTGCTGGTGCCTCCCGCCTCCGTGTGGGTGGTAGACGGCTGCCTGGGCGATGCCCCTTACTGTTGGATAGAGCCTGCCGTGGGCTTGCATGTACTTTGCACGGTTTCCTGCCTTCAGGAATGGCTTTTCCTTGTGGCCTGCGCCCGAGATCGCTCCGACTATGGCCCTGCATTTCTGGTTAAGTATGAGGAACTTGCCTGACGGGAACTTTATCGTTACACCCTCGGTGCCGTGCGCAAACACTACTGCTGATGAGCCGGCTGATTTTATCAGCTTGCCTCCGTCGCCGGCGTTCTTTTCAATATTGCATACAACTGTGCCATCCGGTATTGACTCCAAAGCCATAATGTTGCCGGGCTTGGTAGCTGTGCCCGCGCCGGCTTCGATAGTGCTTCCAACAATTGTGCCATCCGGGGCTGGAACATAGGAATACTTTCCGTCGTCAAACTGTATCTTTGCCAGAGGCGCGTCGCGTCCCCTCTCGTGAACAATGTCAACCACCTTGCCGGTGTGATGATCTTCTAGCTTGAAATTGGGGTACTTTGCAGGGGCAATCTTGCCGACAATGATCGCTCGAAATTGCTTGCCTCCTCGGCCCCTCCGACGCACCAGCGTTCTCTTGCCCATTTTTCAGTAACCAGCCGTCCGATAGGTGATTTTAAGCTTGTGCTATTGTAGTCTTGCCTGTTGAGCGAACCATTCCTCTGCCGCCTTCTTCATCTCTTTTGAAGACAGGTCGCGCTTGCGCGTCGCGACCCACCACTTGTGCCCAAAGGGGTCTGTTATCAGGCCTGAGCGATCGCCCCAGAACTGGTCCATCATCGGCATGGTCACGGTGGCGCCGGCGTTTACCGCCCGGGCAAAGACCTTGTCTGAATCTGTGACGTAGACATACAAGCCTACGGGACTTCCGTTTAGGGACTGCGGCGAGGGGTTGTTCATCTGGGGATTCTCCTCTCCCACCATGATGTGCGAGTCGCCAATCATCATCTCGGCGTGCATTATCTTTCCGTCCGGGCCGGGCATTCGGGTCTTCTCCTTTGCGCCAAATGCCTTTTTGTAAAATTCGATGGCCTGGCCTGCATTGCGTACAGCAATGCCGGGGGTTATGGTATGGTAGCCTTTTGGAATCGGACGGGCCTTCTTTTTAGAAACCATGCCATACAGGCGAGCAGATTGCATTAAAAAGCTTCCGAACATAGATACTATATCTTGCCGCCCCTCTCAAGAATTGCTGCGGATATCTCCCATATCCACAAAAAATATATGATTTGGTGTACGCTTTTTATATCGTATAATGAAGAAATCCAGGGTCGCCACTGTTAATTCTAGACAAAAGGGCGTTTCTCCACCCAAACCCAACCCAAAGTGGGGCCGGGAAGAGGAGACGGAGGTTTTTGCTAAAAAAGTCAAGCTATTCAGGCAGGGCAAGATTTCAGAGGACGATTTCAGGCGCTTCCGCTTGCAGCACGGAGCATACGGCTCGCGACTTCACATGGAGTACAGCATGGTCAGAATAAAGGTGCCAGGCGGCGAGATAACTCCGGACCAGATTGAAAAAATTGCAAGCCTTTCGGAAGCGTTCTCGATTGGATCTGCCCATGTTTCCACCCGACAGAACATCCAGCTCCATTGGGTACAACTGGAAGATGTCAGCGAGGTCATGAGAGGCCTTGTCGAGACCGGCCTTACCACCCGGGAAGCATGCGGCAACACCATCAGAAACGTCATGTGCAGCCACTTTGCAGGCGTGTGTCCCAACGAAAACTTTGACGCCACTCCTTATTCGATGGCGATCGCAAAGTTCTTCCTCCGTAACCCCATGTGCCAGAACCTTCCGCGCAAGTTCAAGATCAACTTTGCATGCTGCGACCAGCATGGCCTTGTCAGGGTGGCAGACATTGGGCTTGTGCCGGCAACAAGGGTGGAGAACGGCAGAACGACCAGGGGCTTCAAAATCTACCTTGGCGGCGGCCTGGGAGCTGCCTCTTTCATAGGCCACNNAAGTCCCAGGAGGACACCAGGCAGCTGCCAAAGGCGCCGAGAATGGCAAAACTGCCGGTGCTAAACGATCAGGTTACAAAGGATAGTCCCGCGTTTGAACGCTGGCTTCACACCAACGTCGTTCCGCAAAAGCAGGACGGCTATTTCACGGTATTCATCACTCTGGGAGCCGGCGACATCACTGCAAGCCAGCTGCGTGTGCTTGCTTCTGCCATCCGCGACTATTCGGCCGAAAGTGTCGCAAGGAACACCCCCCAGCAAAACTTTGCGGTGCGCTACGTGCGCGGGACNNGAAGTGCAGCGCAAGTTCCTCGAGCTCGGGCTTGACACCGACGATTCATTGCGGGACGCTACAATCAAGATAAGTGGTTGCCCCAACTCTTGCGGCCAGCACGAAATCGCTACCATCGGGTTCTTTGGAGGCGCGACCAGGGTGAACAACTCTATGACTCCGACATACACGATGCTGTTTGGAGGAAGCGCTGGCGAGCAGGGCGAGCTAGCAAAAGCCGCGATGCGCGTGCCGGCAAAACGCGTGATTGACACTGTCTTGAAGGTAATCGAGCTATACAAGCAACAGAAAACGGGAAATGAGAGTCTGCACCAATGGGTCGTCAACGTTACAAAGGGCCAGGGGCCAGCTGGCATCAAGAACCTTGAAGGGCTGAAGGCGGCCCTTGCGCAGGTAATACAGCTACCGACGCCAGATCAGGACCCTGAGGCCTACAGGGACTATGGCAGCGACTCTACCTTTTCAGCCAAGACTGCGAGAGGAGAATGCGCAGCTTGACTGCAGGGGCGGCAAAAAAGAAATCAGCAAAAACATCCACGGGCTCTGTCCAGCTTCCAATAGTGTGCGACGCCGACACGCTGCGTTCGCTGGTGCGAAAAAAGGCAGTGCGCGTTGTCGATGTGCGCAAGACAGACGACTACAATCAGGAACACATACCGACTGCAGTCTCTTTGCCGCTGGCTCGCGTGCTTGAAAACGACACGCCCGAAAAAATTGTCACCATTCTAGAAGAGCTCGGCATATCTGACAAGACGCCAGTGGTAGTATACGATGATACATTTGGCGCCCTAGCAGCCAGGGTGGCGTGGACGTTCCAGTACGTTGGCCACGCAAACACAGCGTTGCTTGAAATGACTTTCAAGCAGTGGAAGGAGCTCGGGCTAGAAACCGAAAAGCAGGCGCGCACCTTTCCAAAGGTAAAGCATTCGCTTAACATCAATAAGGAAATCTACGCAGACGCTTCTTATGTTGAGACGGTCAAGTCGCTGCCGGGGAAGCTGCTCGTCGACTCGCGTGAGCGGTTAAACTTTCTGACGGAACATATACCGGGTGCAAAGAACATTCCGTACACGATGGTCGGCTCTAATGGCAGCATCCTGCGCAAGGCAGAAGAATTGAAAAGATTCATTGAAAACCGCGGCATAAAGGACAACTACGAGATCATCACCTACTGCGGAAGCGTTGGGACGCTTTCCGGCTTGACGTACTATGCGCTAAAGCTGGCAGGGTTCCAGAACGTCAAGCTATACCCGAAGTCGTTCAAAGAGTGGAAGGCTCTTGGAAAGCCAAAGGAAGAGTTCAAAGACGCCGCATACTGGGACCTTTCGGCAGAATAATTATGTCAAAGCGTCTCATCGTCTGTCTTACGGGCATGCCGGGCGCCGGTAAGTCGACCGTAGCGTCTTTTCTCAAAGAAAAAGGTTTTGCAATGGTGACGATGGGTGACGCCGTTAGAGAAGAGGCAAAAAGGCAGGGCCTCGAGCCCACAGATTCTAACCTTGGCAAGCTGATGATCAAGCTCAGGCAGGATTTGGGACAGGGCGCGGTAGCCCACCTAGTCTCGCAAAAACTGACAAGGGATGGCAGCAATGGCAACGTAGTGATAGACGGCATACGCAGCATACCAGAAGTGGAGATCCTCAAGAAAGTTGGCAACGTGAAAGTTTTGGCAATCCACGCATCGCGGAACACGCGCTTCAAACACCTGGCAAGCAGGGGCAGGTCGGACGCCCCGGCAAGCAGCGACGAGTTTGCGGGCCGGGACAAGCGCGAGCTATCTGTCGGGATAAGCGAGGCAATCGCGCTTGCAGACGAAACGATATCAAACAATGACCTGACGCTGGAGCAGCTAAAACAACGCGCATACGACATTGTAAAGGGGTGGCTCAGGGAGGCCAAGGACAGTTGAAAAAGCCGACAATATCGTCGCCAATAGAGCTAAAGGTCGAAGCGCCGGTAAACCCTTCTGAAGATCCGCAAAAAGTGATCGACGCCATCGCCAATATTGTGGAGAGGTGTTCGCCAGAGTTCCGCTACGGCAGCAGGGTCGTGGGCAGGGCAGCGGGGAGCGAGCCGCTATGGGTGCTGTACGAGCAAGTGCGATCGAGATCGGCGATGGGAGTCTTGCGAAGGACACTGCTTGATAACCGAGCCGGGGACAGTACATGGTTTTTGCTAAATAAGCAGGCGGCCACCGCAGGTATTGCAGCAGTCATTGATGAAGAGCAGGAATCGCCCCTAGGGCCAATCAGGGTGACAATAAGCTGCGAGGAGCTGGACAGCCTCATTGACTGGCTTGTCCCTGAAGCTTAGCACGAGGAAAGCTTCTTTTACCCCCAAAAGTATACGGGCTCCATGGCAACAGAAGCATACTGCGTGAAGTGTAAAGCCAAGAGAACAATGAAGGACGAGAAAAAGGTTACAATGAAGAACGGCAAGCCCGCGACACAGGGTGTCTGCCCGGTCTGCGGAACAAAGATGTTCAGGATAGGCAAGTAAACGCTTTTTCTTTTTTCATTTTTTGTTTTTTTTGAAATGTCAAGGCATAATAGACTCGGCTGCGGTCATGTATCCGTTTGATAAAGATAAGGAACCTGGTCAAAAAGTACGGCAATTTGACAGCGGTGGACAACCTTACGCTTGACATCAATGAAAATGAAGTTTTTGGGTTGCTAGGTTCAAACGGCGCCGGCAAGACAACCACTATCCACATGCTTGCGACGCTACTAAGGCCCACGTCTGGCAGCGCGACGGTGAACGGCTACGACATCGTTAGCCAGTCGGCAAAGGTTCGAGCAAGCATTGGTATAGTGTTCCAAGCTCCAAGCAGTGATGACATGCTCACCGGCTATGAAAATTTGCAACTGCATTCCATGCTTTACAGCGTGCCGAGGCATGCAAGGCGCCAGAGGATAGACGAGGTACTCGAGCTAGTGGGGTTGACAGATCGCAAGCACGACCAAGTTAAGACTTATTCTGGGGGCATGCGCAGGCGGCTTGAAATCGCTCGTGGCCTCTTGCACAAACCAAAGGTAATGTTCCTTGACGAACCTACGCTGGGGCTTGACCCTGCAAGCAGGGAGACGATGTGGAAGTACGTCAAGCGCCTAGTAGAGGAAGAGAAAGTGACGATCATTTTGACGACGCACTACATGGAAGAGGCGGACATGTTGTGCGACCGCGTTGGCATCATTGACAAGGGCAGGATAGTCGCGCTTGACACACCGACAGGTTTGAAGGCAGGCCTTGGAGGTGACATCATAAGGATCAAGACAAAGACTCCAAATGCCGGCAAAATGGTTGCGCAGCTTGACTTTGTGCACAAGGTGGAGCAGAGCGATGGCTTCCTTGTCCTGTCAGTAAAGGACGCCAAGAAAGCGCTGCCTATGCTACTGCAGCACGTGGAGGCAGAGTCGGCTGAGTTTGCAAGCCCGACTCTCAATGACGTGTTCATCCAGATTACCGGCCGGAACATCAAAGAACAAGCTGAAGGGGGTTTCATGGAGAGGTATGCAAAGTACGATTAGCGTCGAAGACCACCTGACCAAGATATACGCACTGTGGCTGCGGGAGTTCAAGGTGTTTATGCGAGAAAAGAGCAGGCTTGTCGCGTCGACGTTTACGCCAATACTGTGGCTGTTTGTAATAGGTTCCGGCCTCGGTGCTGCCAACCCGTCGACGGCGCCCGGAGTCGAGTACCAGCTGTTCATATTCCCCGGCATCGTGGCCATGTCGATAATATTCAGCTCGGTGTTCTTTGGGTCTTACATAATATGGGACAGAAAGTTTGATTTCTTGAAGAGCGTGATGGTGGCCCCAGTCAGCAGGGGTAGCGTCTTTGTGGGCAAGACCCTTGGCGGCATGACCACTTCGCTGATACAGGCCGCTATACTGCTTGCAATTGGAGCTGCGATTGGCATTCCGTTCACGCCGCTGTCGCTAGTGCAAGTCGTCGCAACAATACTCTTGATGTCATTTGGCCTCACGTCGCTTGGACTTGCGCTTGGCAGTTACATGTACAGCCTAGAGGGGTTCCAGATGATTGTGAGCTTCGTAGTCTTTCCGTTGTTCTTTCTCTCTGGCGCGCTGTTCCCGCTTGACAACCTGCCAGGCTGGCTCGGAATCCTAACCGCGGCAGACCCTGCAACTTACGGCGTCGACGCGCTGAGGCATGCGATGCTGGGCGTCGGCAGCAATTCAATAGGGTTTGACGGAGCGGTTCTGGTCGGCTATACTGCAGCTCTTGGGGCATTTGGGATCTTTTCATTCAAGAGAATGAAAGCCGTCTGATTTTTATTTGTGGCACGAAAAATCATGCAATGGCCGGCGAAGAGTACCGTGACCTTGTGATCTGCAACAACTGTCTATGGGCCGCGTCGCTGCTGAAAGGATCACGCGGGTTTATGGTCTGTCCAGTGTGCGGCAACATGAGCCTAGACGTCATCCCTGTCAACGATTATGAAGCTTACACCATGAACATCAGGAACAAGAGCGTCGAGCTGGAATTCACGAAAGACAAGTGAACTTGGTGCTGTAAGTTTAATAGAGGTTTTGGAATGTGACATTGTGAGGGGTCGTAGTCTAGCTTGGTCAGGATGTCAGAGGCTGTCTCCTTGGATGGCCGACGAACCCGGGGCGCTGGAGGTCGTGGGTTCAAATCCCACCGACCCCACTACTATTTTGGGACAATAGTAATACAGAATGTCGCCGCGCTTTGGGCACCAGAATCGAGATGCACTCTAAAACTGTCTAATTCGTTCGGGGCTGTGTAAGCCCGATTGGCTAATTTGGCTTCTTAATTAATCATTATCCGAAGCAATCAAAATCGTACTCTTGAATATCCCTCAGAGCAGCGGCTTTCCAACGTCATCGTGGCGTTAGGACGTCTAGGCGCGGGCACGTCACTCTGGCCTTGACG
>DAOL01000048.1:0-2903 GCA_002501845.1 Nitrososphaera sp. UBA217
CTGGTGACAATGAACGCCCGCTCGCTTGACGAGATGCATCAGCTTATCTCGGAAAAAATAGGTAGGATAGAAGGCGTGCAAAAGACCGAGACGTTCATTGAGATGCGCAAGACAAGCCGCGAGATAGTCTATCCCACGTCGATTGCCAAGTAATAATATAAATAACAATCAGTTCACTTTACTCATCGCGAGCAATTGACGATACACCAGATAACTGTAGGCAGCAAGCTGAAGAACTATTACGAGCTTACAAAGCCCAAGATCTGGTATCTGCTGGTTTTCACCGCGTTTGGTGCCGCATTAACAGCTTCATTTCTTTTCGACATCCCGATCACGCCGCTCACTTGGCTTTTGCTCATAGGTGGAGTGGCTGCAGGTTCGGCAGCAGCTGACACGCTCACCGGCTACAACGACCGCGACATAGACGCGATAATGGATCGAACCAAGGGTCGGCCGATTCCGTCGGGCAGGATATCGCCCAAGAATGCACTTGCCTTTGGTCTCGGGCTTGCAGCAATTTCACTTGCTTGCGCATGGTTCATCAACATCTGGGCTTTTGGGCTGATGGCCTTCGGGCTCTTTGACAATATTATCGTCTACAGCAAGTGGCTCAAGCGACGCAGCCAATCAAACATCATCCTTGGTGGTTTTTCAGGCGGAGCACCAGCGCTAATAGGCTATGTTGCAGTCACGACGATGAATATCGAGATAGGTCTAGTGATGGCTGGGCTCGTTTTCCTCTGGATACCGACTCACATCTGGAGCCTTGCCCTTCACGTAAAGAAGGATTACGCCAAGGCCGGCGTGCCGATGCTGACAGTGGTGTCTAGCGAAAAGTCATCAGTCAGGGTAATTGCCGGTACCACATTGATGATGGTTGTTTTCAGCATCCTGCCTTTCTTTTTCAACCAGTTTGGCATGATCTACCTTGCAACTGCAAGCGTCTTTGGAGCAGTCATGATCGGACTTTCAGTCTGGCTCCTGGTAAGACCGAGCGAAAGGGCGTCATGGACCGTGTTCAAGTTCTCAAGCCCTTACTTGACGGCGCTTTTCATCGCCTTCATGGTGGATGCCTTTTTCAAGTAGCTTTTCGCATTCATACAATATCCTGGCAATAACGACGTGTGCCTCAAACGGGATGTCGCTTATNNCCATCAGGACAGCGCCTTGGTCGCTCTTGACCATCTTGTCTCTGAACAGGCCCATGACAAGTCCTTCAAAGCGAAAGTACGACTTTGGGATCCGCAGGTTCTCGGCGATTGTGATCAGCTTGTCATCTATTGTATGCACATAGACGCGCAGCTTGCATTTCATAAAGATCGGAGTAGACAACGCCTCCATGAGCGCGAAATGGACAATGTCAGGCCTGCCGCGCTTGCTGTTGTCCTGCAGCCTGCTCATAGCAGCATGATGGTAGCTCCTGTCAAGCAGAGTTTCAGATGGATGACGCCCTAGGCTGTGCGCATGGTTTCGCACTGCAGCGTGGCTGGCAATCTCGCGCGGCACAGTCTCTAGCGCAGCCTCGGCGATGATGAGCGTTATCGTATCTCTCGATACCGCCGGGCCTGTATATTAAGCAGTATCGGCGTATCTGTCAAAAATCTGAGATTTCTTGGCGTGTACCAGTTCCTGCAGTTCCTTGACGCATAGGCTCAAGTGTGCGTCGGCCTGACTCTTATCACCATTGCTAATGATTATTTCGCCGGGTCCAAATTTACCGTCCCTGACTTCAAGAGGCACCTTTGAATGCAGGAGCTCGCCAAAAAAGTCGTAAAACGCTGGAAAGGCGACATTGTCTACATAGACATAGGTCGTAGTCCCATTGTTGGATAACGCCCNNGTAATTGTTTGACAAGTTAATTAACGGTTTCAGTGATAGTTTATTTGGAAGCAGGGCGTTGCCAGCATGTTGAAGCTGCAGGAAAAACAGATAGCAAGGGAGCGAATCGACATACTCGTCAACACCGCCCTAAAGGAAAAAGACGAAGTCCTAGCAGCTCGGCAAGCGTGGGTGGCGAAAAAGATAGCGATGCGTTTTCGGGTCCGAATGCCGTACGAGGCGAGGCAGCTCTTTTGCAAAAAGTGCAAGGCGTTCATTGTGCCGGGAAGAAGCGCGCGGGTGAGGGTTGGCAGGGCAAAAACGAGGGCAATGCGGATCACGTGCCTAAAATGCGGACATACCTACCGCAGGATCTTGGCAGAATAAGGATTTATAAGGGCTCAAGCAGATTTTCGAGATACTATATGGCAAAGGTCTACGACGTTCCGGCTGACGAGCTGATCGCCAAGCTGGCCGAACAGTTGAAGAATGACAAAAAGGTAGTGCCCCCGGCTTGGTCTGCATTTGTCAAAACAGGCTCGCACGCCACTAGAATTCCCCAGCACAAAGACTGGTGGTACGCTAGATGCGCTTCACTCTTGAGAAAGATTTACCTTCACGGTCCTCTTGGAGTTGGTGACCTGAAGGTTGCTTATGGCGGCAGGAAGAAGGTTGGCTACAATCTCGCCCACCACAAGGATGCGGGAGGCGCAATCATCCGCAAGGCTTTGCAGCAACTGGAGGTGTCCGGCTACATCGTCAAGGTTCAGGGCAAGGGCAGATTCGTTTCAAGCGAAGGCATGAAAAAGATGGATAGACTTGCGACCGAGATCCACAAAGAGTTGATAAAAACTGCACCGCAGCTCCAGCGCTACGCGTAATGAGCTATGTCAATTCCACAGAAGCCAAATGACGAAGACACGAGAAGGCGCGAATCGGAAGCTGCGATGCGCCAGCGAGTTTTGCAGGTTGTCCTTGACGCTCAGGCACGCCAGCGGCTCATGAACATCAGGCTCGTCAAGCCTGAGCTCGCTGCATCGGTTGAAAACTACCTTATCAACGCGGCGTCCTCTGGTAGGATAAA
>DAOL01000048.1:3074-3269 GCA_002501845.1 Nitrososphaera sp. UBA217
AAGAAAAAGAAATAGCCATGTCCCTTAATCTAACAGCATCTGGCATGAGTTAACTATTTAAGGTCTGACAAGTGCTTTTGGCTCTATGAAGGCAGCAGTATTCAGAGAGTACAACAAGGACCCGACGCAAGTCATAAAGATTGAAGATATCGATGTTCCAAACCTAAAGCCTAACGAAGTTTTGATCAAAGTTGA
>DAOL01000048.1:3298-21771 GCA_002501845.1 Nitrososphaera sp. UBA217
GCTGCGGTATCGATGGTTGGCATGACATCTTGGCACATGCTGGTTGGCCGGGCCAAAATAAAGCCGGGCCAGCTCGTGCTTATCATGGGCGGCGGCTCTGGTGTTGGAATGGTTGGCATACAGATTGCCAAGCTTTACAACTGCACAGTCATTGCGACGGCAGGTAACAAGGAAAAAATGGACAAGTGTATCGAGATTGGAGCGGACTATGTCGTCAACCACCGGGAAGCCGACTGGTACAAGAAGGTGCGCGAAATCAACAAAAAGCTGGGCCAATCCGGCGTCGACGTAGTGTTTGAGCACATTGGCAAGGCGACGTTCCCGCAAGAAGTTGGCCTGCTCAAGATGGGAGGCACGCTAGTCGCGACCGGCGCAACCACCGGTTATGACTCGACAATAGACCTGAGGTTCCTTTTCTTTAAGGGCACAAACTTGCTAGGCTCTACTCAAGGCAACAAGGCAGAGCTTGAAGACGTGATGTACTGGGTCAGCAAGGGCAAGATAAAGCCGGTGATTGATACCGTTCTACCGTTCTCCGACATGGTCAAGGGCCACGTCATGATGGCAGAGGCCCAGCAGTTCGGAAAGATACTGACGACTC
This sequence comes from Nitrososphaera sp. UBA217, assembly GCA_002501845.1. Taxonomy (GTDB): domain Archaea; phylum Thermoproteota; class Nitrososphaeria; order Nitrososphaerales; family Nitrososphaeraceae; genus Nitrososphaera. Next base: position 3,900 of record DAOL01000048.1, read on the forward strand.
CACAAAAGCTCTAAAAACCACCTTTTCTTCTCTCTTTTGTGTTCCGAAGCCTGATCTTTGTTCCTGGTAACAGTGCACGCTTTGTAGAAAAGGCAAAGAGACTGGAAGCCGACATCATTTGCCTTGACCTTGAGGATTCGGTTCCGGTCAACGAAAAGGACGCGGCTAGAAAGATTATAGCCGATGCACTTTCGCACAGGCAAGAATACGGCAGGCCTATCTATGTCAGGACAAACTCGTCCGAATCTGGGCTTATCGCAGCAGACCTAAAGGCAGCTTTACAAAAGGGCTTGGACGGGATAGTGATTCCAAAGGTCAACGACGCGAAGGAGCTCATGAAGATAAAAAAGCAACTTACGACACTCGAAAAGTCAAGAAAGACAGGGAAAATAGCTCTGATGCCTTCGATTGAAACCGCGAAAGGAGTTGTGAACGCGTACGAGATTGCACACGCTGACGATCGGATAAACGCGCTTGTCTTTGGCGTGTTTGATTTCTTGCATGATATGCGACTTGATTACGACGAAAACGAGTCAGCCGGATACGGTTACGCTCGGGCCAAAGTGACGGTTGACGCAAGGGCGGCTGGAGTCAATGCAATAGACGGGATATGGCAGAAAATTGATGATACTGAAGGTCTTGTTAGGGACGCCATGCTTGCAAAGAGGCTGGGCTACGCGGGCAAAAGCATAATCCATCCGAGCCAGATTGATCCTGTGCATAAGGTCTTTCTCCCAACCAAGAGCGAAATCGAGTGGGCGAAAAAGGTGGTTGCGGCCCTTGGTGAAGCAATGCAGAAGGGAAGCGGAAGAGGCTCGGTTAGGCTTGAGGGGAGGATGATAGATGTCGTGCACTACAAGCAGGCAAAGACCATCCTCGATGCTGCAGGCGACGACGAAACCTAACGAGTGCGGGACTTGCTGGTCTACCTTTTTGGACTAGAGTATTACAATCAATTTTTGGGACTTATTGATGGATGGCCATGACTTTCTCTTTTGTTTGATTCGATCGGTCAACGCTAACTAAAATATGCCTGCAAGACGTTCTATTTCTATGTCAGATAGGTGGAGTCATGATGACAATGAAATCCTGTGGCCTTGGTTGTTACGCGGGATATACGAAATGAAAGGTGGAGTAATTGGTAGGACGGCACTCATGACAAATGTTGTCGATTATATAAAAACAAAGAATTACTGGGGCAAGGAAAATGAATTATCAAAATATCTTAGGATTTCTGCAGGTGACAGTTACAGGCGTAATCTGTACAAGATCACAAGATGGATGATAGACCAAGGGTTTCTAAAACCACATGCGGGTTTTAGTGAAGTATCGATCACTAGACAGGGTATCAATATGATTGGCAAGCGTTTTCCAGAACTGGAATAAAATCAAGATTCATGTTCAGGTCTATACATACCCTGAGGCTTTTCGATTATTCCCATCTTCTTGACTATTGCGTCCTCGGAATGAATTTTTTGATGACAATTATCCCAACATAATACGGGAGATTGTAAAGTGCTGCAAGCGCCGCCACTGCCGAGCCAAAGAACTGATATGCAAACACGGCCACGAGCACGTTGTTGATGTAGCTCATGGCTATTAGGCCTGCAGTCCTCTCATAGCGGCCACCAAAAGCACTCGCATATCCTACCAGGCAATAGGCGGCATAGCAAAGAAATGCTGTTGCGACAGTCCCAAGCAAGAACCATTCCTCAGAGTAAAAAAACCCAGAGAATTTAGCAAACATTCCAAAGTTTATCAAGATAATGAAGATAAGCGACAGCGGAAATGAGTTTTCGTCTGCAAAACGCGATACAGCGGGCAAATATTTTTTCGTAAACCAACCAGCTGCCAACGGGGTAAATAACGCAGCAGAAAGCAGGAACACCATCTGCACCACTGGTATCTCGAAATGTGATCCTAGAACCGCAAAGACTATGGAAGGCAAGACAAATGGTACAGCCAGCGATGTCACCATTATCATGCCAACCACAAGTGACAATCGTCCACCAATCAGGTTCACGACAAACGGCGCCCCAAGGCCAGTTGAAATGCCAGAGAGCAATAGTACCGGCAGCGCAAATGGCTGATACACAATATAAGCGAGACCATACATTGCAAGTGGCAGTACTATCAGCTTGATGGCAGAGAGAACAACAAGTTGTTTTGGTTTTGTGAATGTTGACACAAGGTCAGATGTGTTGAGCCTTATCAAATTCAGAAACAACAGCGCCCCAAGCCACACCAGTAAATATGGCTCCACAACTAACCCGGCAGACGGTAACAGGACGCCGGCAGCCATTGATCCTGCAATGCTTACTACAAGAACAATATCGTCATGGCGCAAGTGCTTTCAACTGCTGTATCATTTCCTGCACATAATCAAATCCTTGCTGCCAGAACTCTTCCCTTGAAATGTCAATTCCTGCCTCCATCAAGAGCTCTTCAGGCTTTCTAGAGCCTCCCGCTGATAGTATATTGAAATATTTTGGTACAAAGAACTTTCCTTCCAGCTTGTATTGCTTGTAGAGTGACAGCACAAGCAAATTGCCAAACGAATATGCGTAGGTGTAAAAAGGCGTGTGGTAAAAGTGCGGTATGTAAATCCACTCCCACTGAAAGTCTGGCGTAAGCGCGATTGAAGTGCCAAATTGCTCCTTGAGGTTGTCGATGTACATTTTGGCAACCGCATCTATTGTGGCGTTGTTCTCACCAATTGTCCTGTGCGCATCAATTTCAAAGAGCGTGAAATATGCCTGCCGGATTATTGTCGCATACATGTCGTCTATATGCTCTGCCAGCAGAATCCTGCGTTCTCTATCAGACATCTTTTCTGCAAGCTTTTCATTGAGCAGCATTTCTGCAAACACTGATGCAGTCTCTGCAAGTGGCAGTGGAGCATGCGCTACCATTATTGGCATATCTGCCGCAAGCATGCTGTGAATCGCGTGACCAAATTCATGGGCAAGCGTTGATACGTCCCTTGACAGGCCATCAAAATTCAACAGCACATAGGGCGTTATTTTCGGCGTAACGGTATAGCAGAAAGCGCCCCCTCTCTTTGCCTTTCTAATCTCCGAATCAACGTGGCGCTCTGAAAACACTCGCTCTGCAAGCTTTCGGAATTGCGGATCAAAATCGCCAAAGGTGTCAAGCAAGCTTTGGATGGCCTTACCATAAGTGAACTTTTTGCTATCAGATGCCTTGGTCGATATTGGGGCATAAAGGTCGTACCTGCGTAGCTTTTTCATATCTAGCATCTTTGCTTTTTCCTTGAAGTAATCCTGAAAGATGGCCGAGTTTTTCCTGCATGCTGCAAGCAATGCTTCGACCGTCACGTCGTCTAGGTTGTTGGCAATGTTACGTACGGAAATTGGAGATTTGTAGCCTCGTATCGAGATTGCCTCGTCGCGCCACTGAATCGCGACGTTCTGGTAGATCTCTCCGAGCACCCCGCTGTTTTTTTTGTAAACCTTCAACAATGATTTGTAGGCGGCTTCCCTCATTTTGCCGTCCGGGCTCCTGACCAGCGACACCAGCTTTTCCCTATTATCAAACTTTTTCTCTACAATCTTCCTGCCACGCTTTAGCTTCATCGTAAATTCAAAAGCGCTGGTCATTTTGTCGTAGATCTTGACAAGGGCCCGGGTGCCTGTCACTTCAAGCGTGTTGATTATTTTTTCTTCCGGCTCGCTTAGCGAATATCTTGCGACAAGTCGTTTGTGCCGTAGGTACTCCATGTAAACCTCCGGCATCTCATTTATCAGTCTGCTTGCGTTTTGCTCGTCGAGCTGCTTTTTGAACCAGAGATCAAAGAACAGAGTGCGATTGCCGATGTCTGACGCCAGCTTTTCAATCTTCATCACGAGAGCAGAGGCTTCGTTTGATGATGTATCAGCATAGTAAAGTAAGTGCGCGTAGCCGCTTGCGATCGAGATTTTTTCAGAAATGCTTTCAAGCACGTGGATCAGTCTTTCAAATTCAGCTTCAGAAATGTCGGGTCGCAAAATCTGCCGGCTTCTCTCAAATTGTACAAGCTCGTCTTCGATCGATTTCAATAATTGCCGAAATGCGTCGCCGGAAGGATCCTTCACAAGCCCGGCCAGATCCCACCCTCCAACCTTCATAGCCGCGTACACAGTCATGGCGACAGGCACGTACGCCATCGCCGTCACATATGTATCTTGTTGAGCGGGAGGTGAACAATTCCCGCTCGGAATAGCTATATGGGATTGCAACGCCCGCGGTTTACTTTGTATTCGTGGAGCAAGTTTGGCCGGGAAGCAGAATACATTGTCGCGCTCTACCTAAAGTCGATTGGGTGGGATGTCAGGCTTTCACCGGCAAGCAGGGGCCCGGCAGACATTGTTGCCAACTGCGACAGTTCAAAATGGTTCATACAGGTAAAGGCAAGCTCGGGCATACCTCGACTGAAGGGTTACGCAGTGAAAAGGCTGATGGAACTTGCAAAAAGCAAAAGCGGCCTACCGGTGGTATCAACCTTCCAGCCTTTTTGCGGCGGTTTTAGCACCGGCAACTACTCGATATTGTTTTACGTTCTTGACAGCTGGCAGGCAATCGAGCCTACGAAATTTGAGGCGCGGCGAGAACACATCGCTTGGCGACCCTCAGCTCGCTTCCCCTGATGAGGTACTTGAATTCGCAGTCGTGCCTCCCGCACATGTACAGGATCATTTTGAAACCGTCAAACTCTGTCTCTTTGTTGAAACCCTTCTGCGCAGTCTCGTATTTGCTGTCCCTGTGGACCTCGTAATAGTCTGTCACCTCCGTCTCTTTGAGAACAATATAGACATCAGCGTAGTCAAAGCAGCCAGTTGCCTGGCAGAAAGGCCTCGCTCTTTTTTCCATCTGTTTGAGGTCGGATCTTATCATATGAGAATGTTCTACATACGGCTCTATAGTATAAATGAGTTAACATATTCGATAGAAAATAGTGCCAGCTGACTTAAATAGATCAATCGACCCATTTGCATTACTCGCATTTGCGGGTTTCAGCATGGATCAACGGTGTAGGCGAGCAATATGCGCGCATCATGGCAATATTTGGCCAATGATGGCGTTGCATGATAATGCCTACCTATCCGTGCTGTCATCATCTTTTGGTGTAGCGGATATCTTGGCTCTGCCCGCCGCTCTTCATCTTGACCACGATTGTGTTGCCCGCTCTGCTGAATATCCTCTGTCTCTTGTCGTTTGTGAATATCCAACCGAGGACCACATCTATAGGTAGTAGGAACGCCTTGCCAAAGCTCTGTATGGCCGCGCTGCGAACGTCAACCCTGTTTCCTGCCAGATCGGTTGTCTTGATGCGCAGGGCCATTTTGCCAAGCGACTGGCCCGTGGTAGTCTCAAAATATATCCAATAGGCAAAGAACACTAAACTTGTAATCGCCCACCCTAAAGGGCCATCAGCCCTGTTGAACCATCTGTCTGGCATCCCGTCAAACCAGAATGGGATAGCAGCTGCTGCAAATATCGCCCACAGCACCGTNNTTTGCTTCTTGATTACTTTGCATTCGATGACAGTGCGCGGGCTAGCTACTTTCCGAGTCCACAAACACAGAATAGGAAGTTGCATCAAATGTTCCCTCGCCGTCTTTGACCATTGCAAACAACGTGTACACGCCGTCTTTGTCCACCGCGGACGCAAGGTCGAACATGACATTGACAGATTCACCCTGCCCCCACCTGTTGGCCTCTATTAAAGTGTAGCCCTGTGGTTTTTCGTAGTAGTAACCCGGCGGCAAAGGTTTGACCACAGTTGCTGCAAGTTCGCCGGCAGAATACGACAGCAATTGCTTATTCTGCTCGTAAATCGCTGGGGTGGGCATGTCGTCATAGTATATGCTTATTTGCTCAAGATTTCCTTTCAAAAGCTGGCCGGAGATCCTGACCTGGCCGTTATTGATGCTAACGTTCAGCCCATAGTTGTTCTCAAAATTCTCCACAAATGCCAAATAATATTGATCGTAAACGATGCCAATGCTCACGTGCGTGTGATGCGGGTCGAGCATGTTGTCTTTGTGGCCATCGTTGCAGCATTCTTTGTCCTTGTACATCATCTCGTACTCGAGCTCATTGATGGTGGACAGCGGCTCGATCTTTTCACAGTCATGCAGGATGTTGGTACGGCAGTCTTCATACTGATCTGCGCTAAAGCCGGCAATCGCCACATTCTGCTGCACGCTGGCTTCGCCTCCGTAACGGGTGTACGTCATGTAGGGCTTTTCCCCGTTTGTCATCCAGTGGGATATCCTCTTTGTCTTGAATACGTCCTCTGCATGTGCTTGTGCAGCCTGGTTGGTGCTCAACTGTACCGGTTGCAAGCCAAAGTCGGCTCTGTCCTTGTTTATCTGGTCAAGCGCGTGCTGCACTAGCTCTTCGCGGGGAACGGTCTTGGGATCTTGGATCGGCGGCTGCAAAATCTTGATCGTGGGGTTGGTATCTGGGTGAGCTATCATGCTGATCAGAGTGGGAGCCAACATGAATAGCGCGACGGCGACCATCGCGATCGCCACCCCGGCCGCTATCTTGCCGGCATTGCTTTTCCTTGCCCGGGGTGATGCTGCGGCAAAATCATTTCGGGCACCGCACGTGGGGCAGACAGAGAGGAATGACCCGTACCGGTTGCCGCATACAGAGCAGTCTATCCAAGAGTCGGCCGTCTAGCATCTACCTCCACGCTAGCATACAATACAAAATACAATACCTTTTGCACTTTTTATCTCAATACATGCAGCGATTCAAATAGGTTCTGCATTTACCCTCTAAAGGGCGTACGTCTCGCCTTCCCTCACCAAGGTCATGTTCCTGGTTGCCCTCACGTACATCCCTTGATGTTCGGTATGTATCGGAAAGAGCATTCTGGCGTCGATCTCTTTTACGATGTGGAACAGGTCCGGCGCCTTTGCATGCCCGGAGCAATGTATCTGGTGCCGCTCCATGCCAAACTTGTCAAGCCAGTTGTCGACACGCTCCTGGTTCAAGACCATTTCTTCGTTGTACGGCTCGCTTGAAGAATGGATGTAAAGCGTGCCGGTCGGAGGCTTGATGTCAATAAGTGATGCAAAGCTAAAGTAGCCAAGGGCGCACAGGTAGCGGCTCGGGTCCTGGCTTATCTCCGCCGCGGTCTTTGCGTTAGGCAGGCTAGCAAACGTGGCGTCCTCACCGTAATAGTCGCCATCCGCGTATGTTCCTGAAACCTGCTTTGGCTTGCAAATAACGACATCCTTGTCGTCATAATTTGGGGATGCCAAGGTTTGAGTCCTGTGAAAGAAATTTCAAGTAATAGAAGTCCTTCAGTTTGACAACCAGCTTACTCCCATTTTCCTTTGCTATCTTGTAAAACGTCCTGACCCTATCCATGTCCTTGAAATTGAAATCGGCAAACACAGTGCGTCAGGGTGCTTCGCCACAAGGCTGTTTCCCTCCCTGAACATCCCTTGCTCGCTTTCCTCCCTCGGGATGTCAGTTATTCTCGTTCCTTCGCAAATAAGGGCAAGCGGTTTTACCGCCTTTGCTTCTGCCATGAACTCTTGCGTCATCTCGGGTCTCGCGCCGTGCAGCCGTACGTCGTCGGTGTAGACGACTGCGCCCGCGCTAGTGTAAATAATAAACCCATACGCGCCAGGTATTGAATGGTCAACATGGATCGGGTGTATTTCAAGCGAGCCTACCCTGAAGCTGCGGTCAGACCGAAATTCGTTGATTTTCCTTGCAACCGGCTTCGCTCCCTTCTTTGATGGCCTTGGGAGGAAGTCAAGCACCTCTCGCTCAAAGTCCCGCGGCGCCTCTTTCCTGTATCGACCTTAGAACGGTATGGCACGTAGTCCCCATGTAGAGCGGGATGTCGCGGTGAAGAAACGAAATATAGTCGGTGTGGTCCGCATGGGCGTGTGAAACGAGCACCGCGTCGAATGCAGGCGCTGCAGCCTTCTTGCCTGCCATCTCCAGCAGGTCGTCCCTGTAAATCCCTTCAAGGTCCGGGATTAGGCCCCGTCTCTATGAAGTCGACAATGCCGTTTGCAGATCTGGGTTTCAGGTATTCTTCAAAGAATCTTGCGCGCCCGGGAAAATCCCTTGCCAAAGTCGAGGAGTGGCGATCCTTATACCCTAGTTATCTCTGACTTGGGATTATAGATAAGAGCAAGCACGTGCTCTCGCATTTCCTTCTGCTGCATTAACCCGCGATGCGCTATTGTGGTTATCGAGCTGTCGTTGCGTACGCCGCGCATCTTCATGCAAAGGTGTTCGCCTTCTGCTATCACCAGCGCGCCCTTTACTCCCATACGCACAAGCTCGTCGGCTATCTGTTTTGTTAGCCTCTCTTGAATCTGGAGCCTGCGTGAATACTTCTCGACCAGTCTTACTAGTTTTGAAACACCAAATACCTTGCCAGATGGCACATAGGCGACATGGATCTTGCCAAAGAACGGCAGCATATGGTGCTCACACATGCTGTAAAACTGTATGTCCTTTGCAATGACTGCATCAGTATCTTCTGAAAAGCTGACATCAAGCTCTGCGTCCATCCTGTATCCTCCGAAAATTTCTTCGTACATATCGGCTATCCTGCTCGGGGTGCCTGCGAGCCCTTCTCTGTCGGGGTTCTCGCCTAGCTCGAGCAAAAGCTGTCTTACTAGTTTTGCAATCCTCCTCTTGTTAATCAGTGTCTTGTCTGTTGTCAATTTTTGATTTTTACCTGACTCCAATGATTTTATGCAGCTGCGGCACTATTCTGACCTGATCGTACAGAGGGTAGACCGCATCGTAAAAGCCAAAAAGGACATCCAACGGAGGCTCGTCAATTTTATAACTTGGCTGTATTATAAATCCTGCTATCTCGGCCGGCTTGGTAAAACTGAACACCTCGCGTACCAATTCCTTGAATTCTTTAAGGCTTGACGAATTCGTCACTACTACTTTAATATAGGTAGTTTTGCCACTGCTGATCGCCAACTTGAGGCAATCTAGCTCGTTCCGCAGCAGGCTGCCGTAGTGTTTTTCGTCCACCACCTTCGAGTCCCTGAGCTTGAACTCTATCTTGACGAGGTCAATGTAGCCCAGGACCTTGGCAAACCTCGTGGCATCGTAGCAGGCTGACTCCAGGTACGTCCTAAGGCCCTTTCCTCTGACAAATTTCGCAAGTTCAATGAGCGCCTCATGCTGCACCAATGGCTCACCACCAGTAAAATTGACCTTGTAGGTGTTAACGTGGAGGTTCTTTGAAATGAGCTCTTTTGCACTATCGATCGAGTAGTCAGAGCCGCTATCCAGCGGTAGCGCGTAAGGCGTGTCGCACCAGTGGCACTTCAGCGGGCATCCTGCCATCCTGACAAACATTGTCTTGGTGCCAAACAGTATGCCCTCTCCCTCGATGCTGGTGAATATCTCACTTAGCTTTATCCTTGTGCTTGCCGCGGCTTTCTGTCGCATAATATGTCTTGTCCTCTATCTGTGCAGTGGTGAATGCTTTTTTCCTATTTATACACGATTCGCACCTCCCGCAGTGCAAATATCTCTTCCCCGCCCTGACGCCCGCAGAATAGCAGCTCCACGTCTGGAATATCCTTTCACCCAGTATCTTGTAGCCAGCTTTGAGCAGTGCAGGCTTGTCAAGGCCCATCACAGCCGGCGACAGCATCGTTATTTCTTGTCGCATGCCACCAATGATAGCATCAGACTCGGCAATGTTGAGCGCTTCATTTATCGCGCTGACAAATGCCGGCCGGCAGTCAGGATAGTGTAAGATGTCGCCGGTGTGCGCTCCGTAGGCGACAACTTTGGCGTTTATGCTCATCGCCCACGCAGTACCTATCGTTAGAAATATGGCGTTGCGAACCGGCACCACTAGGCTCTGCGAAAAATCATGTGACAGCTTCTGCCTGCTATCTGTCAGGGCGTTGGTTTTGCCGTAGAGCGACTTCATGAAGCTGATGTCGACAACATTGTGATCCTTTGCCTTCAACACCTTGGCAAAATAGCGTGCGCGTTCTATCTCGCGTTTTGCGCGCTGGCCATATACAAAGGTGAGCAAGTAGAGGTCATAGCCGTCGTTCGCTGCAAGCGAAGCAGCATAGCAGATAGAATCGAGTCCACCACTTACAATACACACGGCCCCCGGCTTAGCCATGACGATGATTTGAAAGGGTGACTATTTTGTGTATCTCCAAATGATCTTCTTATGCTGCGGATACGTTACGATAAGCTCAACTCTCTTGCCAAGTACCCAGTCGCGGTAGTCAAATCCAGGCGACATGGTGCAGCCAAGAAGGCAGTACGATTTCTTGCTATCAAGCGACGCAGCAAACCAGGTGTCGGCCTTTATGACTGCCTGGGGAGTTCCGCCACTGCCTATTTTTATTTTAGACAATTTTCCATCACTGGCTATCGCATAGAGCGTGATTGAACTGCCCACGTAATGGTGCCAGATCTCGTCTGACTTGAGCTTGTGAAATGCGGAGAACTGGTCTCCCACGAGCATGTAATAGATTGCAGATGAAATACTTTGCGACCCATCGTGCCCTTCAAAATCTACAACTGTATCAGATCTGTATGTTTGCTTGAAGTAGCCGCCTTCGGGGTGCTTTTCAAGCCCGAGCTTTTTGACCAACCGCGCGGCCTCTTTGTTCAACGCGCGAGTATCATGCCTGCAATTTATTAAATCTTGAAAGACATTAATGCGGGCTGGGCCAGAACAAGCTTAAATTGATTATCGGCTTGATTGGCAAGGCCAATGTCGGCAAGTCAACATTCTTTAACGCAGCAACAGAGCTTGCAGTGCCTGCAGCCAATTACGCTTTTACAACGATCGAGCCTAACGTGGGCGTCGCCTATGCGAGAGTAAAATGCGTCTGCCGCGAGTTTGGGGTTCAGGACAATCCTGTACACTCGATCTGCATCGACGGCAACAGGTTCATCCCTGTAAAGCTGGTCGACGTGGCCGGCCTCGTCCCGGGTGCCCACGCAGGCAAGGGTCTTGGCAACAAGTTCCTTGACGACGCTAGGCAAGCCGACGCGCTCATACACATAGTGGATGCTTCAGGCTCGACAGACAACTGTGGCAGGTCGGTGCCGGCGGGAACGGGCGATCCAATGTTTGACATCCAGTTTGTAGAGGAAGAGTTCGACCTGTGGCTTGCTGCTCTAGTCGGGAGGGACTGGGCCAAAAATGCCAGAGAAGCCGAAGGACTGGGGCAAAAGCTGGAGCAGCTGCTTGCAAAGAGGCTGTCCGGCCTTGCAATAACAGAGCAGCACGTGTCAGCAGCAATTCATGCGTCAGGCCTTGGAATGAAAAAGCCGGTGAGCTGGACAGAGGACGACATACTTACCTTTTGCAAAATATTGCGCTCAAGGGCAAAGCCTTTTGTGATTGCGGCCAACAAGGCCGACCTGCCCTCGGCAGACGCAAACATCGCGAAGATGAAGTTAGCAGGCCTTGAAGTGATCCCGTGCGCTTCAGAAGCCGAAGCGCTCCTAAGAAAGGCATCAAAGAAAGGCGTTCTTCACTATCTGCCCGGCGACAGCTCGTTTGACCTCAAGCCTAATGTTGCATTGAATGCGCAGCAGGAGAAGGCACTTGACATTGTGAGGACGCTGATTCAAAAATATGGTTCCACCGGTGTCCAGGAAGCGATCAACATAGCATGTTTCAAATTGCTTCACAACATCGCTGTCTACCCTGTGGAAGACGAGTTCAAGTTGATAGACAAGAAAGGAAACATCTTGCCCGATGTCAGGCTATTGTCCGAAGGCTCTACTGCCAAGGACCTAGCAGAGACAGTGCATGCCGACCTTGCAAGAGGGTTCTTGTACGCCGTCAACGCAAGAACAAAGCAGAGGATAGGCGCCGATCACAGGCTGAAAAGCGGCGACGTGATTAAAATAGTGTCGGCGACAAGCAGGGGATAGCAATGCTGTGCTTAGGGATTGAAAGCACCGCGCACACGTTTGGATGTTCTGTGGTTGAATCAAAAGGTAAAGTGCTCTCTGACGAGCGCGACGTGTACAAGGCGCCTGAAGGAAGTGGGATACATCCAAGGGATGCCTCACGTCATCACATGGAAGCCTGCTCCGCTGTTTTACGCCAATCATTGTTATCTGCTGGCGTTTCGATGAAGGACATAGACATTGTAGGCTATTCTGCCGGGCCCGGGCTCGGGCCTTGCCTTCGCGTCGGCGCTGTTGCTGCAAGGACTCTGGCCGGCTTTTACAAAAAGCCGCTAGTGCCCGTCAACCACGCCCTCGGGCACCTGGAGCTTGGGGCGATGCTCACCGACGCTACTGACCCACTCGTCCTGTTAGTGTCTGGAGGACACACTATGATACTTGCATTCTCTCACGGAAGATGGCGTGTCTTTGGCGAGACACTTGACATCACTGTCGGCCAATTGCTTGACCAGTTTGGAAGGACGCTTGGCTTTGCATCGCCATGTGGCGGCAGGATTGAACAACTGGCAGTCCAGTCGGCCGGTAAATACATGCAGCTGCCATACATCGTCAAGGGAAACGATGTTTCGTTTTCCGGACTCCTGACCGCTGTGACAAAGCTTGCATCCGAGGGGGTAGAGGCGACTGACACATGCTACTCTCTGCAGGAGACGGCATTTGCGATGCTGGCAGAGGCAGTCGAGCGCGCCCTTTCATTCACCGGCAAGAAAGAGATGATGATAGTAGGTGGAGTCGCGGCAAACAAGAGGCTTGCCCAGATGCTTGAAGCTGCGTGCGGCCGCCAGGGCTCCAAGCTGTTTGTGTGTCCGTTAAAGTTCGCCGGCGATAACGGCGCACAGATCGCATGGACCGCGATTCAGCAATATCAGGATACAAAAAAGCAGATCAAAGTAGAAAAATCGTTTGTGCAGCAGTCCTGGCGGCTGGACACCGTGGACGTCAGCTGGCGCCGATGAGCTGCTTTATTTGGCGCTCCCACTTGCCGTTGTTAAACACCCCAAACTTGTAAGTCTCATTGTCGGACACTACAACCAGCTTTTTTACAAGGAACCCCTCAGCCCTGACAGACGAAATCTTTGCCAGCGGTATGTCAAGTGCAATGTCGCCCTCTTTTTTTGACAGGGTGGCTAACCTGCCCTGCGTCTTTTGGAAGACCAGCCTGCGGTCAGTAAGGAAGAGCAAGCCATTTCTCAGCTTATCCTCGGCGCAGTCTTCGTCAAGAAGTACTTTTTCGCCGGGCGCCGGCTCGAAACTCACCACCTTTTTATCTCGAAGGCCGAGGCTATATTACTATTGCAGCCACGGCTGATGAAAAGGGGTGCGGAGGCAGACATCTATCTTGTAGAATGGGGCGGCAAAAAGGCAGTCTCCAAAGTACGAACTCCCAAGCCATATAGGCATCAAGAGCTGGACTCTGCGATCAGGAAGCACAGGACAGTCCATGAGGCCAACTTCATGTCCACAGCCAAGGCCGCCGGTGTCACGACGCCGTTTGTACATTTTGTTGATCCTGTCAAGGCCGAAATAATAATGGACTTTGTGGAAGGCGAAAACGTTAGGGTCGGGATAACGCCTGACCTCTGCTACGAAATGGGCCGCTACGCCGCCATGCTGCATGCAAATACTATAATCCACGGTGACCTGACGACTTCAAACTTCATAGCAAACAAGAAACTCGTCTTGCTGGACTTCGGACTGTCGTACTACTCGGAACGTATTGAAGACCTGGCAACTGACATTCGATTGATAAAAGAAGTTTTTACCAGCGCGCACATTGTAGTCAAAAAGGCATTTCCACGTTTTGTACAAGGATACGCAAGCATCGCTGGCAGGAAACGAACAGACAAGATCTTGGAAAATGTCAGAGAAATAGAGCAGCGCGGCAGATACGCGCGGGTGACTTGATATTGCGAGACGTAACCTTTGCAAGCACCAATCAGAACAAGTACCGCGAAGTTCAGTCGATACTCTCAACTCACGGCGTTGCCGTCGACTTTGCGGAGATAAACCTAGCTGAGATTCAGTCAGACTCGCTTGAAGAGATTGCCAGGGAAAAGGCCAAGAGCGCGTTTGCCTACGTCAGCAGGCCGGTGATCGTCGAAGACGACGGACTGTTTATTGGCGCCTTGAAAGGCTTTCCNNATAGCATTCTATGATGGCGAACACCTGTCAATATCAGAGGGAAGCGTTGAAGGCAGTATATCCTATGAAATAACCAAAGGCGGCTGGGGTTTTGACCCAGTCTTTGTCCCTGCCGGCACAAGCCTAACCTTTGCGCAATTAAAAGAGAGAAAAAACGAGTACTCACACCGCAAGAGGGCGCTTGACAACTTTGCAAAGTGGTACCTGAAGCTATGACGCCGGCATTATGTATTCCTTAATCCACCTGTCGGTGTAGCGCGCTTGGTTCTGGAGCACCACTATTCTCGAAACCTCGCTCTCGTCCATCATCTTGAACGGGGACATCTTTTCGCACAACTGTACTGCAAAGTCCCTCACCTCCTGCATTTCCAACATGTGATCCTGTTCCAGCCGCCGATTCGACATACCGATGTGCATGTACGATTTCAGCTCGATAAAGTGGGGATTCCCCTTCGCCATCATTTCCCCAAACTCGCCGACAAAATTCTTGCTGTCGTTGTACCCCCTTATCAAGGTCATGCGGAGTACCGTCCTTGTATTGACGGTAGCGAGGAAGCGTAGGCTCTCCCACCATCGCTCCCATGCGTCTTTGTGCAGCGGCCTGTTGATCTGGTGGAACATCTTTTTGTTGGACGCGTTGGTCGACAGGTAGATCTGTGTGGGCAACGCGTCTTCGGCAGTGAGCCTCCTAAGCATGTCGGGCTCCTGCCCGTTTGTAACAAGAAAAATCGACTTTGTAGCCTTGAGCGACTTCAAATATTTTATCAGCTTCGGTAGCTTTGGATACATCGTCGGTTCGCCTGACAACGAAATAGCATAATGGGCGGGGAGCAATGACTCATCAAGCTTGCGCTTGTCGTTCTTTGTGTTACCGTAATATCCGTTTATCAGCTTTTTTCGCTCAGCCATCAATTGCTCGACTATTACGTCTGGCTCGTCCACCAGCTCCTCCGGCATTTCAAGCGTGTCATAAAATTCGGTAGGCCGCCAGCAGTAAATGCATCTGTTCTCGCAGTTCATAGCAGCCGGCGTCATCTCCATGCACTGGTGTGTTGAGATCCCATAGAACTTGTGCTTGTAACAGTTGCCTTCGTTTGCAAACGACTTTCTTGTCCAGTGGCACAGCTCCACTGCAGAGTGGTTGTAGACGCCGTATTTCGCTTTCTGCAATCTTGCCTTGAGCTGGGGAGTTATCTGGATCAGATTGTCAGTAGAATGCGAAACGTGCTCGTCAGAGCAGCTCATCTCTGCAAGATGGGTTACAGATCAGATTTAAGTTTTGCACTGTATGGACTAATCGCCGTGGCAGTCGACACTGAAATGATAATGCAAGTGGGACTCGAGCTCGCCGGCTGGAAGAAAATGCCTGCGGATAGCGCCGTGCACGTAAAGGATAAAAACATTAGCAAGGTGCTGATCGCAATCGACGTCGGCACGGCAGAGCTCATGCTAGCACAGCAGCTTGGATGCGGAGCCGTCATTGCGCATCACCCGCTTGGAATAGCCTCTGTCAACTTTTACAAAGTGTTTGACAGGCACGCGGACTTTATGGCAGAGCATGGCGTGCCAAAAAGGATCTCACAGCAGGCCGTGGAGAAGCTCAAAGAGCGGGTTGAGACGCGCAACCACGCCGATATTTACGACGACGTTGTCGGAGCAGCGAGGGCGCTTGGCATGCCGCTTGTCAATATCGACCAGCCGTGCGACGAATACATGCGGCAGGTGATCCTGCGCGCTATCAAGTCCGGCAAAACAGAATTCGTGTCAGACATTGTCCGATCCATCAGCAAAATAGCTGAATTCAAGAACGCGGCAACAAGGGTGCAAGTGAGGCTTGGCGGCGAAAAGAACAGGGCCGGCCACTGGGCACTGGTGGTGGCTGCGGGCACTAACGGCGGCTATCACATTGCAAAAGCGTACTTGCAGCACGGTGTTTCTACCATCATTTACCTCCATGTCGACTAAAACGATCTGACGAAAATGAGGGAAGACAAGCTTGACGGCAACTTGGTGGTCATGGGGCATCTTGCAGGCGACTCGATAGGCCTCAACGGTCTAGCAGGGCGGCTCGAACATTCGGGTGTTGAAACCATTCGCGTCGGCATCCTCCCAAGCAAATGATCGAACGATTATATACTGTACTCGTTGCAAATTTTCTGGCGGCCTTCGTAGTATAGCTTGGTCAGTATAGGCGGCTGTGGCCGGTTTCTCGAGAAACTTTTCGGCAGAAACCGCTTGAGGAGGGTTCAAATCCCTCCGAAGGCCCCATTTTTCAATACCTGCCGGTAGGTCTTGTTCAAATAATAAAAAGAAGGAAAAAAGGCTGTTTACAGCCTTGGAGCGAAGTTGAACTTGCCGTACCTTGTAGTTGCAACGATGATTCCGACGATTGCTATAGCCAATATGATTGCAGCTATTGCGCCGAACTCTGGAATTGCCCACGTGCCTACGATGTCAATTGATTGAGTGCCTTGGTCAAAGTCGATGGACAGTGTTCTTCTATCTGCTGTTTGCTCTGTTTGATCCCAAGTGTCTGATGGCACATCATCCGCGAACAAGGTAAAGTTTTCGTCAGCTCCTGATCTAAGATCTGATCCAGCCCTAGCATCAATAACGTTTCTTGGAAGTCTGATTAGCAGGTTTCCAGCAGCTGTTGAGTTGATTGTTATTGTCAGGTCGGATGTTGCTGTGCTTGGTACCATGTTTTGAACTGTGCCACCTGTAATCTTGTACTGTACTGGGTACGAGTCATTTCCGACTTTGATGGTGAATGTACTCCATCCTCCTGGTGTTCCCACACTAGCCGTGTATTGGAATGTCGCTTGGTTGGTTGTGGTGCCCTTGTAGCTAACAATTACTGTATATGTACCGCTACCATCAGAGTTCATCAGGCCGCCTGCACGGAACTTGTAGCTGTACGATCCGTCAGGGTTAGCAGGGAACTGATCGATCACGTCAATGTTATGCGGACCCTTCACTTGTATCAGAAGTGGTTGGTTTATTGCCGTCGCGTTCAGATTGCCTGTGACTGTGATGTCGTCACCGGAGGCGTAGCTCGACTTGCCCGTCTTCACTGTGAGCGTTGCTGTCTGTGCATACGCAGCACCTACCAACGCGACAGATGCAACGGATGCCAGTAATATTGCCATTAATGCATATGCTTTATAGTCCATTATCCCTCATGCACACCTAACACGCTATAATTGCATTACTATTTATCCTTTTTGTGCAGAAACTCTAACAAGTTTGATCATTTTGGACAACCTGAATAAATACAGCTTCTCAATTTTCAAAAGAAATATCAAATTCCTGGCCAATAAATTGCGAATACTTATATATGCTCACCGGATATTCATTAAATTTGACTTGATGTTTTCTCAGCAGAANNGCTTACCAGCCAAAGCACGAAATCCTGCCCAAGAAGGATGCGGAGGAAATCCTGAAAAAATACAACACCAAGCCAAGCCAGCTGCCATACATCATGATAAGTGACAAGGCTTTGGAAGACTTGGATGTCCGGCCCGGCGACATCATCAAAATAACTAGAAAGAGTCCAACGGCGGGTGAAAGTGTATATTACCGATATGTCGTAGAGGGTTGAGTCTTCAATGATAGAGAATTCTATTGAGATGTGGCCAATCATCAATGACATTTTGCGAAGAGAAGGTGTTGCAAGGCAGCACTTGAACTCTTATAACGAATTCATGGAACGCGGATTACAGAGCATAATTGACGAAGTAGGCGAGATCGAAATTGAAAC
>DAOL01000048.1:21785-22685 GCA_002501845.1 Nitrososphaera sp. UBA217
ATAATCAACGGCTCCGAGCGCGTCATCGTCGGACTTGAAGATCTTTCATACAACAAGATAATCGTGGATGCTGAGGAAACCACCGGAACCTTGCTTTACAAGGCAAAAGTATATTCTTCAATAGTCGGCTACAGGGCGAAACTTGAACTGGTAATGCGCCCGGATGGCTCTATAGTGACTAAGATCCCCGGCTCGCCAGTTGATATTCCATTGATCACGCTGATAAGAGCGCTCGGCCTCGAGTCTGATAAGGACATTGCAGATTCTGTCTCACTCAATGAAACAATCCAGGACGAGCTCGAGCCTTCGTTTGAAAAGGCTGGCGATGTCAACACGAGCAGGGATGCTATCGTCTATATCAGCAAGAGAATTGCGCCCGGCATGCTGGAAGAATTCCAGATAAAGAGAGCTGAAACATTGCTTGACTGGGGTCTTTTNNAAGTTCGCCGGCCAGATGCTTGCAGACCTATTCAGGACTGCTTTTCGCAACTTGATACGCGACATGAAATACCAGCTCGAGCGCTCGGGCCAAAAGCGCGGTATCAACGCAGTCGCTGCAGCAGTCCGACCAGGCATTGTTTCTGACAAGCTGAACAACGCCATTGCAACAGGCAACTGGGGCAGGGGTAGGGTTGGAGTCACGCAATTGCTTGACAGGACAAACTACATGTCCACCATTTCGCACTTGCGCAGGATCCAGTCGCCGCTCAGCAGGAGCCAGCCAAACTTTGAGGCAAGGGACCTGCACGCAACGCACTTTGGTAGGATCTGCCCGGCGGAGACTCCTGAGGGCTCTAACTGCGGACTAGTCAAGAACCTCGCGCTGTCGGCAATAATTTCGGTCAATGTTCAGAGCGCCGAGGTCACTGAAAAGCTGTACGAGCTTGGAGTGCAAAACGT
>DAOL01000041.1 GCA_002501845.1 Nitrososphaera sp. UBA217
ACGATGCATTTCTTGATAGCTTCGAGCTCTTGCGGAGAAATGCTAGACATAGCCGGTTTTTTTCTTTCTCAGCTTCACACTTTCAAACTCGGCTATTTTGTCCTTCACCGCCTGCTCCACCTGCAGGTTTGCCATCGCTTCAATAGGAATTTTTATTACGTTTGCATCAATAGGGACCTTTGTCGTCGGCAGGCCCTTGTCCATCCACATCTTGATCACCTTGTCCTCCAACTTTANNCTTCAAACAGAGTGCCGGACACCTCATCGGATATCACCTTCATCTTGACTATCCTACCCACAAGCTCTAGGTAATGCATGAATTCATGCGCGAGAATCGCGTGTATTGTGCCCTTGAGGCCATACGCTATAAGCGGCGCCGTTATCTGAACGACGACTCGAAGCAGATTGTCATCACCCACCACGGGTATTGTCCTTGCAAACATGATTCCCATCTGGGTAAACTCTACTGCCGACGTCGAAACGACCAGGTTTGGCTCGACGTAATAGTAAGGATATTTCAAACCAGAGACCTCTTCAACTCGCTTGATGCCCTCTGTTACAAGAGGAAATCTTTTGATAACAAGGTCGTAGACTTTTTGCGCGATCTGGCCAGCCTTGTACGCTTCATGGACCTTGTAGACCGGGTCAAAGCTGCTCATCTTTTGCTGCTGAGAGATTGCCCCAGTGAAACAAAAATGTTACTAAAGTTCAACTTCCAGTATGTCAAACGCGATGCATTCGCACTTGGCGCCAAGGATTTCTGAAATGTTTGGCTTCATGTATTCCTCGCCGCCCACAAACTGCTTTATCATCAGGCCGCCGTCTGCGACTATAGTGAACGCAAACTGTTTGCCATCGATCCTGCGGACCCGAGCAGAATAGATCTTTTTCGTTGCTGTTTTCGACCTGCTCTGGAAGCTTACTTCTTCGCCTGCAAGCAAATTGAGCTTTTTCAAGTCCCCATCTCCCAGTTCTTTTTCGCATTTTGCGTGAATCTTTGTCTTTACCCTAAAGCGCGGCAGGGGCCCCGGCTCGTCTTCAATCACCGACAGCACTGCTACAACGCCGTTGCCCCTGACCCTGATCTTTTTCGGCTTTCTTTTCCTGGGGTTAAAGACGCGGACGTAAAATGGCCTGCCGTTTCCAAGCACCAAACTACTTTGGTCCTCGCTTCCAATCCACGAAAATTTTGGACCCTGTCCTCCGGTTATTTCCACTAGACCTTTTGCAATGACACCTTCAATGCTGCTATAGCCCGACAGGCCCAAATAGTTGCATGAATTACAGCCCCTGCCTTCGCAACTTGGGCATTTTTCCTGCTTTTGCGGAGCGCCTCTTGACTTTTTGACGTACCGGCCAAACAGCGCGAGCGGCCTTGACTTTACTGCCACATCAACATTGTTTTCCTTATCTATAACCAGACTTATCATGACGTCCGGCTTCATGTACTCCACTTTTTTTCCTGACAGCCGGGCCAGCCGCATCCCAAGCTCCCTTGTTAGATGGTTCTTTACACTCTCTCTGCCCCGAATTTTAAGGCGCGCCCTCATGGCATCTTCCCGCTCGTAAATTTGGGTCGGCAGCGTGGCCCCGATGAGGAATGTTTGAAACTCATAATCTCTNNTCGCAGAGTTTGTATTGCCTTAACAAAATGGCCTGAGCATCAGCCAAGATTGCCGCCGCCAAGTCTTCTGAACAAGTCGCCCAGTCCTCCTCTTCCCTTGTTGTGCTTAATAATATCTTTGGAAGTGTTATACTGCTTTATCATCTCCTTGATGTCGCCTTCTGCTAGGCCGCAGCCCCTTGCGATGCGTTTTCTCCTAGACTCGTTGATGACATCGGGGTCCTTTTTTTCTTCCCTTGTCATCGACTGAATGATAAAACGCCACCTCTCCATCTTTACCTGCATCTCCTCAACCTTGTCTTCTTTGACCATCCCGGACATTCCTAGGTTCTCTATGATGTTTCTAAATCCCATCTTGCTGGCCGAATCCATTTGGGAGTAAAAGTCCTCAATAGTCATCTTGCCCTTTGTTATGCGTTTTACCTGATCCTCGTCGGCCTGGAGCTCGAGNNCCCTTTGCCATTTCCAGCAGCGCCTTGATGTCGCCCATACCAAGCAGCCTGCCGACAAACCGGGTCGGCGAGAACTGCTCAAGGTCGTCGATGCGCTCGCCCGTTCCGATAAACATTACCTTTGCGCCTGTTGCTGTCGACGCTGCAAGCGCGCCGCCACCCTTTGCAGTCCCGTCGAGCTTTGTAAGGACGATGCCTCCAACCGGAGCGGCCTTGTGAAAAGCCTCTGCCTGCTTGAATGCTCCCTGTCCAATAGTTCCGTCAATTATGAGGAGCACAAGGTCTGGGGTCGCTACTTTGTACATCTCCCTCATTTCTTGTAGCAACCCCTCTTCCTCCTTGTGTCTTCCGGCGGTATCTACAATTATGACATCAAGGCTCTGATCTTTGAAATGCGCAATGCCCTTTTTGGCTATTGAAACTGCGTCTTTGTTTTCCTCTTCGCCATAGACTTCGACGTTTATTTTGCTGCAGTTCATTTTTAATTGCGTAAGTGCGCCGGGACGCCACGTATCTGCCCCCACGACTCCTGACCGGTAGCCGTGCTTTGTGAGCCACCTTGCCAGCTTGGCTGTCACTGTGGTCTTGCCACTGCCCTGGATGCCCAGCATGAGCACTATGTTAGGCTTGCCAGGGTTAAAAAACGACGTTGCAAGCGCCCGTTCGTCCTCTTGAGCCTTGTCAATTGTCCTGACCTCGCCCGAGTAACCTAGCATCTTGGCAAGCTCACCGTACAATATTGTGACAACGTGATCCTTCCTGGAGAGTCCCTTTGGAGGCTGCTCCTTGAGCGCCCTATCCTTGAGGTTCTGAGTTATTGACAATACCAACCGCACATTAACATCTGACTGCAATAGCGCCCGCTGGACATCCTTGCAAAGCGAATCGATGAGTTCCTCGTTGATGTCAGACGCTCCTACGATTTTCTTCAGCGCTCCACGGAGGCCTTCGCGCAGGTTGTCAAACATTTACTTGTCTACTAACGACACATCCCGTATTTCAAATATTCCCCGCTGGCCGTCCCAGTGCGACATAGCCGAATTTATCCGGAGCTTCTTGTGAAATAGTGGGCAGTCGGTGACTAACGTCTCTGCCTCGCCGCCNNAGCTCGCTCATGTATTTTTGTGGCTCTATGTTCCACAGCGGCGCAATCGCTGCGATCTGTAGTCGCGCGCAGATTTCTTCAAAGGCCTGCTTCTGGTAGTTGCTCGAAATGCCGCCGTAGACTATGCCTTCAACTCCATATAGCGATCTTGTCTGTGCTAATGCCTCGCCCAATGCCTTCGTTTCGTCATCCTTTGACCTACCATTTACCTGGAGACTCTTAATTGGAATTTTCATTGCCTCAGCGAGGTATTGTGTAACCCAGGTGTTTGGGTGGTGGAACAGTGGGCTATCATCAGCCATTGGACGCATTGTTAGTAAAGACACCACTTCATGACCTAATTGCTTGACTCGAAATATAGAAAATGTGCTATCTTTGCCACCAGAATAAAGCGCCGCGAGCTTCAATTCAAAGCTGCCACTTGTTTCACTCAATATAAAGACTACCAGCCAATTCTTTATATCATAAAGCATCTGTATCCAGTTTGATTGAGTATACTCTTAGAAGCAAGAAGTCTCAGCAAGTCTTTTCCGATTAAGAAAGGTTTTTTGCCGTTCGGCGGAAAACTAGATTTTATCAAGGCCGTAGACAATGTTAGCTTTGAGCTGGACAGAGGAAAGGTACTTGTGATCGCCGGCGAGTCAGGTTCTGTCAATAC
>DAOL01000081.1 GCA_002501845.1 Nitrososphaera sp. UBA217
CAATCTCCAATTATTCCAAACAGGTCATTTGACTTCTTGCACACCTCTTCTATGCCGCTGTTGTCGTCATTATCTAACCTAAAGCCAAACACACGCTCATTCTCATCCCTGTGGCTAGCTATCCCAAGCCTAACGCCAATAATTACACCTGCCACTGCCGGCTTTTCAAGAATATATCGCGTCGCAATATTGGAGATGCTCACCTTATGTTTTTGGCCTATGTCGTTCAACACTGAAAGCAATTCTTGNNATGCTCATATTATTGTCACTGCAAAATTTCCCCAACTGGACTTCGGGTCTGCGATCAATGATGGAATATTGTACTTGGTTCGAAACTATCTTCAGACCGGCCTCCTTCATTATCTGCATCCGCTCAGTATCAAAATTGGTAAGTCCGACATTCTTGATCTTGCCCTCGTCTCGCAAGTCAGACAGATATTTGAGGGCGTCGATGTAGTAAGGATTGTTGTAGTCCCACCAGTGAAACTGGATGAGGTCTAGCGAGCCAAGGCCCATCCGCCGGAGTGATCTGTCGATGCTTCCCTGCGTAATTTGACGGGTGATCCTTTGGGGATCGGGGACCCATTTTGTGAGCGCCTGAACCTTTTGTCGTTCTTGCTCGGGCAGGCTGCGACAAAAGTCGCCGATAAAGTCCTCCGCTGGCCCGTAAATGTCTGCTAGATCCCAAGTAGTAAACCCGATGTTGTGATATTTGATCATTTCTTCGAGAGCCTTCTGCGGATTAATGCGGCCGTGGCCCCCTGCGACCTGCCACATCCCGTTGAGGATCCTGCATATCCTTAGGTTCGGGGCTAACTGATAATGTTCCATCTAGATAGCGCCGCCTGTTCTTGAATATTAAAACTATCTTTTCTTCTTTCTCCGCTCTATCGCAAGCAAGCTTCTCCTAAACAGCGACACAAGCAGCATGACCTCCTTTGTTGTCGGCGTGCTTTTTGCCAGCAGCTTTTTAACTGAAACAGTAAGCAGTGGCTTCTTGTGTAGGTCATAGTTGCCTGCATCAGCAACCTTGTCAACATACTGGAGCAAAAGGCCGATATCCTGCTGCGAAGCAATTTCGATCTTTTTCTTGGTCTTTTTCACAGGCACTCCTGGCTTTAGTTTTGAAATTTCATACAGTAGCACCGCTAAGGCATGGGCGATATTCATCGTCTTGTATCTTGTTTTTGTGTCAATAGTAACAACAAGGTTACACATGGCTAATTCCTTGTTTTTCAATCCTGATGATTCTCTGCCAAGGACTATGCAAAATCGCCTCGTACCTCGCGTATCTTGGATTATTTTGGCGATTTGTTCAGGCCGGACCGTCTCGCGCAAGATATTGAGTCTGCTTGTAGCCCCGATAGCAGTTGTGCCGACAAGAACATCAAACTTTCTCCTCAGCTGCTTGAGGGTCACTACCTTGGCGGCTGCCAGAACGTCTTTGCCGTGGGTGGAGTACTTTACCGCCTCTGTCCTGTTATAGCGTGGATTCACAAGATAGAGCCTATGAAGGCCAAAATTTTTCATTAGTCTTGAAACATGGCCTACGTTTATGTGATATTGTGGTTCTACGAGCGCGATGGCAACATCCATAGATCAAATGCCCAAAGCCTGGACATTTAACCTAAACTACTAGAACGTATGTTCAAGATTGCGCCTGCGCATTTCTCTATAGTTTGCGTTGCCAACAAACACCTCGGAAAATCTATCTCTGGATTGCGTTACGTCTTGCTTGTCGTATATCTCTCTTTTTGCTCCAAGCTTGGCAGCATCTTCCTTGCAACGATAGCAAAACAGATCCTCTGATGTCAGCATCGTATCGCCACACATCGTGCACTTTCTCATTTAGTTTGGTAAGCAATTCCAGCTTTGTATTTTCTTGTTGTATATGTTCATACAATGGAATCAAAGTTATTCCAGTTCGTCGCCTATCTTGTCCATTTCAGAGTAGACTTGCTTCATCAAAAGTTCTGCCGCGTCACGACCAAAGAGCTCGGCGATGGCACGATGAATCCGGCTCACATCCGTCTTTGTTACAAACCTGATGTCAATGTTATATTTTTCTAAAAGATATTGAAACAGCCGATCCTTGCTTGAAGTGCCTAATATGTCAAAGGCAGATTCTATCACAGGTGTGAGACTAGGTGATTCATGTTCTATTTTCATTCGCAAGGCCCCCCATTGGCATTCATGGTAGTAGATGTTGAAAAGTGGAAACTCGGATAAGAAAACGTGTTGGTCGAAATTCAACTGACAAATACTTGAATTGGGGCATTCGAGATTACACCAAAAATCTTGTAAAAAATGATTCTAGGCGTACAGCTCCATATCGTTCGTTCTAACCAGCAATGGAGTTGAACCCACTGGAATTCCCTCGGGAGGATACTGAGAGCAAAAAGATCGTGTCAATTGTAGGAAATTTATATAATCAGGTAGTTTTATGATGCAAATTGCACTATTATAGAATCTTATCCAAAATATTTGGAATTGATAATGTTTTTATGTAATTANNAATGACGACGGTTTCCCAATGAAAAAATCCTTGACAGGAAATTCCACTCTGTCTTCCGGCATGTCAGAGATTTTTGTCATCGGCACTACGTAAGTCTCGGCAGTCTTGTCAAACAGCGCGAAATACCATCCTCTTTCCGTCGTAGAGTTATTGCCTATCGCAAAATGCGGAAGCAGGATCCTGTATTGCTGCTCCTTCCCCGCAGCCTGTACAACTATATTCCAAAGATACAAGGTTTCATAGTTTTCATTCTTGTTTGGGTTGCCTGCAAGCTCGATTGTAAAAAGGAATGCATCGTCTTGCTTTTTCACGCTGGCGCCTACGATGTCATGGTAATCTCTGACCTGCGGAATGATTCCCAATCCGTCCTGTTGATAGACAGGCTTGACGTCATCTCTTGCGTCCGCGATCCTGCTGTCAGCGTTGTTGTAAAACCCGAATCTTTCGACTGGCCCTAGGCCGGCCAGCGCAATTGAAACTGGCACCAGCGTCGCGACTGTCACTGCAAGCGCAAGGACGTACGACGCCTTTAGCACATATAAAATCAAGAGGAGGTGGTATTTTCACCTTGTGCCAAGGGATTCAAGGCGTGCGGCATAGATGCAGNNGCCATGAGGTCTTGGACAAGGAATAAAAAGTCAGATATGTAATCTTGTGTGATAGATTGTTCAAAATGATAATTCTGGCCGGAGTAGTCGCAGCTGCGCTTCTGCTGTACATTACGTTATCACTTTACGTTTTTCCGCAGATGTACCAGTCGATAGAGCCAAGAAGGCCTGAGGCAGTTATTACAAATGTGAGTCTGTCCACGCCCGTCATTATGCTGGGACAAACCTTTGTCGTTTCGGTGACAGGCACAAATAGAGGCGAGGAGGCCGACATGCAGATCGTGTCGGTAGGGTTTCCAAACCTCACAAGAGCTGACAATATGGACGTTCTTGAGCATAATTTCACGCAAACTCCAATTCTTATCAATACCAGCGAGGTTATCGGCTCGGAATACTCTGGCACTCAACGGCCGGTGCAAGCGCGATACCCATCGGTCGAGGCTTTCAGCCGGCCGTGGCCCGGCGGCAACACCTACAACATTGACCTACAGGTCAGGCCTGAGGTAGAGGGTAGGTTTGTAGTTCTTGTCAAGTCGGTCGCCTTCCCTCACAGCTGGGATGGGGCACACTGGCCAAAGGACGGCGTGATCGATTACCAGAAGGAATTGGTAGAACCGTATTACGTGCAGGTCACAAAGCCTTAATTATTGAAGATGTGAAAAAATAGCAAATGAACTATTTCAACCAGAGCCCCGCCCAGAGCATTATTAGCTCCAGCTCGAGGTTTCTCGCAGGCTATGTGTTGGTAAGCCTCGGCGTCTTGCTCGCCGCGGGTGGTGGGAGTTGGGACATCACCAATCACTTGTTGAACAAGCCTGAAACTTTCTTTGCGCTTCCCCACGCTGTGCTCTACTCTGGAGCCGGCGCAGTGGTGACTGGTTCGGTAATACTGTTTAGAACTTCCAGGCACACC
>DAOL01000020.1:0-21638 GCA_002501845.1 Nitrososphaera sp. UBA217
CGCAGTCTCATGCCCGACCCGCTTGTATCAGAGTTCTTGTAGTAGTATGACAGCGCAATTAGCGCGAATGCTTCGGACTGGAGCGACATCTGAATCCAAAAGAACGCCGGATACAACAGCGGGTCTGCGTTGTAGATCAGGCTTGATGCTTCAAACAGGAAGGACGCACCAAGGAAAGCAAAACCGACCGGTAGGCCAAGCAGATAGCCAAAGCCAGAAAACGTATAGGACTTGAAGAAATAGCGCGAAATCATTAGCGACAGCGATACTGAAATCGCAGTGATTACGGCTGCGAGCACCGGGGCCACTGCCAGGTTCATCAGTACGAACGGGTTGAGCACGTTCGGGTCCACCAGTGCCATGGCTATTATTTCGTGTCAGCGGAAAATAAGGCTTGCTCCCTTTAAGGGAGTGGCAAGATTCGATTCCTTATTATTTTCCACAGCTCCTACATGGGGCATTGTCATCGTACGAGACGCTAGAGGGTCACGCCACGCCCGACGGTACCAAGAAATACGCTCAGCGAGCTGCCTCACAGGGCAGACCGGCGGCACATTTCAAGATGTTTGACGGCCTTTGTCTTTCCAGCATTGGGATGGGGACTTACCTTGGCCAGCTTACGCAGGAGGACGACGTGGCGGTTGAAAATGCGGTCTACCAGTCTTTAAGATCAGGCGCGGTCAACGTCGTTGATACTGCGATAAACTACCGTGCAATGAAGTCGGAAAAGAGCATTGGAAAAGCGCTTTTGAGACTGGTGAAGGACGGCAAGATCTCACGCGATCAGGTGTTCATATCTACCAAGAATGGCTACGTCACAAACGATGGGGACTATCCAAATGTTGACGTGATGGAATACATACACCGGATGTACATTCAGACAGGAGTGATAACCGCAGACGACATCGGCTCAGGGTATAACGTCATGAACCCGAACTACCTTGCAAAATGCATTGATAAGTCGCTCATGAACATGCACCTTTCTACCATCGATCTCGTTTACATCCACAATTCCTTTGAAAGCTGGAATCAGGACGTGAGCAGACAGCAGTTCATGGAAATGCTTTCAAAAGTGTTTGAAGTTTATGAAAAATACAAAGCAGAAGACAAGGTTCGCTATTATGGCATGGCAACGTGGACGTGCTTCCGAGTGTCGCAAGGCAGCCATGAATACTTGTCACTTGAGCAGGCAGTCAAGAATGCCGAAAGCGTTGGCGGCAGAGACCACGGATTTAGGTTTATTCAACTGCCTTACAACCTTGCGTACAGCGAAGCGTTGCTGCTCAGAAACCAATCCGTTGGCTCTGAGAGGAACCTGACGATTCTGGAAGCAGCGGCAAAGCTCAACGTAGGTGTGTTTACAAGCATACCACTCTTTCAGGGCAGGCTATTGGGCGCACAGATACCTGACTACGGTGGTCTGAGCGACCCTGTGAGCAAACTCGTCCAGATCGTAAGGTCGAGTCCCTCGGTCATTGCGCCTCTTATTGGGCAGAAAAAGGTCGAGCATGTCGAGGAAAACCTGAAGGTTGCAAACACCCCTCCACTTTCCGGCGAAGAGTTCAAGCAGGCTGTGCGCCTGCTTACAGGCCAGCAACTATGAAAATCAAAAAAAGCAATTTATTGTAAGATAAAAACGACTGCTACCAGAAAATTCTGGAGTAAGATTGCGACGCAGTAAGGATGCATGCATTTTGCAAGCTAAGCAAAGCAAAGAAAATGAAGTTAAAAAAATTCGTCTAACGCTTGCTAATCCTACAAGAGTCTTATCGTTCCGCAAGAAGTAAAAATCTATTCTGAGGTCAAAGCTGGGTAATAGCTTCCTTGATATTTTCTTTGTCTTCTGCCGCCGGCGTCTGCTCCAAATACCTGGCAAGGTCCTCTTTCGCGCCTTGGTTGCTGCCGAGCTGAATCCTTGCTATCGCGCGGTTCTTGTAGATAGGCCCAAAACGCGTGGAGTTGACGTCTATCGCCTTGCTGTAGTATGCTTCTGAAAGCGAGTAATCCTTCTTTTTCAGGTAATAGTTGCCAAGCCCACGATAGGCAAGGTAGTATTTCGAGTTCAGCTTGATCGCCCTTTCGTAGCATGGCACTGCCTTACCGGAATTTGTCTCATTGTACATGCCGGCAAGCAGGCACCATGCCTGAGCATTATCCGAGTCAATTTCTGCAGCATTTTGCAGTTTTTCAATAGCATCATTTACATTGCCTCGCTGCCGCAACCCTTCTGCCTCAAAACAGACCCTGTTCGACTTCACAAACTTTAGGCTATCGCTCTTTAGCACTTCCTTCATATCTGAAGGCACTATGATTATTGCAGTCATGTCGTCCTGTTCCCATTCTTGTTGAAACTTTGCTTCAGGAATCGCGCCCACAGTGTCAGGCTCTGGGACGTAGGTAATCATCCTGCGCTCCTCGCTGTTATAACCTGACACGACCATCGCATGCTGCACAGTCCCATGTACGCCGGGCATTATAACAATGGGAGGTATGCCCTGATCGATCCGCTTTTTCAGATCTTTTATTGAACTCTTGTAAATGTATGAGGCAAAGCCGCGGCTTTCAGCATGCACAATGCCATCAATCATCGCGGCGCGCCTTTCGTCGGCTGCCTGCTGTGCAATGTCCTCTCCCCAGTATTTTGCCACAACGTTCACCACGAGCGGCAGGCTGGAACTTTCTTCGCTCTTGCTCACGAGCGGCAGGTTGAGGAAATGTTCCGGCTGCGATTCCAAGGCTGTACCGACTGTTTTTCAAGCAAATAAAATCCTTCTTATATCTTAGTTGCAAAGTTCTGCAAAAGCGTTAGTCCGTCATTCCCGCTCTTTTCAGGGTGGAACTGCGTCCCNNGATCCGCCAAACGTGAGCGCTATTATTTCCGCACCGTAACAGATGCCAAGCAGTGGCTTGCCATCGTCGTGACACAGCCTTACTACTTTTGAATTCACCACGTTTATCTCCTTGCTGTTCTTGCGCCTGCCCGACAGCATCACCTTGTCGCACCTTGCAACATCACGGTCTGACACCTCCGAGAATTTCCTGTATACATAAGGGAGGTCAAGCCGGCCAAGACATTCCAGTATATCCGGCGTAAACGGTGACAGGTTGTCTACCACGAGGACTGGCATTAGTCTAGCCTACCTCTATTGAAATATAATGGCTTTCAACAATGCCGTCAACTTCGCGCAGCACGCCAAAGTGGACTGCTGCGCCGTCTTGCCATTCAAATATGCGGCCCCCTTGCGGCGCAAATTCTTGTATGAAACCGTGAATTACTGCTTCTACCTGAGGCAAGTCAGACTGTCCCCTGTAGGCTGCCTGTGCTTCCATGAACTCTACTGGCGGAGAAATGGTGGTCGGCTTAATTATAGTCAGCCCGGCGTCGGTGAATACTTTTTCTAGGTTCTGTATCATGCTCTGCTTCTCAAGCGCCGTCTGGTTGCTACTTGGGGGCTGGCCGGTCGACACAACTTCTGACAGTTTTTGTAAATAATTCTCAAATGCCTGTGCAGGAGTGTTGCCTAGGCCAACATAGTACGTACCGCTAGCCGAAGCGGCGCCAACCGCGCCTACTAAGCCTGCTTCTTTGCCGCCAATGTCGGCGAAAACAGGAACAAAATAGACCTCATAGTCGCCTACTTTGTAGAGGCCGACCTCTCCAAAATGAGCCTTCTTGGCCTCCTTGTATTCTGTGCTCGCGGTTAGTGTATCCTTTGCATTCGAAGGATTGATGAATTTTACCGGCGAATTTGTTGGTATGGAATAAAATGTCATCTTTCCAAGATTTTCTAGATCGTTCTGGACGGTCATGTATCCGACTAGGCTGTTAGACTGTGGCTCTTTCAGCTTTAGAGTCTGTAATCCCACAAACTCGGGGCTTTCAAATCCTGGGGGTTTTGCAAACGAATAGTGAGGTGCGAGCTCTTTAGAGTCATCTGCGACTGCGTAAAAGTCTTTCGTTTCAATGTATGCCTTTGGATCGGTGACATGATACGTATTGAACTTAGAAATCTGCCAGATGAACATCTCTTCTGGGTACCTTATCTGATCAGCCAACCATCCAGGAACTTCCCTAGTAGCTCCAATGTCTTTGTACTGCTCGAGGAACATCATTGAAAAGTAGTCGTCTCCTGTCACAATTATCTGAACGGAGCCTTCGTAGGCATCAATAAGAGAATAACCAACCAACTGAAGCATGAAGCTCGTGGAGGTAGCTGAGCTCCATGGGACATTTGACGTGTTGAGCGCCGCGACAAGTGGCATCAGCCAATAGGTATTAGTGCCGTCGGTCACCGGAATCGCTTCAACAGCCTTGGGCTTAGGGTAGTTTGGCGTGCAATCAAAACAAAACTCGTATACAAAATATGGGTACAATAATTCCATCCTGTGGTGGATGTCCTTGTACCTCATGACGTGTACTGGCGTGCTAGAATAAGAGATCATGAAGTTTGGTTCAAACATCCAGCTTAGCGGTGGAGAAACATTTACGCCACCTGTACCGTTGTAAAAGACTCCCCCAACCTCTTCGCTTCTTGTCCCGACGACCGGGTATGCTGACCAATAAGTGCTAAACACTCCGCCGTCGCCGCTTTCACCATAATACGTCCGTCGCTGGTTAAAGAATTGGCTCTCGTCGACAATGTTGCCAGTATCTGCTTCGAGCATCTTCATGCCTACGTCAGAGTGCGTGTAGATGAAATGCTGGTTAAACCACGCGTCCTTTGACGCCACGCTTTTTGGAATGTCCGGTACGGTGGTGCCAGTCCAGTACATGGAGCCATCAAACCTGAGAATGTCAAAATCAAAGAAGCTGAGGTCGCTCCTCTGCCCGAGCTGCTGTTCAAGCCTTGTCTTGGCGTTTGCTTCATCCCACAGCCTGATGTTGTTCAATACATCGCTGTTCTGTTCGACTGTCGACTTGATGGCTGAAGATGATATTGAAGGCTGCGCAACATCGTAATTCACAACTCGTATTTTGTCAAGCCCNNATAGAACCTGCAAGACCCAAGACTACTGCCACAGTGAAGAGTCGGGAATACATATGCCTCTTTGTTGGATAGATTATTACCCTTGCTTGCCTCCTGTCAACAAATCCATAGCTGATGAACGCGGCGCCAAGGGTCATTGCGCCGACGATCGCGTACCTTGTGTTATAGTCGATGTTGGTGGAAAAGAACATGTTAAACCCAATCCAGAATATTGCTGCACCCCCAATGATCTCTATTGTAGAGATATATGAGAGGAACTTGGGCTTGCTCTCCTTCGAGTCAACTGCATACTGAGAGACAATGCTGACAGCGCCAGAGACGCCGACGCACAGGAGCATCCGCAGCCCAACTGCCGCCAGTAGCGGCGGTATCAAAAGCGTGAGCGCAGGGAACATTGGAATCACGTTTTTCTGCGCATAGCTCCCGTCCATCGGGATGTCTGCAAATGGGATGGCAAATATGTTGCCGATTGAGTTGAGACCCATGTCTTTTCCCTGCAGAGCGTAATCTGCAGCCATACCGAACATGATGTTCCCAAAGATTGGCGCAAAGAGCGCCATCTTTGTCAGCTGCCAGAGTGCAAAGCTCATCTTGCCCATTTGAAATTCAGAGTATCGTGACATCTTGCCCCGAGACTCGTAGTCGCCGCGCTTGAGGAAGTTTATCAGCATCTTGATGCCGTACCACGTTAGCGAGCAGCGCACGTTGAAATTCACACGCACAAGTACAATGGCGGCTAGAATCAGACCGGAAAGGGTCGAATAATATAGCGGCTTTGTAAAGAACTCGCCAAACTCTTCCACGTTCAAGAGGAGGTTTACTGATTGATTGCCTACTATACCAAATATGATAACGCCAATCGCGGCAAATACAGCGATTCGGACTACCCTGCCAATATCTGCGCGGGGCGTCTTGTCCTCATTGTACGTGTCCCACAAACGAACTGTTTATCCAACAAGACCCTTTAATGTGTTTATTAGTTTGCTTCTGCAAGCCGTTTGCAAATAAGATAAACTGCTGCATATGCCGGAAGCTCTGCAGATTCTTTAGAAATGTTGAATGACTTGTTCTTTAATTTCAACTTGACCGACGTCTTGACTCTAACACTTACCTTGTTGTCGCCCAGCAGACAAGCCTCGACAAGGGGGTCGAACGAATCAAGGTCTCCACACTTCATTTTGACGAGCCCGCTCTTACTGTTGAGCGTGCCGGGCATCCTGAAAACTCTGTGGACATCGGTCGTCACCTGCGGGTCTATCCTGACACCCATGTCGCGTGCCATCCTGTCAACATCGACCTTGAACGGAGTGTAGCCGCCCCTTTGCTCTACAATGTGCTTGAGCTTGATTATAGACGAGCTCTTGATTTTTAGTTTGTCGGCAACCCTTGCTCTCCAGCCGTATGCAAGGCCACTCTTGGGAAACTTGATAAGAAACAAGTTTTCAGCATTGCGCTTTCTCACACCTACACTTTCTGCCATGAGGCCGGCGCCTGAGATGTAGCCGACAAGGTCGGAGCGAGCTTGCGGGTCAAGCCTAGCATACGCACCGTCGCTTATGTGGACGTGAAAGCCGTTGTTGCCGGAAAAATAGACTTGGATGGCGCCTTGCTTCATGCCAAGGTCGCCCGTCAGAAACTCGATAAGGTGCTTGACCTCTTTTTTTGACCCATCGATACAATTGGCGCATGGTATCGAAACGCTATCTAACTCTTTGCCGCTGCACAACTGGCAAGGATATCCTTTCTTTTCGTCAGGCGCGGACGCCGACGCGCGGCCGCAGTTTGCACAAACAAAGTAGGAATGTGAAGAGACGCATGGCAGGTGGAGGTCCTTACCATCAATATCAAATATCAGGTCGGCTCCAAGCCACTGCTTTTCCTGCATCGGATATGTTGGAAAGCGGTAGTACGCGTTTGAGCAATAAATGTCGGCGGGGGCTTCCTTAATTATTGTTGCAGTCAGTTCCTTCATGCTATTAAAAGAAAGATGCCTGACCATGCCGACTTGGGCAAACTGCATGTAGCCAAACTCACGCTGCTCTATCATGTCAGGCGTTTCAATCATGTTAGGCTTGAAGTAATATCCCCTGAACGCACTCCTGACTGCACTAATGGTTTTGGCAAGCGCGCTTTGTGTCATTTCCTTTTCCTGCCAAACTGAATTGGGTTGATTATGCCATTGCATTCCGCAATAGCAAAGCAAAGGTTCTCATTGCGGAGCTTGTCGCACGAGGGAACAGAGTACTTTGTCCGGCTCCCCTTCATGCCAGCAAGGTGTTCTACCTGATAGCGCGTTATTTTTTCGTTAAAGTCAGGGGCATTTTCATACATCATTACTATCTGGTCTACTGGCTTGCGAATTGCAAGCATGTAAGTGGCAAGCATAACTCGCGCAGAATGTGGAAGGTTTTCTCCCCTGCCCATGACTTCAAGGGCATGCTTGACACACGGAGGGTATTCGGTGACGGCAGTGACGCGGTATTCATAGCGCGGCGCAAGTTTCGATCGCAGGTCGTCTGCCTTTACCTTGATTGCCTGAGGCAGGGTAGGAAGCGTCATCATCCTGATCTTTTCATAAATAAGCACCGATAGCTCGTTCCTGACAAGTCTGACGGTTTCGTCGACGTCAAGGTAAACATAGCCATTGTGAACGAGCCTGTTTATGAGCTTCCATTCCTGTTCGTGGAAGTGAGAAGACCTTGCGAGATAGTCCGGAACCTTAACCTTAAGCAGCCGGCCATCCTCTGAAATCTCAATTTTCAACTTGAACAAGTCGTCGAAAATCTTGGCAAAAAGTGATCGCTTTTGCATTTCGTTCTGGCGTTTAAGGTCTTCCGTAAGGAACTTTTCGGCGCGCCGGGCCTCGGCCAAGGTGAACTTCCTTAGCACCGACTCCATGCCAATTGATTTAACCATTATTAGCGAAACCAAGAATGTGAGGATTTCAATTTCGTACCTGTCAAGCTTGTCGTAGATGTTGCCGCTGACTTCGACCTCCACGCGTTCGGCAGCCCTGTCAATAACGTCTTTCATGTCAGGTCTTTCAAGCTCCTCCCAGCCAAAGCCCGACTCGCGCAGGTATTCTCCCGCTTCGTTCAAGAAGGGATACTTTGCTAGGTCGCCGGTCCCCATCCTTATGGACGACAAGTTCGAGCTATCCATAGCTGAACTGCCATAAAAATGCCATTGCAATAAGTTAAAGTACGCATTTGCACGCGAAGCAAGCATGGGTATCAAGGTTGGGTTCCACGTCTCTATCGCCGGCGGCATTTCAAATTCGGTGGATAATGCAAAAAAGATAGGATGCACCGCGTTCCAGATATTTAGCAGAAACCCAAACGGCTGGGTAGCCAAGCATCTTGCGCCAGACGACGTACACCTGTTCAAAAGTAAGTTAGTGGCAAGTGGCATAGAAAAAAATTCCGTAATAGTACACATGCCCTACTTGTCAAATCCGTCCGGGCCAGACGGCGAATTGTACAAGAAATCGGTAGAAATGTTGACAGAGGAGATGCGGAGATGCAGCACTCTTGGAATACCGTACCTTGTCATACATCTTGGAAGCCACATGGGCAAGGGGCAGGCAAGTGGCATAGACCAACTGGTGAAGGCGATCGAGAATGCTAAGACCAAATCAGAGGGCTCACCCGTAGTGCTGCTTGAGAACAGCGCGGGACAAAAGAACAGCATAGGGGGCAATTTTGAAGAGCTGCGAATGATCCTCGACAGGCTCGACAAGCCGAAGGAACTTGGTGTGTGTGTCGACACTTGCCATCTGTTTGCCTCCGGCTACGATCTCAGAACAAAGGCGGATGTAGACAAGACGCTTGAAACTTTTGACAATACCGTCGGGCTCAAAGAGCTCAAGTTCGTGCATCTGAATGATTCAAAGCGGCCATTGGGATCAAAGGGGGACAGGCACGAGCACATCGGCCTTGGATACATAGGGAAAGAGGGTTTGGCAGCATTTCTCAACCACCGAGCCATCCGGGGCTTGCCTGTCATAATGGAGACCCCAATCGACGAGAAGAGGGGAAAAGAACAAAACCTCAAAGTGGTACTGGACATCATGCAATAGACTTATTTGAGCCTGTGTGACTCCAGTTTCGTCGAGCCTTCATAATATGTTACGACAAGAATGTCGCCAACATTGTAAAGGCACTGCCGAATTTCCTTTGGCTGACTGTCCGGCGGCTCTACCACGCACACGTCCCCTTGCTTTAGCGAAACCAACACATCTTGAGTTACAGTCTTCCTCGTAAAGAGCTGTACAAGCGGAAAGCCCTGTATCATCTGTATAACCATGAACGCCCCAAAAAAGGCAAGGCCGAAGAGTATCGCCAGCTTTTTTGTAGACATCTTCTCAAATTCCGACGAGTCTGACTGGTAGCCCACGTCGTTACGGCGTAAGCACTTCTAAAAAAGTTATGGTATTACCGAGACTCTTCTACGGCTTCCTCGATCGCTTCTTCTTGCTCGAGCCACTCGTCGAAATAAGCCAGCAGGAGATGGGAGGCAAGTTCCTCTTTGGTGTGATCTGTCTTGAGGTGGATCGGCATGTACTCCGGAGTGAAAAATAGGTTACAGATGTAACAGAACGGGTTCCGCTCATGCTCTGTCAACAAGACAGTTCACCTAGTTATCCGGTTGTCAATATAAGAATATCGATATGTCCCTGTTTGGACATTCACCGGCTGCCCGTCCGTTGCCCCGGCCGTTGTCGGACCAGCAACATGTACCTGCTTAAATGATCACCGAGCCGGCAGTGATTTTCTACGATGGAGAATATGTCAATAATAGTGGCCTTGAGGTGGCCGGGAGTTTAGATCAAACAGAATCTTAAGTACCGCCTCGCAGATTAGCTCAGACAAGCGAGATGTGACCTGCATAGGCTGAACATGAGAGTCGGGGCTCCCAGAAATCATCACACAATTTCATAGGAGTAAATAAGTTATAAGGAGGGCATCAAGAATGTCTTGATACATATGGTCTTTGGCAGGGACATCAGGCTTTCTAGGATATTGAAAGACGGAAAGATGCTGTGCATACCCATGGATCACGGCATCAGCAACGGTCCTATCAAGGGGCTAGAAGACATTAACGGCATGATCTACCAATGCGCTTCTGCCGGGCTGACATGCGTGCTTGTCAACAAGGGAATAATCAAGACCATGCCGAGATCGCCAGACATCGGTCTGATCGCGCACTTCTCAGGAAGCACATCGCTAGGTCCTGCTCCGAATCGGAAGATGCTGATGGGGAGCGTCGAAGGAGCGATCAGGCTCGGAGCCGACGCGGTGTCGCTGCACATCAACATCGGTGCAAAAGAAGAGCCGGAAATGCTGCAGAAACTAGGTATGGTGTCTGACAAATGCGACGAGTGGAGCGTTCCACTTGTTGCAATGATGTACCCACGCGGAGAGAACATCAAGAATCCCCACGACCCAGAAATCGTTGCTCACGCGGCAAGAGTGGGAGCGGAGGCCGGCGCTGACATCGTAAAAGCAGTGTATACTGGCGATGTCGATTCGTTCAAAAGGGTGGTGAAGAGCTGTCCCGTCCCAATAGTGATCGCCGGAGGGCCCAAAGCCAATACCGACAAGGAAATTCTTGAAATGTGCGCCGGCGCAATGGCGGCAGGCGCAAAAGGCGTGACTTTTGGCCGCAACATCTTCCAGCACAAGAACCCGCCGGCGATGGTGCGCGCACTGCGCAAGGTGATAATTGACAATAGACCCGTTAGAGAGGCTCTGAAGGAACTTGACTGACGCCAAACCAAAAGAGCTGATAGTCAGGCCGACGGCAACGAAATCGGCGCTGCCCGGCTTTATGTTAAAGCTGAAAGAGAAAAATATCACAATCCTCAACGCCGACCCCAAGCTTGCGGGCAGTAACTTTCGTACGATCTACGAGTCGGAAGACGCCGATATGGTCATTTGCAAGACGATTGATCAGTTAAAATCGCTTAGTTCGTCTGGCAAGAGCCTCGGTTACTTTAAGAAGGTATTGAACAGCGCCGACATCGACGAGATCGAAAGGGTATCGCAGGCAGGTGCAGATTTTGTCATCGTTGACGCGGCCGATTGGAAGATAATCCCGCTCGAGAATATTATCGCCAAGCTGCACAGATCAAAGACTAAAGTGTTCACAACCGCAAAAAATTCAGGGGAAGTCGCGACAATGTTTGCTGTTCTCGAACTTGGGGTGGACGCCGTGATACTGTCGGCAGATACCGAACAGGAAGTTGACAGGGTCATGCAACAACTGGCGACGGCAAGGTTCCCCATAAAGCCGGCGAAGATAGTAGAGATCAAAGACGTCGGCACTGGCGAACGTGTCTGCGTAGACACGGCATCAATGATGGAGATGGGGGAGGGCATGCTGGTTGGGAGTAGATCGAACTTTATGCTCTTAGTGCATAACGAGTCGGTCGGTTCATCGTTTACGTCGCCCCGACCGTTTCGGGTGAACGCCGGTGCGGTGTATTGTTATACGATAGCGCCGGACGGCAAGACCCGCTATCTTTCCGAGATTGAATCTGGAAGTGAGGTTTGGGTCGTGAACAAGGAGGGTGCGGCGAGGAGGGCAGTTGTAGGCAGGTCCAAAATAGAGACGCGCCCCTTGAGGATGATACGCGCCGAGATCGACGGCGAGACAGGCACTGTTATCCTGCAGAACGCTGAGACTATAAGACTGATAAACAAGGACGGTAACCTCTTGTCAGTGACGGAGGTCAAGGTTGGAGACAAGGTGCTGGGATACGCCAAGCGCGCTTCAGGCCGGCACTTTGGTATGGAAGTGGACGAATATATCGTAGAAAAATAGTTAGTCTTCTCTGGCAAACGCCACGAATATCCGGTTTAGGCATGTCGGGCAGCATGGCCGACCGTTAAACTCTGCCATGCTTCCAGTAGAGACCTTGAAACCCTTGCATATGAAGCAGGTCTTCTCAGACATTGCAGTAGACAAGAGGTGTACGTCAACCAGCATGCGCATTTAATCACTACTATGTAAGAGAAGTGACATGCTTGTCCTGTTGCCAAATGCTGATTTTGCAAGCACCACGATTTAGCTCGGAAAAGCGAGCTGGTGATGTAGTGTCTTTTTAGTCTGTTGTTTACTACTTTAAAGTAAGCCGGATATGGGCGAACAAGACAAGCAAGCCGACATCCAGTAATGTTTGCACAGGAACAAATTGTGAACCAGATACTCGCTGGAAACTGCAAGGACGTGCTTCAAAAGCTACCTGCGAACTCTGTTCAGCTGACGATAACTTCGCCACCATATCGGAACGCTATAGACTATGATATGCATGCGTCTGGCAGCGGGGGGAACTATAGAGGCAAGCTGAATCTTGACATCAACGACTACCTGACCGATATGGTCGACATTTTCGGCGACAAGGTCTATCGCGTGACAAAGGAGGGCGGCTACTGTTGCATAGTAATAGCCAACGAAGTCGTCAACGGCACGATACTTCCACTGCCGCACATGCTGCTGTCAAGGCTGGTGGTGCCGTTTGGCAAGTGGCAGCTTCATGAAGAGATAATCTGGCACAAGGTGACAGGCGGCACGAACCGCTATGGGTCGTTTGTGATCAATCCTTACCCGAAGTATTACCGAGCAAACATCATGCATGAATTCATCCTGATACTGCGCAAAGGCGACGTCAACAGTGGCCGGACACAAAGAAAAAATGCGCTTCCTGCGACGCACGAAGAATGGACAAAAGAAATTGCCAACTCGGTATGGCACATCGCGCCTGTTCCTCCAGGCTACATCAAGCACCCTTGCCCGTATCCAGAAGAAATCCCGTACCGTCTGATGAAATTATATTCATATGAAAATGACGTTATGCTTGACCCCTTCAACGGCAGCGGCCAAACCACAAAAGTAGCGCACCACTTTGGGCGCCGCTATATCGGGATCGAGTTGGTAAAGGATTATGTAAACCTAGCCAAGTCGAGAATAGAGGAGCCCCTTCATATACGAAATGAGGCCCTCATCGCCAACTGGAAAAAAATACCCTCCCATCATCAGAAACACTAGCTGTTTTTATTGTAGGCTGACAGTATTATTGCATGAGCCAAGATACTTTACAGTCAAAGCTAATAAGCAGGCTCTTCCGATCCAAGAACTTTGGATTTCTGGCAACACTGATGCCTGACGGGTCGCCGCAGGTCACACCGACATGGGTGGATGCCGATGCAACCATATCATTATCAATACTGCGCTGGGCAGGCTAAAGCACAAGAACATTTCACGCGACCCCCGCGTTGCAGTTTCAGTAATCGATCAGACCAACCCGTACGACATGGTGACTGTCAGAGGCAGAGTAGTGGAGCAGGCGACAAACGGCGCCGAGGAACACATCGACAAGATGACGAAAAAGTATTTGGGCGTTGACAAGTATCAGGCCGCATCCCCGGAGAAAAGAGGGTTATACTGAAGTTCAAGCCTGACAAGGTGTTCCACCAAAAGCCGCCGCGCTGATCACGATGGACGGGTGTTGCGCTCTTTTAGCAGTCTGCCCAGCGCTTTCTGCCTGATGGCCGTCTCGACATATTGGTCGTCGCAGTTATTGCAAACCGAATAGATCGCAGCGCTGTCTTGGCTTGGCGTTATCACATTTTTCCAGTGCAGGATAAAATCACTTTTTGAACAAATGACACATGCCTTTCTGCCTTCGAGGGGAGAGCCATCTGCGCCCGTATATATTGCATTCATCTCGTAGCCTCCATCGGCAAGTACGCTCCACTCTTTTGAAAACAACTTGGCCATCTCTTGGTCAAAGCCAAGTGACTGAAGCCGCGCGACGTGTTTCTCTAAAGAAAGCATGATGCATGCTGAATACTAAAGGGGTTAATAATCTGTAGGTAAGATCATGTAAGCTGCCCCGACACACATTGGTTTAAGTGCCATTTTCGAGAAATTTTTACCTGATGCAACCACACACAAAGAAAGTAGTCACTATGACTGCCATCTCACTCGGCATAATCATGTTTGCATACGTGATTCCAGTATACATAGTCCCAGCGGCTATTGGTGTCTCTGGGGCGGCAAGGTGCACGGACTACAACTGCGCGAATGCAGCGTTCACAAAATGTGGCGGCTATTCATCAGAAGGCGACTCGTCCACATCTACGGACTCGTGGACAAATGGTATACGGGGCATGCTCTGCATGATGGGCCTTGATAAGAGCACCTCAGTCAATGCCTTTGCCGGCCAAATCACCCTTAATAAGGTGTAATTGCTAAAGAAAACCATGTCGACCGCAGCTGCAGGTTCGAAAGGTCCAAAACAACACCGCTGCAACCTCTGCGGAAGAGTCTTTGACTCAGCCGAACTTCTCGATGCGCACAAGAGAATGGAACACGGCAAGAACAGCTCGCCACCTGCCGGCGTAGGCTAAAACAATTAATTTGACTTAAAAGGCATCATCATTGGTTTGTCCGCCAAGATTTGTGTATCTATAACGCCTGAGGATGTCCAGTCAATAACTAGGCAGGCACATCTAGCATTCGAGCTCGGAGCCGATTATGTCGAGATCCGATTCGATTTCCTCAGGCCGGAACAATTGCAGGTGTCGATCGACTCGGTAAAGGGCATAAAGAGCAAGGCAGTCTTTACGCTCCGATCAAAAGATCAAGGTGGCAAATTTGCTGGAAGCGAACAAGATCGCGTGAAATGGTTGTATAAACTTGCAGAGCAAAAGCCGATGCTGCTCGACGTCGAGCTTGACACCCTGCAGCAAAATGACGAACTGGCAGACTTCCTTGATAGGCAAAAGACGCCGGTACTTGTTTCATGGCATGACTTCCAAAATACGCCGCCAAACGACAAGATAGCTGACATACTTTCAGACATGAGAATCTATAGCAACTATGTCAAGATAGTGACTACAGCGAGAAACGTCGAAGATTCGCTACGGCTGCTGGAGATGTACGAAACAACCACTGGCTTGAGCTCGATCTTTTTTGCAATGGGCGAAGCAGGCGTGGTCTCAAGGTTAATGTGCACTGTAATAGGAAACGCACCATTTAC
Organism: Nitrososphaera sp. UBA217; assembly: GCA_002501845.1. Lineage (GTDB taxonomy): Archaea > Thermoproteota > Nitrososphaeria > Nitrososphaerales > Nitrososphaeraceae > Nitrososphaera. Next base: position 15,034 of record DAOL01000020.1, read on the forward strand.
TTACGCAAGCCTTGAGAAGGCCGTCGCGCCTGGTCAGCTTACATTGAACCAGATGAGGAAGCTTTACCGCAGCATGAAAATGTAGGCTATCAAACACACCTGAACTCTTATCCAATCCCCGCCAACAATGGTTATAGAATGCATGCCTTACGTCATATCCCATTGGAAGACCAGACCATTACGATTGGTTGCCACATCCTTGTACCGTCTCACGCTCAATTTCTTTCAGGTATATATGACAGACTGGCGGATATTCGCTTCTAGGCAAATTGCAAGGCTCGACCAAGACGTACTGTATCATAGGCGATCCGATTCAACATTCTCTCTCGCCTGGGATGCAAAACGCGGCATTTGCAGCGCTTCGCCTTAACTGCACTTACATCGCGTTCAGAGTTCCTGCTGGCGAATTAAAAGAGTCTATTGAGTCGCTGCGCAGCATAAATATTTCAGGGTTCAACGTGACCGTGCCCCACAAGATTGAGGTGATAAAGTACCTTGACGAGCTGGACGCGTCTGCAAAAAAGACGAGAGCAGTCAACACCGTCAAAAGCGTTGAAGGGATATTGAAGGGATACAATACCGATATTGACGGTTTTATCGGGCCGCTGCGGGAGCGGCACGTGGACTTTAATGGCATGCGTGTTCTGCTACTTGGAGCCGGCGGAGCCGCACGGGCAGTGGTAGCTGCACTTTCAGAGGAAAGTGGCATGGCCAATGTGATAATTGCAAATCGCGACATGGAAAAGGCAAAAGAGCTTGTCAAGATCGGATCGGACATTGGTCTGAAATGCGAAACGCTGCCGCTTGAAAACGTGCAAGATGTTTCGCCTGAATGCGATCTAGTAGTAAATGCGACAACGCTTGGCCTGAACAATGAGCCCAGCATTATCGATCACAAACATATAAGGAAAGGCAGCATCGTCTACGAAATCGTCTACCGGCCAGTGGTTACGGAGCTGATCGAAAACGCCAAACATGCACAGGCGACCGTTGTATACGGCTACGAAATGCTGATCGAACAGGGTGCAAAGGCGTTTGAGATATGGACAGGCCTATCGGCTCCAAGAGAAGCCATGAAAAAGAACCTTCTTGGGATCTCTGGGGAGCCGGTATGAGAAAGACAAGAGCGACGATGCACGGAGCAATTTCAATAGTTAACGCCATAGCTACGGGCAACGGTTCGTCGCTAGGCATTTCGCTCAGAGTTACTGCAGAGGCAGAGCTTGGCAGGGGCCGCGGCGTCAGGTTCCTCACAGGCAGGAATGAAGATAGGCTTGTCAACAACATTGTGCGCAATACGATGCCAAAAGAGATGATAGAAAACAACTTGATAACGATAAGAGTCAAGTCCGAAATCCCGATCGGCTACGGGCTGAAGAGCTCTAGCGCTGTGTCAAACGCAGTAGCGCTTGCGTGCAGCCGCCTTGCAAGAGATGACATAGACGAGGATACAGTCCTTGATGCTGCAGTTCGGGCATCTCTGGACGCCAAGGTCTCTATGACTGGAGCATACGACGACGCCACTGCCTGCTATTTTGGCGGCTTTACTGTGACTGACAACTATTCAAGGAAGCTCATTCGCAGAGAACCTGCGCCTGAGAACTTACATTCAATCATCTTTCTACCACGCAATATTCCAAGAGGTGACGTGCACAGACTGAGCACTCTGTCAGACCTTTTCACAGACGCGTTCAGGCTGGCTGAAGCCGGCGAATACTGGAAGGCCATGAAGCTCAACGGCGTACTTGCTTGTGCTGCGTTGTCGTCAAGATACGCGCCCATAATGGCAACACTGGAGCACGGAGCTCTGGCGGCAGGAATCTCCGGCAATGGTCCATCAGTCGCGGCAGTGGCGTATGAAGACGAAGTGGACGAAATCCAGTCTGCATTATCAAAGTTCGAAGGGAGGACTATAATTTCCAAGGTTAATAACCAGAGAGCAAGCGTGGAGATCCTTAATGGTTAGCATACTGATAAGAAAGTCCAAGATAGGCGGAAGTGTCAGGTGTCCTTCAAGCAAGAGCTACAGCCATCGGGCAATAACGATCGCTTCACTTGCAGAAAGGCAGTCGACGATAACAAATGCGCTGCTTGCCCGCGACACTCTGGCGACTCTTGCCGGCTGCCAGGCCCTTGGTGTAGAGATAAGGCACCAGGGCACGACAGTGCAGGTAAAGGGCAGGCACGTATTTGACCCGCCTGAGAATGTGATAAACGCCGAGAATTCCGGCACGACGATAAGGATTATGACTACCATGTCAGGCCTTGTTAGAACCGGATATACAGTGTTGACAGGCGACGAGAGCCTCCGCAAGCGACCAATGCAGCCTATACTAGACGCCCTTGCCCAGCTTGGGGTTGAAGCATATTCTACAAAAGGAAATGGAACGGCTCCGCTAGTGGTAAAAGGTGGAGGCATTAGGGGCGGCACCACGGTGATCGACGGCAGCATTTCAAGCCAGTTCATTTCGGGATTGCTTATCGCCGGCATTTACGCCGACTCGGAAATCGTGATGAGGATCAAGGGCAATCTTGTGTCCAAGCCGTACATTAGCGCCACGCTTGCAACAATGAAGCACTTTGGTGTGAGAGTAGATCACAGCTCGGACATGCTCGAATATCAGATCAAAAACGCGAAATACCGCGCTACCAAATTCGATGTTCCAAGTGACTTTTCAACTGCTGCATTGATACTTGCTGCCGGCGCACTTGTTGGCGAAAAGCTGAAAGTGAGTGGTCTTAACTTTGCGCTGCCACAGGGCGACTCGCAAATAGTCGACATTCTGAAGCAGCTGGGCTGCCCGATAAAAGTCGATAAAAGGAAGGGTGAAGTGGTGGTCCAGAAAGTTGACGAACTGGAAGGCGGCGACTTTAACCTAAGCGACACGCCGGATCTTTTGCCGGTAGTCTCAATACTTGCACTCAAAGCAAATACACCTGTCACGATAACCGGCGTCGCGCATGCAAGGATGAAAGAGACAGACAGGGTTGCAAATATCGCTTCGGAGCTAGTGAAGTTTGGAGCGCGTATCAAGGAATTCCACGATGGACTAAAGATAACGCCGCTCAAGCCAATGAAAAACGCGTCACTTGAGGCATACAACGACCACCGGCTTTTTATGGCATTCACAATCGCGTCAATGATGACTGAAAAGTCCGTTGTAGCCGGTGCGGAGTCGGTGGACGTCTCGTACCCGAATTTCATTCAGGACATGAAAGATCTTGGGGCTAGGATCTCTCCGGCCCCGGACAGAGAATAACAAAAAGACAATATATAGAACAGGCTCAAGTGCACCTAATAGTGATGGGTGGCAGCATTATAGGCGAGCGGTTTGTCGCCATGAGCTTTGGGGAAAGCCACGGAAAGTGCGTCGGAATAGTCGTGGATGGATGTCCCGCAGGCCTGCCTCTAAATGAGTCTGACATACAGGGGCTGCTCGATCTAAGAAAACCGGGCCAGTCCGTTGTCACAACCCAGCGGAAAGAAGAAGACAAAGTAGATATTATTTCCGGCGTTTTCAACGCCCACACCACAGGTGCGCCCATCTGCATGTTGATATGGAACAAAGATTCTGATTCTCGACCATACGAAATCATAAAGAACATCCCCCGCCCGAGCCATGCTGACTATCCGGCGATGGTAAAGTATGGTGGTTTTGCGGACTACCGCGGAGGCGGCAGGTTTTCCGGCAGGCTCACTGCAACGCTGGTGATGGCCGGAGCCGTTGCCGCCAAGCTGCTAAAGCAGACGCTTGGTATCGAGACGGTAGCATACACTACAGAGATCGGCACAGTCATAGCTAGCAACATAACGCCAGCCAACATTGCCACTCGATACAGCAATGACATCAGATGCCCAGATCCGGCGGCCGCCGAAAAAATGAAGGACATGATTCTGCAAGCAAGGCAGGATGGCGACTCACTTGGTGGCGTCATCGAATGCACAACCACCAACCTCCCTGTTGGGCTTGGCGAACCCATATTTGCGTCGCTCGAGTCAGATCTTTCGAAGGCTCTCTTTAGCATACCTGCGGTTAAAGCCGTCGAGTTTGGCTCTGGCTTTGCCGGCAGCAAAAGGCGCGGCTCTGAAAATAACGACCTCTATACAACGAAGAATGGCAAGGTGGTGACAAAGACCAACAACGCCGGTGGTATATTGGGCGGACTTTCAAACGGTATGCCACTTGTCATCAGGATTGGCTTCAAGCCGGCAGCGTCAATAGCAAAAACGCAGAAAACACTTGACATTTCGAGGAAATCGGAGGCGAGTCTCGAAGTGCCGGGCCGGCACGACCCATGCGTCGTTCCGAGGGCGCCTCCGGTTGTCGAGTGCGTCGTCTCGATGGTTCTTGCTGACCATGCTATCATGGCAGGCCTCATTCCGTCCGTGCTCAGGTGATGGTGATGGGCAAGAACGACGAGCTGGAATCATTGCGTCATCAGGTCAGTGACATAACGGCGCAAATAATACGTAACGTGCACCGACGGATGGAGCTCGCGAAGCAGATCGGAGAGATAAAAAGCAGCCTTGGCATAGACGTCAAAGACGAGAAGGTCGAGCAGGAGATACGACTCAGGGTGCTTTCACTCGCAGATGAAATCGGCATGGGCCGCGACTTTGCATTGCAGTTGCTCAACGTCCTGCTTGAGGAATCCGAGCAGGCGCAAGTGCAAAAACGCCTGCAGAAGGGACAGAGGCAGACACACCTTGGCATATTTATGAAGGCAAAGCAGCTCGAAGCGTCAGGAAAAAGGATAATCCACATGGAGATTGGTGAGCCAGACTACCCGCCTCCTGCAAGAGTCGGCGAATCACTTGCAGATTCATTCAGACTAAGACAATACCATTACACAGACACGCGCGGAATACCAAAGTTGCGCGACGCAATTGCAGAGAAAGAAGGTGTGTCTGAAGATGAGGTGGTGGTGACGCCGGGCGGCCGCTTCGCAGTTTTCAGTGCAATCACTTCATTGCTAAAGGCAGGACAGGAGCTGATAGTTATAGAACCTGCTTGGCCGGCGTACAAACAATGCGCCGACTTTATCGGGGCAAGGACTAAAGTCCTTCGGACTACCTTTGCAAACAAGTGGACGCCGGACCTACAGCAGCTGGAAGAAATGATGAACCCAAGCACGAAAATGATAGTGCTCAACTATCCAAACAACCCGACAGGCAAGATTCTTGATGGCAAGAGATTGGAAAGAATAGTGTCGGTCGCCAAAGACAACGGCCTCTACCTGCTGAGCGATGAAGTTTATGCAGATTACACATTGAAGAAATTCGCCAGCATCCATGAATACGGGTACGACAAGAGCATTCTTGTGTCGTCATTTTCAAAGCGCTACGCCATGACCGGATTCAGAGTAGGCTATGCTGTCGCAAACAACGACATCATCGCCAAAATTGCCTCGGTGCAGGCGATAGGGATAACAAGCGTTGCAGAGCCGATGCAGCGCGCCGCGCTAGCAGCCATGAGCGAATACCCGTCAGAAAACGTCAGGATGATGAAAAAGAGGCTTGACTTTGTTTGTGGCAAGCTCAAAGAAATGTCGCTCCGGTTTGTCGAGCCGGAGGGCGCGATGTACGTGTACCCAGAGCTGCCAAGGGGAGAGGATATCGAGCTGGTTGAGAAGCTGCTTGAGAAAGGTGTAGCTATAGCGCCAGGAAGCGGCTTTGGCGACTATTATAGACAGTTTGTCAGGATATCTGCTTGTCAGCCGGAGAAAATACTAGAAAAAGGGCTTACTATAATGGCATCCGTCATGAAGGAGCAGGCGTAAATTGCAGGAAATAGCAATCATCGGAGCCGCCGGCAAGATGGGATCGTGGTTCACCGATTATTTTGTCCAGCGTGGACTGCGTGTGTCTGTGTATGATGTAAATAAAAAAATACTCAGGCCTTTCGATAACATCAGGATTGAAAACAGCATAAGTGACTGCGTCAAGGGTGCCGATCTTGTGCTTGTCTCTGTACCTGTGCGTATGACACCGCGAGTCCTTAGGGAATGCACAAAAAGCATGAAGGATGGCGCGGTCATTTCAGAAATATCGTCAGTAAAGCACAGAACGTTCAGGACGCTCAGGCAGGCGCCGGACAACCTGCGGCCGCTCTGCATTCACCCGATGTTTGGGCCGGGCGCTAGCGGGAAGATGCAGGTCAAGATACTGATGGTGCCTGTCAGGAACGAAGAAAAAGAGCTAAAAATCGTGCACGAGATGTTTGAAAACGCTCAAGTAAAAGTGCTTCCAACGGCAAAGGTTCATGACGAGTCTATTGCAATCGTCCTTGGATTGACGTACTTCGCAAACATTGTATTTGCCAGGGTCGTGTCGACGAGCAACATTTCAATGCTCAAGCAGGTATCGGGTACAACCTTTGGCCTCCAGTCACTCATCGCAGAGAGCATATTAACTAATGAGCCTGATCTTCTTGTGGCCCTTATTCAAGAAAACCCATATGTCAAGAAATACATCGAGCAATATGTTAAGGAAGCATCAGCAGTGGCAAAGCTTGCGTCTGCCAATGACAGCAGGAAGCTCAAGGCCGGCCTGAAAAAGGTCAGGTTGAAACTAGAAAAGTGGCAGGATCTCCAGCAGTCTTATC
>DAOL01000020.1:21918-22904 GCA_002501845.1 Nitrososphaera sp. UBA217
ACTAATGATTAGAAAGGATTCGTTTTTCTAGTTCATCAGTGCTCAACCTAGTTTTTTCATAAAAATCTGGATTGGCTAAATAGAGGATTATGAATGTCATCAGGAAAAATTTCGCTCTATAATATGCTCCCGACGGTGAATGATCGGGCAGCGCTTATCTGCTCAATAATTAGGGCAAGTTAGATGGAATCAGATCTTCCTCTTTTCTCTTTTTTGATTCTGCATCACCCTCCTTCTTTATTTGCCACCTGTCCTCTGAATTGATTTGGTGCAACTCTACGTCGGCTGCTACATTGAAACGCTTAACGACATAACGCTGTCCTATTTTTTACAACAGGATGCATCACGTTCATAATTTTTTATTACATACATGGGAATATAGCTACGTGAGAGAAAGGAAGAGCACGCATGTCAAGCATCAAATCTTCCGCAGTCAATGTCAGGGAATTTTGCTATGCAATGAGGTATTTGCTGGAGAGGGGATTTTCCTGTGAAGAGCTGGATCGGCTTGACAACCTTGACACTGTGACTCTAGCCAACCAGTTAAGAGAACAGTCAGGGCAATAGGGTGGACTTGATCTCACCATAATCCTTATCAGTTCAGGCTAGGTTGTCCAAATCATGGCATTAGGTGAAAAACTCTTTGAAGAAAAAGGGCAAGTTGTAGGATTCAAAGTAACGAAAGTACATCCAATCGAAGGAACGACGATAGAAGTAAGCGCTACAATTGATCTCAAGGGATTCGGAAAATTCCCAAGCGGCAAAGAAATGGGATCGGGCGTGATGGTGCAGTATCCACATGGCGTCGTTGACGGTAGTTTTCATGGTAACCTGATAACAGCAGAAGGTGATCAAGTCATGTGGTGGGCGCACGAAAAGGGGAAAGTCGGCGCAGATGGCAAAATAAGAGGATTGGCAACGATGAGTGCATTTACAAATTCACCAAAACTTTCATGGATAAACAATCTGATTATGGCATTAGAAAC
>DAOL01000024.1 GCA_002501845.1 Nitrososphaera sp. UBA217
GTGCAACTGAAGGCTTGACTTTGAAAAAGATGTCAATGTCTGCGTCGCCACGGAGCCAGGTACCTTTTGCGAACGAGCCGCCAAATATTACATCAACAACATCGGCCATGGAGGCAACATGCCGGTCTACAAGCGCCTTTGTCTCATGCGCGACCGCAGTTATACTCTTCTCTTCGCTAGGCGAAGGCTCGCACAGAGGGAGTACTTTTGCGACTACGGCGCTGACGCTGGACATAATCGTTCATTTCTTGGCTTCTACGGTATAAATGTTCGAGTAGACCGGGCCTGCTGCTGTGAGGTCGCTCTTTTTTAGGTGTACCTTGTCTACCACGTCAGAGCCAAACGTCCTGTCCTGGTATTTTGCAGAAACGTCGCCTATCTTGACCGGCCGGCGCCTTGCGCGGAGAATAGTCATGTGAGGCGAGAACGGCTTGTCCGCGGAAAATCCAAGTTCGGTCATTTTTGCCACCACGTCATCTGCAAGCGCCATCAGCTTTTCGCCCCCTATCTGATCTACGCCAACCCAGACGACNNGCTCAAACTGCACTTGTGCCAGCTCGGCTTTTACGTTATCGATATCACTGTCATTTTTTTCGCCAAGAAAAATCAGAGTAAAATGAAAATTCTGGGGCTCGACAGGCTTGATGTCTTTCGGGTTCCACCCTGCGACCGACATTATTTCATTTTGCAATTTAGCCAATGCGCCTGTCGACACGTCGACGGCGATAAAAATGCGCATTGTTCAAACGATCTTGGAGCTTCTATTTACATGTCGTGTTCTATTTTTTGGTGCTCGTTGGCACCAGTACAGGACGTTTCTGTGCTTGCAGTTTTCGCACTCGTACAGCTGGGGCGCGTCGTGATCTTTGACCGGGCATGGTTTGACCAATGCAATCTCGTACCCTTCGTAGGGAGGACGAGCTACGAAGGTGCGGCCGCATTTCTGGCAAGAAAAAGTCCTCGGCTCGGACTCCATGTGTACTATTGGCTGGCGTTTGATAAAAGGTTTCAAATAAGNNGTCGAGTGGATGAACGCGCAAACGAAAAACGCCAATCAAAAGTTTGAAGCGCTTCTAGCAGGCTACACTATGCAGACGATAAAGTTCGGAGACTTTGAAATGATAGCTTGGAGCGGCGACTGGTCAGTCGCGCGCAGCATCTTCAAGAAGGCGAGCAGCAAGATGCGCTCCAAGGTGATCGAGTCCGGTTACCACGAAAAGCGTGAACTTCTGTCAGCAATGTTTGGAAGCTCTTCAGAGTATGGTAAGGTGTATTCAAACGGCAAGCTCGTCGGCCAAATAGAGATGATCAAAAAATCTAGCAAGTGGACAGTCAGGGTCGAAAGTTTCGTCTGATCATTTCGTATTCTTGAAGTACATCTTTTTCATTTCCTGCACCCATGAGTCCTTTTTCTTGTATATTCGCTTGTGTTTTCTTGGCTTGCACACTGACATTGCATAGGAGCAGAGCAGAGGGAAATACACTGATGAATCGCCGTATACAATAACGTTGCCCCGGTGTGAGGTCTTGATCTTGCCCCAGCTCTTGCCTTCCTGAAGTGTGGCGCCAGACAGGCCGCCCGTGTCGGGCCGAGCGTCTGTCAACTGTATGAGATAGTCCTGCCCGCCCTCCTTCATCCTCAGAATTTGATATAATGCAGGTCCAGTCTGCTGGAAAAAGTTTTTAGGTACTCCGCCGCCAAGCTCGAGCCCACCCGACCGTTTGCTCTTCCACAGAATGGCAGCGGACTCGGCGATATCAAGTATGACATTTGGGAACAATCCTTTGCCTTCTAGCAAGAGCGGCAGCATGTTGAGCCCTATCGATGAATCGCTAATGGCCGGCATATAGACTGGCACATCGTGCTCGTACGCCTTGACCAAAAACGACTTGTCAGGGTGCCGGGCATTTTCCTTTGCCGCCTTGCCAAGCGCGTAGGCGATGTCGGCCGTGGACGCATTTGGCGGCACTTTCTTTGCCCTGCCGATCTCCTTTTGCACAATGAGGTCCTGTGCCTGGAGCGTCCCCATCTCCTTTATGTAAACGTCATAAATCCTCACGATCTGTTTTGAATACAGGACATCGTCATCAACGTCAAAGTGGCCCTGCCTCACAGGCAGGTCGTAAGCGAAATGCAGATCATGATAGACATTGGCACCGGTTGCCACGATCCAGTCGATAAAGCCCTTCTCTATCATTGCGGAGATAGTCCGGCCAAGCCCGATAGGTGTCATTGCGCCTGCAAGGGTCAGGCAGACTGTCGAGTTGGTGTCTACCATCTCCCGCAGTATTTCTGCTGCTTCAGCCAACCGGCGCGCGTTGAAGCCGGTAGAGCCATAAAACTTGATCAGGTCTGGAACGGTCATGTTTGCAGAGACTTTTGGGGGCTCGATTTTCCTGCCCGTGAATGTATGTCTGCTGTCCACCTTCTTTGTAAAATTGCACTTGCTTTTAAGATATTCACTGCTTTTTCAGTAGCAGGCAAGCGCAGGCGTTGCTGCGGAAGTGATGAGGAACTTGCGAATTGGCGCTGTCGGCAGTTGCCTGGCTACACTTTTTCCATTTCCCGGCGCTGTAGTGATAAAACTCTTTCTTTACCAACGAGAAACAGCGGATAAGCCGGCCAAGGTTCTTTCTGTCGTAGACTCTGTGCTCTGGCTTGCCAGCCTTGCCATAGGGCACGGTGATTATCGCGCTGCCATGTTTTTTCAGCAACCGGAAAATTTCCGACATTGCAGTTGTGTCCCCGTTTTCGTCGCTGATGTNNCTTGCCACCTGCTTCCAAACTCCCTGATCGCCTGTATAAGAGCAGAGCCTGCAGTCCCGACATCGAGTATGTTTGCCCTCTTGAGGGGAGATACTAGGTTCCGGGCGAGGAAGTCGTACTCGATGAGCCTTTCCGACGTGACGCCTGCAAGCAGGCTGTGGACATCAAGCTTGGTGCGCCTGTTGGCTGACAGGGAATATACGGGGATGTCCAATCCAGTCCTTTGGCTCTTTCGATAGCTAGCAACATGGATGATTTTCTTTTGCTGCAGCTCGGTAATTGTTCTTGTTATTTCCGACATGCTGGTACCACCCACCCGCCGGTAAAGCGCGTATTGATCGGCAGGCGATCTTTTCAATAGGGAGATTACGCTATCCTGCAGCGTCAAGCAACACTAGCTAATGATAGATCCTTTTTATCTTTTAAAAAATTAGTCGGTATGCCTAGGGACTCACCCTAGAGTGTCAAAATCCTTTTCGCGGTGTTTACCTTTTCCAAAAGTTCTTTCAGGAATATGTCGGCAAACTGCTCGAAGCTTTGCACACCATGCTTTGCACGGTATTCCTGCTTTCTATTCTCGTACTCTTTAACAAGCCAGCGAAAGTCGGCCTCTTTGATCCTGACAACATTATTCTGCGCAGCTGCCTTTGACTCGAACATGTTGAGCATAAAGACGCCGGCAAACAGGGTGAAGCTGTTGGCCTTGTACTTTCTGACATAATCGTCCTCCAGCTTTTCGTAATTTTCTTCAACCCATGTCTTTACGTCTGAACGTATGGTAAGCGAAGTATATCGCCCGGTAAAGTCTGCCCTTATGTTGTTCATTTCTACTGAATAAAAGCCGCGCTTGACCTCGTTCATCATTATGATTAGCGCGCTTGGTAGAAACATGCCGGGATAAAACTCGTCAGTGTCCTTTTGCAGCCGGGACAGAATCGCCGGTTTTAGCCCTATCGTCGCGTACCCTTGGCTAGGCACAGGAAAAGAGAACTTGTGAACAGTTAATTAGTCTTTCAGCCCTATGCAAACTTGCCCCCGGTAGGCGTGACGAATCCCTTCAGGTCCTCTCCTCTAATGACATCTTCCTCCGGCGGAACATAGTCCACAACTCCATGCCTCTGTTCTCCGGGGTACTTCTTTTGCGTGGCCAGTGCGACTACGATAAAGAGGGCAAATGATATGGGCGGAGGTATCATTGTATCCAAACCCGCGAATTCTGGAGGGATTGTAAAGTAAAGCACAATCCTAATAACGGTTCCTGCTATGAGTGACGCGAGGGCGGCAGGCATGTTGGCCTTCCTCCAGAACAGCCCAAGTGTGAGTGGGGCAAGAGCACCAGCAAACACAATGTCAAACGCAACTATCAGGTAGATACCGGGTTTCGGCAGCATGTATGCCAATATGAACGCGGCGATCATCATTGGTATAGTGAATATTCTGGTGGTCATTAGCAGTTTTTTGTCCTCCATGCCTGGTTTCTTCTTCCATCCGCGCAGGATGTCGCGCTGTATCAGGTTCCTTGAGATGACGCTGGATATTGCAAGCAAACCACCGTTTGCAGTAGACATCGACGCGCCGAGGACGCCCATCAAGAGCGCGGCCCCGATTGCAAATGGCATGTGATTCAGCGCAAGCTCTGGATATGAAAGGAATGGGTCGGTTATGTTAGGCAGGAAGAAGAGTGCCACGATCCCTAGCATGCTTGTCGGAATCACCGTGAGCAGCGTCAACCCGCCGCCCCAGTACGCGCCCCGCTGCGCTGTCTTGGGATCTTTTGCAGCAAATACCCTCTCCATAAAGTCCAGTGCTACAATGTCTCCAAACCCGAGCGCTGCAATGCCTGCCCAGTTGAGGTATGCTCCGTTAGCAGGGTCTGTCAGCCCAGAGAGATCGAGATAGCTTGGCGGCGTAGCTCCAATGATTGTGGAAAAGTCGACGCCAGAGTACCCTCCGTAAAAGAACAGGAACGCTGCCCAGAACGCAATGATGGCAAGGTATATCTGGAAAATGTCGGTGTATGCCGAAGAGAACAGGCCCCCTGCGAATGTATAAACCAACACGATTATAGCGCCAATGAGTACAGCCCACAGAAAATCTATCCCAAGAACAGTTTTCAGAATAAAGCCTGTCGCTGCGAAGTTGCCAGCGACTAGGATCGTAAAACTCACCATCAGCAGTACGCTTGATATAACCTCCGGACCTTTTCCAAATCTCCTGTAGTAAAAGTCCGGCAGGGTCAGCATCGACATTTTGTTGAGCTTCTTTCCGTAAAACGCGCCGGTCAGGAAAAGGCATATTGCGAGCCCAATTGGAATCGAGGCTCCGGACCAGAATCCGTACGAATAAACTAACGAAGCATTCCCAAGTGAAGAGTTGCCGTCTATCGATTGCGCTGCGAGCATCGTCCCGACGAAGAAGAGTGGAAGGCTCTTGCCTGCGATCATGTACCTTTTGCTGCTCTTTTTGACAAGCCTTGAGGTCAGCGTACCAACGACAATGGAAAGTATGAGGAAACCGATTATAGCTATGCTATATTCTATCCCCGCCATAGGCTCTCGAATATATAGTAAATATATAAGCATTGCCAAAATCATAAATACNNCACTTCACTCACGTTATTTTTCACTCCTTCTGGAAGGTTGACTAAAATGATATAAGGTTTGGGGTAAAAAATGTAAACTACGCATGAGAATACGAGAAAATGATACGTATATTACTTTCGTAGTGGCGAAAAGGAAAATTTCCTAACATTATCTATATTTATAAACATCATTATTAGTAATTAGCTGGCGATGAAAGTCAAGAACATACCAGTGGAGCTGATCGATGTTGCAGAGGAAAACGTCCGGAAGGATCAGGCTTTTGGCAAAGATAACAACGACGAACTTATGAAGGAACACCTATCCAAATTTGATTTGCTCCAGCCTGTAGTTGTTCGATTTGACGACGAAAGCAGGCGCTACAAGCTGCTCATCGGCCGCAGGAGGTTTTTCGCGCTCAGCGCCAAGGGGGTCAGGGAAGTACCGGCTGTCATCACCGAGCTTGAGGGGGCCGAGGCAGAGGCCGCGTCATTGTTTGAAAACTTGGTTCGCAAGGACTTGTCGCCGCTTGAAAAAGCACGTATGGTGAAAAAGCTAGTAGACTCAACAGGCGGTGGCATAACCGGCACGTCGGCAAAGTACGGGCTGCCAAAGAGCACCATCAGCGAATGGCTCAGCATACTGAGGATGCCGCAGGTTCTGCAGGAGCAAATGGAAAAGGGCAAGATCACTTCTTACGAAGCCATAAGGATCGCAAGGAGACCCGAGATCCACGACAAGCTCATGGAAGCCGTCGCACAGTCCAGGCTGGCGGAAGAAATGGTCGGAGTCGGAGTGAAACGAGGAGCGCCAAAGGGACTCTTGACTGTGCGCCTTGTGTTTGACCCGCGCAAAAAGTCGGACAGGAAAATGTGGGAGCGTCTCAACGAAAAGGCGGGCCAGAGTGGCCTTGAAGTCACACACTATGTCAGAAGCATCATTGCAAAGCACCTTCAATGAGCCCGAACTATATTTATACGACGGTTTAATAATTACGTAGGTTTTGGAAGTTGCCGCGCAGCCAAAAACTGCCCCGAAAAAAATTGCAATTGGCATATGCCTGATTGCAGCTTTTGCTGTGTTGATATTCACCGTTCCGTCGGCGCTTGGCAAAGACGTTCACCCCATGATCCTAGTTTCGGCGCTTATTCTGGTATCCGTCTATGTTGTTCTGTCATTTGAGTTTCTCCACAGAAGTACAATCGCGCTGATAGGCGCAATAGCGATAATCATTGCGGCCCTTGGTTTTGGAATACTGCGGGCAGAAAAAAGTTTTGAGTTCATCGTCGGTGCCATCGACTACAACACTATCGGCCTTTTGCTTGGCATGATGATAATAGTGGCCATTCTTGCAGAGTCCGGGATCTTCCAGTGGGTCGGCATCAAGGCAAGCAAGGCCAGCAAGGGCAACCTGTGGAAGCTGATGGTAATTCTGTGCACCTTCACGGCAGTGACATCAATGTTCATTGATAATGTCACGACCATCCTTCTGATGATCCCAGTCACGGTAGCCGTGTTCAGGGTTTTCAAGTTATCGCCAATGCCGTTTATCCTCGCTCAGGCATTGGCGTCAAACGTTGGAGGAACTGCAACGCTGATAGGCGATCCGCCAAACATAATGATAGGATCGGCCGCCAATATTGATTTTAACGCATTTATAATCCACATGGGACCAACAATAGCGATCTCGTTTGCTGCGTCGCTGTTCTTGCTAAAATTCATGTTCCGCAAAGATCTTGCGGCTCAGGCCCAGAATCTGGAGCAATTGATGAAAGAGGACGAACGCCTCTACCTGAAGAAGAAAGGAATACTGAAAAAGTCGCTGGCAGTTCTTTTTGGGGTCATTGCACTGTTTGTCGTTCACGGCTCGCTCAACATTGAACCGTCGATCATTGCGCTTGGAGGGGCAGGGATCCTGCTTGCCGTTACTAGAGCAAGTCCTGAAAAGGTGTTCCGCGAAGTAGACTGGCCGACCCTAATATTTTTCGCCGGCCTCTTCATAATCGTCGGGACCGCCGAGCACGCCGGCATGATAGATTTGCTGTCGTCNNGCTGCACTTGCAGCTACTGGAGGGAACCCATGGCTTGCATTTCTAATGATAATCTGGCTGTCTGCGATTGCCAGTGCATTCGTCGACAACATCCCATTTACTGCCACAATGATACCACTCGTTCATACCCTCAGCGGAAGCTCAGAGCTGGCATCTACGTTTGGAGATTTCCACATAAGCCCGCTGTGGTGGGCGCTGTCGCTTGGGGCAAACCTCGGCGGCAATGGCACGCTGATCGGATCAAGCGCAGGGATAGTAGCTGCAGGCATGAGCGAAAAACAGGGCCATCCTATTAGTTTTAACAGGTGGTTCAAAGTGGGCTTTCCGTTCATGATAATAACAGTCGCGATCGGAACCGTCATTCTCGCCTTGGACATAATGTTCCGCATTTAGCAATACATTTTATACTGCAGCATCAATATGCCCCAACATGGCCCGCAAAATGAAAANNTACTACGCCGGCGACTTTCGCATGGACGACAGAATGCTCTTGAACAAGAACATTCATCGACTTGGCAACGTCCTCGTGCCCATGGACAACTACGGCCCACTCATTGAAGAAAAGGTGCAAAAGTGCCTGCAGGATATTTACAACCAAGGCAAGCGCAATGTCGGAACGTACGAGATAACCGATTACATCGGCGGCACGCTTGACAAATCGTCATTTCTCTTCTGGGCTCACAAGAACAAGATCCCAGTCATTGTGCCAGGAATAGTTGACGGCGCAGTAGGAAGCCAGGTATGGTTCTTTTATCAGCAACACAAGGACTTCAAGATTGACATTTTGAAGGACGAAAGCACCCTGTCGGATCTCGTATTTGAAGCCGAAAAGTCTGGCGCATTCATGATTGGAGGAGGCATTTCAAAACACCACACGCTTTGGTGGAACCAGTTCCGGGGTGGTCTTGACTATGCCGTATACATAACCACTGCGTCAGAGTGGGACGGGAGCCTGAGCGGCGCGCTAGTCGCGGAAGCCATATCGTGGGGCAAGGTGACAGCGAAGGCTCGGCAGACGACCATCCACGGCGAAGCGACAACACTTTTGCCATTCATATATGCAGCCCTTGTTTCAGAAAGAAAAACGTAGATTACGTTTTTCTCGTCCTACGCAAGGAATTGTTCGGCAGCCGAACGGAAATCAAGACGTAGTTTACTTAGCAATATTTAAAAAATACTTAGTAATTACCTATCTCGACCTCGAATGGGGATGGAATTTTACGGTGATTCGTACAAGGGAAACGACGAGCCTATCTTTGTTGGCATACCGACGTTTCTGAAACTGCCTTGGTTAAAGAGTAACGCAGAACTGAAAAAAGTCAAACCTGATGTTGCCGTAATCGGTGAGCCGTTTGACTTTGGCACGACCATTCGCCCCGGCGCGCGCTATGGGCCAAGAGCCATTCGTGCCGCTTCGACCGTGCCCTCGCCGCCTTACGAGCACTTTAACATCGAGACAGGCGTCGACCCATTCGGAGTGTTTCGCACAGTTGACTATGGCGATGTTGTTGTTTCTCCGGGCGACGTTGTCGAGTCGCACAGGAGGATGACTGACAAGGTGAAAGAAGTGCTCGACATCGACGGCATTCCTGTAATGCTTGGAGGAGATCACTCTATCACATTTGCGAACGTTCGAGCTTTCGCCAAGAAATACAAGAACATCGGCATGATCCACATCGACACCCATGCCGATTGTGCGCCACAAGGCCTCTGTGGCTTCAAGTACGATCATGGCGCCCACATACGCAGAATAATGGAGCTTGGCTGCCTCAAGGGCAAGAACTATACCCTGATTGGACCACGCGGCTATTGGCCCGGCCCCGACCTTTACAAGTGGATGGCAGACCAGGACTTTCAGTGGTTCACGATGCTCGACGTAGAAGAGCTTGGCGTCGACCAGATTGCAAAGGAAGCCGCTGATAGAGCTAACGACAATGTCGACGGTGTCTACATCAGCTGGGATATCGACACTTTTGACCCTGCCTATGCGCCCGGAACTGGCGAGCCGGAGCCAAATGGCTTGACTTCGAGAGAAGGCATGAGGCTCATGCGATTGCTATCAACCTCGTTTGACCCGGACAAGTTTGCGTTTGACCTTGTTGAAGTCGCGCCGAACTATGACGTAAGCGACGTCAACTCGTACAACGGAGGCATCACGTCAGGGCTTGCAAACAGGCTGATAGTCGAGCTCTTGGCCGGGCTTTCACTCACAAAGAAAGGGCAGACGGAAGGCCACCCNNCCTACTCAAGGTAACTATCAGAGGTGAGCCCGACGTGCCGTCCTTTACAACGGTCTTTGACTATGACGAGCAGGTTTTCTTTAGTTCCGCCGCCATAATCGAAGAAAAGATCCAACAGAAAATGAAGATAAATGCAAACGAAGCTTTGATGACATACTGCGCTTATGTAGTAAAATCGATCCGCGCCGGCAAAAAAGACACTGACATCCGAAAGGGGACGTCAGAAATCCTGTCCGCAGACAATGTGATGATAGGCGTGCCAGAGACCCTGCAAACCATCACATTTGAAGCAACGTTAGATAATGGAGTTAGAAAGGTTACAATCAAAAACCCAATCTCGACGAGCAACTACGTGATGGCAGAACATTACGAGGGAAAGTGATTGATAGCAGAATTATTCAACCACTTTGTAGAAGCGGTGTTTGCCCCGTTAGAAGGCAACATCAGCACAGTGGCGCCGGCGGGACTTTTACTTCTCGGCCTGATCACTGGATTACGCCATTCGTTGGAAGCTGATCACATTGCTGCCGTATCTACGATAATGGCGGCAAGCCAACGTCACAAAAAACTCCGGCATGCTCCTCTCCTTGGCGCCCTCTGGGGTCTTGGCCACACTGCGTCGCTGTTTGCAGCCGGGCTTGTTGTGCTCCTTCTGGCAGTCAGCATACCGCAGAAGGTAAGCAGCACTTTGGAATTTGGAGTCGGGATAATGCTTGTGTTCCTTGGTGCTACGACGCTTACTGGCTTTAACATAGGCAAATTCGTGCGCGGAATCTTTAGCCGCCACACGCATGAACACCTGCATGTCCACGAAGACACTGGAGTTGTGCACTCACATGAGCATGACCATCATGATCACAGGCATGCTCACAAGTCCCTAGCAGTTGGCATGGTCCACGGTATGGCTGGAAGTGGGGCGCTGATGATACTGGTTCTTTCGACTATCAACTCTGTCCCGCTTGGGCTGGCATATATCGCGATCTTTGGTGCCGGCTCTGTTGCCAGCATGGCTGCAATGAGCACGCTAATCGGCCTCCCGTTTTCCAAGGCAAGACATCTCAAGCTTAACCTTGTGCTAAGAAATGTTGCGGCAGTCGTTACGCTTGTAATCGGTGCCGGGCTCATTTATGAGCTAGGAATTGTAAAACAAGTATTTCTCTAGTAGTAGTGGTGCGTAGGGCGCTGCTGCTTGCCCAGCCTGTCAAAGTGGTCGTGTCGGTGCTTTTTGTCGCCGCCGGCATGTGAGTGCTGGATGCCGTCTGCGTGCGAATGAGTATACATCGCGGGTTTGGCCATCAGCACGTCGTCTACCCTGACCAGCAGGTTTGTGACTTCGACTGCAGTCTTGATCACTTGTTCCTTAACCACTGAGGGGTCGATTACTGCGGGAAGCATTTCTTGCACTTTTCTTTCCATGGCATCCACGCCGTGCGAGCTGGCCTTGCCGTTAGAATGCTGCGACCGCAATTGTGCAAGTGTATCTATAACATCCATCCCGGCGTTCCTTGCTATCGTCAACGGGATTTCTTCAAGCGCTTCGGCAAATTTTTGAACCACTATTTGTTCGCGTCCAGAGATAAGATGTGCCTTTTCCCGCACTACCCGAGCAATGGCTGCCTCTGCCGCCCCGCCGCCGGCAATCACCGACGGCCTAACAATGAAATCTCGCAGTACAGAAATTGCGTCAATAGCGGAACGATGGCACTCGTCACGCATTTTTTTGGAATTTGCGCGAAGCAAGAGTGTGACTGCCTTAGGGTTCTTGCATCCTTCGACAAATACCATCTTGTCGTCGCCCACCTGCTTTTCGTAAACCCTTTGGGCATGTCCGAGCTTGATGTCGATGTCCCCATGATGATAATGATCGTCGTGATCATGGGGATGATCGTAATGATGGTGATGACTGTGTTCGTGATGATCATCGTGCTCGTGGTCAAGTTTTTCAGATATTGTGGCTCCTGTCGCTTTAGCAAGCCAGAGAAGATCATTTTCCTTTACCCTCCGGACCGAAATGATCCCCGCTCCTGTGAGGAGGTGCTGACCAAGTGTATTGATCCCTTTTCGCGAGAAAATGACGTTTGCACCAGAATCAATGATGTGCCGTACCTTTGATTTTATCATGAGTGCTTCGGCCTCGCCATATGACTTGATCTGGTCTGGCGAAGTTATCCGGATTTCTGCGTCAGCTCTAGTCCTCTTGCTTTCCAGCTCGTCATTTATGAGCATGATCTTGGCGTTTTCTACAGCTCTTGGCATTGCCGAGCTGTCTATTGTCTTGTCGATCACGATCCCCGTCACAAGCTGCGTGTCTAGCATGCCTTCTATTTCCTCGATCTTGATATCATCGGTATCAATAGAATTGCTGCTAAAGTTGGCAATGGTGCATACTGCGTCTACTACAAAGCCCGCGACTTTGTCATCGTATGCCAGCACCTTTGATTGAATGCAAGTGCGGACAAGCCTCTCCATTACCTGCCGGTCAGTATTGTCATATTCTTTGGAAATGTCGTTGAGAGCTTTAAGCGCAATATTGAGACCATTGAGGTAGCCCTCCGAAATAGTCGAGGGAGAGATCCCAATGTCGAGCAGCTCTTCTGCTTTTTGTACGAGCGCGCCGGTCAGTACCACTACCGAAGTGGTGCCGTCACCGACTTCATTATCTACCGCGTTCGATGCTTCGATAATGACTTTGGCTGCGGGGTGCTCGACATCGATCTTGCGCAAAAGCGTGGCTCCGTCCTTAGTCACTGTAACCTCGCCCATAATGTCGACAAACATTTTTTCCAAGCCGCGCGGCCCAAGTGAATTCTTGATGAGCTCCGCGATGAGCCTCGCTGCGAGCAGGTTGTACCTCCTTGCTTGGTCGCCCTTGCTTCGCCTTGCGCCCTCGCCAAAAAGCCGGCCGTCAGTAGCCAATACCTGCTAAGGTTCGATCAGCAGTTATAAAAATGTGCAATCAGGAATTGGTCCGCGCTTCAGTTGAAACCAACAGTATATGGTTCCTTAAAATATTGACCACCGTATCAGTCAAATGCCTGATTTTGTCTATCGAATCATCAAGCATCCTTATTACAACGCCACAGTCATGTGGCAAGATGGAGGATCCAGCCAGCATTGACTGATCCTCCTCTATTGCAGCATTGATCAGTTTGTGGATGCCTTCAAAGTCAGGGGTGATGACATAGATCATGGACCATATGGTCTTGCGGCCAAACAGTCCCGCAAGATCGTCTCTGCCCGGCTCAAGCTTTGCCGCATCTGCAAACAATAGATTTCCTTTGCAATTGCGCACCGCCATTTTGAGAAAAAAAATGTCAAAGTCAAAATTTTCGCCTGATGCCGTGCGGCCGGCAGATATTGTCTCTGAATATACCATAGTTGTATTTTGTCCCACTCGAATGTCTACCTGCTGGCAGAATCTTGACGACTTGAAGGGTATTATCTGGTATGGGATAAACTCCAGATAGCTTGCGTCATGTGCAGAAATTGTGACATTTTGTGCAGCATAACCTTTGTTCATCTTGTATATTTTGGTCGCCGCCTGGGTTGTTATGCGCGACGACGTGCCGCTCCCAGCGATGATATCTATCTCCATCCTGTCGCCCTGAAGTATCCCACCTGCCGATGACATGAGGTATGCGTGAGCCATGCCAGGAAGGTTGCTGTCAGGATACAACGCCTTTTGGACCAAAAGCGGAGCCCTTGTCCGCAGCTTGCTAATGACAGTCTTGCCGGCAGTTCGGGCAAGTTCCATCCTCACCANNCAACAGGTCGCAGCTTTCTATCCCAAGGCCGCGCTTTCTCGGGTACTTGTCACCGCCTGCGACGTCCACGATGTAAATGAAATAGTCTGCCAGCGCTGGACTGAAGGTAGTCATTATGTTGTCACCGCCGCTCTCTATCATTATCAGGTCAAGCGTCGGGTCCTTTTGTTCTATCTCGTTTATCACTGCCAGATTGATTGACGGGTCTTCGCGTACGGCGGTATGAGGGCAGCCGCCGGTGGCTATCCCAATTATCATGTCTTCTGGCATGAGTTTAGCTTCTGTGGCCAGAGTTCGCTGCATCCTCTCGGCGTCCTCCTTTGACACCACGTCGTTTGATATTATGCAGCAACGGTACCCTTGTTTGCTCAATAAGGGCACTATTTGTTCTATAAGCCGCGTCTTGCCAGAGCCGACTGGTCCGCCTATTCCGACCCTTGGGATTCGCCTAGCCATAGCTGAACACAGAACCGGTTTATGTAATAAACATTCTTAGGTCGGCCCGCTCGTGCTGCATCTGCATGATTTCTGCCAGTGGCGTCAGCTGCCACAGCTCGCTAATGTTCCTTCTCACCTTTGCAGAATTAACGTCGCGCGCTAGCTGCGTCAGGAGACCTTGGCCTTCAATGTGGGAAATGATGCCGAGCCGGACTGCCGCTCCAGCGACGCTGACACAGTATGAGTAAAGCATCATGCGAATCGCACTTTTCTTAGGAATGCCAAGCGCGTTTGCAGCCAATGCAAGGCACGCAGGATAAGTGCCGGCGCTCCTCTTTGTTTCTAC
>DAOL01000023.1 GCA_002501845.1 Nitrososphaera sp. UBA217
GCCCTTGTTGTTAGCAGATGCCGCCACAAGTTCTAGCAGCTTCATTGCTATCGCAACCTTGCTCTCGAGGGGCAGGTGGATGATCTTCCTCTTCTTATCAATGATAAACACCTCATTTCTGTCAGAGCCGGCCTTTGACCCTTTCCTACCAAGGTCGTTTGCCACCACGATGTCGGCGTCGCAATCCTGTAGCTTCTTGTACGCCCTTTCAACCAGCACAGAGTCCGGGACATTGTAATCAGCCTTGAACGCAACCAGAAAGGTGTCCTTGCTCTTCTTTTTCACTTCGTCAATTATTTTCTTTGTCGCAACAAGCGACAGTTCTAGCTTGCCTGCCCTTGTGTCAATCTTTTTCTNNCTTGTATTCACACGCAATGCTCTTCCGTTTACCGGTTCGCTTCCGTGCCCGTAGACCAGCGTAACTCTTGCGCCCATCCGCTCTGCCTCCTGTGCAATTGCAATGCCCATTTTGCCCGAGCTTGTGTTTGTCACTACCCTGATAGGGTCGATGTTCTCGACTGTGCTTCCCGCGGTTACGAGCACTCGCTTGCCGGCCAGCGGCCCATGAGACAATACTGCAATAGCTGCCTGAAGCACCTGCTGCGGCTCGGCTACCTTCGCCTTGCCCTCTTCCATGCTGGGCTCGACAAACGCGACCAGCCTTCTCAACTTCTCAACATTACTTTGTATGAACCTGTTTTCATACATTGCCTCGTGCATCGCAGGCGCGATTATTATTGGGATCTTGCTGCCAAGCGCGACGCTGAGCACTGACGTGACAGGCGTGTCGTCGATGCCCGCTGCCATCTTGCCAAGCGTGTTGGCTGTGCACGGGTAAACAACAATCAAGTCTGACATGCCATAGTCAGCAAGCATGACGTGCTCCAAGTTGCCCGTCAACTTTGTGACGACGTCGTTGCCCGTGGCCCACTTCATCATTTCAGGGTGAAGGAGCGTCGCTGCAGTCGACTCGGTCATAACTGCGTGCACGTCTGCACCGTGGCGCATCAACAATCGCGCAAGGTCAATCGCGCGGTAAGCAGCCACGCTGCCCGTGATGCAGAGCACTATTTTCCTGCCGTCAAGCTCGCTTCCATCACTTCCGACGATGTCTTTTGACGGGTGGGTTCCACGCTTTGCTTTCATATCTTTTTCACCTTCCTGAATTTATCAAGCTCTTCCGGCCCCAAGTGGAACGTGTTTGATTCTTCCGGGAACTTGCCTGTTTTGATTTCTCGGGCATAGCTTGAAACGGCGTCAAATATCGACTTGCTAAGCTCGGCGTACCTTTTCACGAACTTTGGCCTGATGTCCTCGTATATGCCGAGCATGTCATGGAGCACCAACACCTGGCCGTCGCAGCCGGCGCCTGAGCCTATGCCTATTGTTGGCACAGACACTCGCCTTGTTATGGCTTCGGCGACCTCGCTTGCAATCATCTCGAGCACAATGCTGAAAACACGCGCCTTTTCCAGCGCCTTTGCGTCGTCTACCAATTTCATCGCAGACACTGTTGTCCTGCCCTGCAGCTTGT
This sequence comes from Nitrososphaera sp. UBA217, assembly GCA_002501845.1. Lineage (GTDB taxonomy): Archaea > Thermoproteota > Nitrososphaeria > Nitrososphaerales > Nitrososphaeraceae > Nitrososphaera. The sequence continues at coordinate 1,535 of DAOL01000023.1, forward strand.
AACCTTCCCAAAGCGACGACGTCTGCGGCTTTAGCCCGATGTGGCCCATCACCGGTATCCCTGCGTCTACTATCGCCTTTATCGTGCCAATGATTTCAGAGCCCCCTTCCAGCTTCACTGCGTCGCAGCCGGCCTTGATCAGCTGCACGGCGTTTTCAACTGCTACGCTTGTATTTGGCTGGTATGAACCAAAGGGCATGTCGCCCACTATCATGGCGCGCTTTGCTCCTCTTGCCACCGCTCCGCAAAACATCGCCATTTCCGGCATTCCAACCGGCATCGTGCTTTGATATCCGAGCACCACCATGCCCGCGCTGTCGCCAACGAGCAGTATATCTACTCCTGCTCTGTCGCATATCAGCGAAGTGGAATAGTCGTACGCCGTGAGGACTGAAATTTTCTCTGTCCCCTTCATTGCAATAACGTCATTTACGTTCACTTTTTTCTTGGCCTGCATCACATCCCTCTCCTAATGATTTTCAGAGACTCGCGCAGGTTCTTCTTGTTGTCAAAGCTATCGACGATCTTCCTCAACGACCTGCTGCCCTTGATCTCATGCGCCGCTTCGACGATGGCGGGCATGGCCCTTATGATATTGTCAACAATCGTGATGTGTGCAGCCTTGGCAGTCCTTGACATTGGGTTGAGATCTATTGTAACCACCCTCTTGCCCATCTTGACAAGGGCCTCCGTCCTGTCTCCATCCTCCAACGGCACAAACACCGTGTCTGCGCTGTAGATGCCCTCCGGGTCGACTCGCCTGCGTTCGCTCTGGAGCTCAGGGATCGTCGCCGACGCCCTTGAACCAACGCCGAGGACATTGTCTGCGCCGTGTGTTTCAAGCTCGGCCTTGATCGCTTGCTCCCGGTCTTCCGTCCTGTAAAAGAGGTTGACTTCGATCGCGGAGCCAGTCACCTTCGCAAGTTCGACCAAAGTTCTCGGACAGAGCACGGCTGAGTTGCCGTTCACGGAAATGACCGGCCTCTTAGAGAGCAAAAGCATGCCTGCTGCCGCCTTGATTGCGCGCTGGGCCGTTTTCGTGGTGCGTTCGCCGATGAGGTAGTCGTAGGCCTCGCCCCTTCCATGGGCGATGAGGCCCTCGGCTGCAACCAAGCCACGCTTGTAGCCGTCGACCAGCATCTCGCGAGTATAGAGAGACTTGACGCGCGGATGTTCTGGCGGTATCGAAATCCGGTCTGCGTGCAATTATTAGAGCACTCTAGCCCCGTTACCGTCGATGTTGCAGACGAGAAGTGTGCCGCCAAAGCCCTTGATGGCGTCGCTTGCTTCCTTCGCCATTGCCCGCGGTACCAGAGTGAACACCGTCTGGCCAAGGAGCGCGACGCTGGACTCAATCCCTCTTGATTTGAGGGCCGCCATTGGCTCCTTGCATCTGTCTTCAGTCAGGCCGAGTGTGCCTGCAAACTCTCGGGACATTGTAAGAAAGTCATCCACACTTCTTGACACTGATAATTTGCTCAGCATTATGCCCCCGAGGCCGTTTATCTCGTCCATCCTGCTTGTGAGAAATGACTTGGTTGAAATGGGCGCTAGGCAAAGTACTACTGCCTTGTAATTTTCGAGATCGATCTTGGTGACCGACCCGATGCCCGGCGCTCCTGCGCCAGTGCGGATCTCAAAGCCGCCGGCAAACTCGGCTATCACCGTGCCAAGACCGGTCTTGCAGGCAATCTCGGCGTGGTGCGCGATCTGCGCCGCCTCGGTCCTGCTCAGGCCGATGTCTAGCGCTTCGTTGAGCGCGTAAGACAAGCTGAGGGCGGCTGCCCCGCTCGACCCGAGTCCAAATCCCACCGGAATTCCAATGTCGTGATCGACATTCACAAAATACGGTCGATTGGCAAGTTTGAGGTATTCCTCGACTACCCACCCCGACACTTCTGCGTTCTCGGTCTGTATCCCATTGATCGAGATCCGATAATCAGTCNNTGAAATATAAGAATAATGTTTAATTAGTTTAAATGTGTTTATACATCCATGCCAAGATACGCAAGACGCCTTCAGAAGATAGGAAGCAGCATCTTGATATCGCTGCCAAGCCAGTGGATAAAGAGCAACAACCTGAAGAAAGGCTACATCGTGCCGGTCGACATCAACCGTGACAATTCAATCTCGATTTTTCCATCAGAAGATATGGCAGAGGAGGCAAAAGAAGTGATCATTCCGTACTCGCCTGCATCGATGGAGAGTCTTGTCAATCAGGTATATGGCGCATACCTTCTCGGGTACGATATGATCCGCATCAAGGCCAGCTCGCAGATTTCATTTGAAGATGCCGACAGGATCAAAAAAGCAATGCGCAAGCTCGTCGGCCTTGAAATTGTCGACGAAGACGGCTTCCACATTTCAGCTCAATTCCTACTCGACGCAAACACGCTTGACGCCGAAAAGATACTACGGCGCATGAGCGCAATAGTTGCCGGAATGTACCGCGACTTGCTTGAAGCGATCAGGTCAAAGGAGAACAGCATACGCAGGGTGATAAGCGGTAGAGATGACGAAGTTGACCGGCAGTACTTTTTGCTTGTTAGGCTCATTCGCAGCGCCATGATGGACCAGAAATTAGCAGGCAAGCTCAACCTAAGCAACATCGACATTCTAGACTACAGGATCGCGGCCAATCTGCTGGAAAGCGCTGGTGATTACATCGTCGACCTTGCGGCTGCTATACAGGATTTTTCACGAATTAGGATCGTTGATGAAATAGCGGAGGCTGGTGCCCTTGTTGAGAAGATGCAGGAAAAGTCAGTAGCCGCGTTCGTGAATAAGAATAGGGTAGAGTCGAACGTGGTTGTCAAAACGTACAACAGGTTCAACGAGATCATAACCTCGATCAAGAACAACGCAGATTCGAAGAACCCCGAATCGGCTATTGCTGTGCTCAACTTTACCTACTCTATGGACAAAATAGCGAGATGCTGGATCGACGTTGCAGATCTGGTCAAGCCTGTGCACCTCACAGCGCCACTCAAAAACGCATAATTACAAAAGGCGGTTAATTCAACTATGGTCCACGATCATGGCATGGAGAACGTCCTAGTGCTGCAGGGTGGAGGCTCACTTGGGGCCTTTAGCTGCGGAGTATTCAAAGCCTTTTCAGAGAGAAACATCAAGGTAGACATTATAGCTGGCACGTCGATTGGCGGGGTAAATGCCGCGATAATCGCCGGCAGCAAGAACGAGCGCCCTGAAGTTGCGCTGGAACAATTCTGGCTGGAGCTTGCTGAAAGTTCAATCGATCTGGAGCCCCCTTGGCAGCCGGTCACTGGCGACGGATCCGGGAGCTACTACAGCCAATACTACCAGAAGGCAAGCACATCGCTAAAGCACATGCTGTCGTCCTTCAGCTCGGCAGTGTATGGTAACAAGATAATGTTTCTGCCGAGGTGGATGCCAGAATATGCGGCAACCGATCCTCAGTATTTCAGCCCAGACAGGTGGACCTATATTTACGATCACTCGCCTCTCGCGTCGACTCTCGAAAAATACGTCGACTATGCCAAGCTCAAGCCAGGAGGGAACCCGAACGCGCGCCTAATAATAACTGCGGTTAATGTCCTAACAGCGGAACCGCTGACATTTGACAGCACACGCCAGCAGATAACGGCCAAGCACCTTCTTGGCACTTCTGGGTATCCCTTGTACGGCTTTCCTTGGGTCGAGGTTGAAAAGGGAGTATACGCGTGGGACGGAAGCCTGCTGAGCAACACGCCTCTGAGGGAAGCGATAGATGCCGCGCCGATTACCCACAAGCGAGTTTTTATTGTCGAAAACTATCCAAAGAAGATCGAAAGACTGCCGCAGAACCTACCAGAAGTTTACCACCGGGCGCGAGACATCATGTTCAGCGACAAAACTGCGCATAACATCAAGATGTCAAAAACGATAACGCGCTACCTGCAGTTCATCGAAGAACTCTATGAAATAGTTGAAAGCAACCTTGAAGTATCCAAGATAGACAGGCAAACGCTGGAAAGCATACACAAGAAATACCAGAAGATAATCAAAGAGCATGGGGCAGAGATTCGGAAAATAGCCTACATTACAAGAGAAGAGCGGTTCCCATACCTCTACGAGAACATCGATTTTTCGCCTACTGGGATAAAGAGCCTGATAAAAGAGGGGGAGTCAAAGACAAAGCAAATACTGCAAAAGATGGGGCTCTAGACTATCAGCCCTTTTCTGTCTATTTCCACTTCAAAGGACTCGTATCCTGCCCCCTCTGCGCGGGACGCTATCTTGCCCCTGTCCTGATTACTCGCTGCAAGAGCGATAACTGCGCCACCGCCGCCGGCGCCTGTTATCTTTGCTCCGAGCGCTCCAGCCTTGCTGCAGATGTCTAACAGGTCGTCAACCTTATAGTGCGAAACTCCGATCTGGCGGAGGATCATCTGGTTTTCATTCATGAGCGCACCCAATTCATCGTGTCTGCCAGATGCTATTGCCCTTTGTGCCTGCACGCAAATGCCAGCGGCCTGTTTGGCAAGGCTCTGAAAAAGAGATTCATTTCTATCCTTGAACTTCTTGACGCCTGCCACTATGTCACCAGTAGAATGCCTGACCCCCGTGCTTGCAATGACAAGGGCAAGCCGGCCTTTTGCCTGTATCTTCTTGAAGCCTTTAGTCTTGCTGTAGTGCATCAGCCCGCCAAACGTGCTCACGTAGCAGTCCGCCCCGGAAGAATTCTTGTGGATAAGCCGCTCTGACTCTATCGCCAGCTTGCATATCTTCTGCCTGCTGTACTTTTTCTGAAAGAGCGAATTCACCGCGGCCACGGTGGACACACATGCAGCGGCAGAAGACCCGAGACCAATGCCTGGCGGCACGCCAGAAGAAATGGCAATCTTTATTCCTGTCTTTTTGCTTCTTGCAACAAGTACCTGCATGGCGGCGCAATAGAGAGGATCCAAAGTTGTCTTTGCTTCCATGCCACCTTCAGTCGCCTTGAACCCCAAACTGCTGTATTCGCCGGCGACCCCGATGTTAGATTTGATCAGAATCCTGTTCTCGTCAATCTTGCGGGCATCAACTACTAGGCGCCTGTTTATAGATGCGAGTATGGCAGGATTTCCGTAGACTACAAAGTGCTCTCCAAACAGGATCACCTTAGCTGGTGCAGACGCCCTGCTCTTGTTCATACGAACACTATCGACGAATATCCCACTACTGCGCTGGTGTCCCCGGTGACGTCTCCGCTCGTCGCATACTTTAGGAGCTCGCCCCTGGTGGCGCCGAGGTTCTTTGCTGCAACCATCATGGTGGCTATGGCGCCGTATCCACAGGCGGAAACGCCCAGCCTTTCAAGGATAGCATAAAATTTGTTAACGTCAAGCGCAAGGATAGCCTTTATCAGCTCGCCATCCTTTCTGTGCGCCTCGCTGTTTGGCTCGTAATGGGTAAAGTCGGACGACGCGATGAGCAGCGTGGAATCCATGGCGCTTTTTTCGGTTATGGTTTCAGATATCGCGTTTCCTAGGTCAAAGGCGGTGTCACTCCGCTGGGAGATGAGTACTATTGGCACGATCCGAAAATCCTGTTTGATGTACTGCAGGAATGGCAGCTGAACCTCCAAGCAGTGATCCCTGCTATGAGCATCGTCGTCAAAGCCCAAAGTAGATGACCTCTTCGATATCTCTTCGGCCAATTCTGAATTGATTTCAACATCACCTAGCGGCGTCTCCCACGAGCCTTCCTTCATGGCAGCCACCCAGGACCCAATTCCGTAGTGGTTTGGCCCTACCATTATGACATCCTGAAAGTCGACGGACGAAATTTCGTAAAAGCCGTTTGCAGCAACTGCGCCGGAATAAACATAGCCGGCGTGGGGAGAGACTATGCCGTAGATCCTGTTCTTGCTGTCAGAAGGCGGGGCCTTACCGGGTCCAAATCGCTCGTTTCTGAATGACTGGTCGACAAGCCCCTTCAGCTCTCTGGGATTGTCGGGATAAAACATGCCGGCGACTGCGGGAGCCCTTTTTGTCAAGATACTTCCTCGACTAGATCTATACCTAAACAAGTAATATAATTGTGATTTTTTGATGAATTTTGACACGTAGGTTCTCATTGATCATAACATCTCTTCAATGCCATGGTTCGATACTTTCATTGTTCATGGTACTGTATCTTAGTAGCTTGGTACTGTATCTTAGTAGCATGATACCCGAATGGTACCTGAAGGTACTGAACTACTGAATGGCGGTTGAGCGTAAAGTAACCTGAAACCTGATTGAAAATCGTCTTAATGTTGCCTGAATCACGGAAAAGCGGTTCATGAGAGGGAGACTTACTGAATAACATGAATTTCAGTAGGATTCAGGTCAAATTCACGTGAATTACACCTGGATATAACATAAAAGTACCATATTGGTAGAAACCGGTGGTACCTGGGTACCGGCGCTACACAACTTAATCCGAACTGGGGCCAATACTTAGGATACCAGCCACAAGCTCAATAGCAATAAGGCAAGAAATAGACCTGCTTAACTTATTGATCAGATTATGGTTCTAAGTTATTTCCTCGACTAACTTTGTTTCAAAGTCGTCGATCGAAGCTTTCTCCAGCATCTC
>DAOL01000047.1:0-581 GCA_002501845.1 Nitrososphaera sp. UBA217
CCCATGAGAGCCAGATAAATGGTTGACGCTAGTGCCATTAGAGCTTGATTGGTTGTTATGTTGCTTGTCGCTCTCTCCCTTCTAATGTGCTGCTCCCGCGCCTGAAAGGTAAGTACAAAGCCCTTGTTGCCCCTTGAATCCGTTGTCATGCCGCATATCCTGCCCGGTAGCTTTTTCAGCAAAAAGTCCCTGACGGCCATAAATCCAAGATAGGGGCCACCGAAGCTTAAGGGTATGCCGAATGACTGTCCTTCGCCGGCCACAATGTCCGCGCCATAATTTCCTGGAGGTTCAAGCACTGCAAGGGAAGTTGGTTCGACAATGCAGGTGACAGATAGCGCACCCGCTGTATGCGCCTGTTCAGATAAGTGTTGCAGGTTCTCTATGTTACCATAAAAATCAGGGTTCTGGGCTATTACACAAGCTGTATTGTTGTCGATTCTGTCGGTAACGGTAATTTCGGCCCCTTCGCAGTATGTCTGCAATACTTCCAGATACTGCGGATGCAGCCCTTCCTTTACAAAAATATGGTTTCTCCCGGTATATGAGCAGGAAAGCATAGCCGCTTCAGCCAGAGCAGA
>DAOL01000047.1:872-2536 GCA_002501845.1 Nitrososphaera sp. UBA217
GGAGCGTAAATGTCGGAAGATGTTTTTACCGAATCGACAATGGCCATCGTCTGCATCTGTCTAAAGACGCTGCCGACTTTTGGCAATTCTATCGAAACTATGTCACCGAGCTGTTCCTGAGCGAAATCCGAAATTCCAGTTATTGCTACTCCTTCTCTTATCATAACCCATTCGTGTTCCTTTGTGAACCTATACTCGGACACAAGCCGTCTCTTAGCGGCAAATATAAAACCTTATCTCTCTTCAATTCCGCCTGCCCGGTAAGAAATCAAAGCACACGCAAACCCTACTTGCGCTTGTAGAACCTAGTGCTTGTAACCTTTGCTTCATATCGCTTGCCTCCAATGTCAATTTGAATTGATTGGCCTTGCAAAACACTGGCAGGTACAAAGCAAAACCCGATGGATTTTCTGATGGTAGGAGAAAAACTGCCGCTTGTCACGAAACCTACCTCCTGGCCATCCACAAACACCTTGTTTTCTTGCCTTGCTATTCTCTTTTCCAGAACTTCAAAACCAACAAGCCTTCTTGTGGGATGACTGTCGATCAACGCCTTTTTGCCTACAAACGACTCTTTTTTATCAAAGCTGACTGTCCATTTCAAGGGAACTTCCAGAGGAGTGGTATTTTCATCCATATCGTTTCCATAAAGCATCAGGCCGGCTTCAATCCGCAGGGTGTCCCGCGCGCCCAAGCCGCTCGGTTTTATTCCAAACGTTTCGGCTTGCTGCATGAGTTTGTCCCAGACCTCTATTTTCGAAGATTCAAAAAATATTTCAAATCCATCTTCTCCTGTGTAACCAGTCCTTGATATCATGCATTCTACTCCATCGATACTGGCGTGCACAAGATTGAATGGCCTGACAGACTGCAGATCAGGTTCTACCAATTTCTGCAGAGCNNTTTGAAGCGTTGACTACAACAAGAAAGTGATCATGAGAAAGCCTGCAGGCGATTATATCGTCAACTATGCCACCGTCTTCGTAGCACATAGGAGAATATAGCGCTTGGCAGTCGGCCAACTTTCCAAGATCATTTGTTATTAGCTTTTGCAGGCAGGCGAAAGAATCGGATCCTTTAATTTCAAATCTTCCCATGTGGGACACGTCGAATAGACCGGCATTAGTCCTGACATTGATATGCTCATCCACGATCCCAGAGTATTGCAGGGGCATTTCCCATCCATGAAAATCCACGATCTTTGCACCAAGAGATTTATGAGTATCATAGAACGGGGTTCGCACTATCCATCTCTAAGATGAATCCTTATTATTGAGCATATTGCTCTGGTAAATCGCTAGGATGGTGGAACTCGTAAAAAAACCTGAATGGCTTCGCATCCGAGTGCCATCTGGAGAAAATTACACAAGCGTTAAACAAACTCTTGCTTCACTAGAGCTTCACACAGTATGTGAAGAAGCCAGATGTCCTAACATTGGTGAATGCTGGGGAGGAGGAACGGCTACTATTATGATCATGGGAGACATATGCACTAGAGGATGCAGATTCTGCTCCGTCGCCAGCGGCAGAGCAGAATATCTTGACCCGGAAGAGCCTGAGAGGGTGGCAAAGGCAATCAAAGAGTGGAGGTTAAGATATGTAGTGATCACCTCTGTTTGTAGAGATGATCTGCACGACGGGGGAGCGGAGCATATTGCAAGAAC
>DAOL01000047.1:2784-6974 GCA_002501845.1 Nitrososphaera sp. UBA217
CTGTCGCTGCCAAAGACCTGTCGGAGTGATTTGCAAAAACCATTAGGTTCAACTGCTCTGGCAGAATACGCATGGTTCTTAAAGGATAACTATCTCATGCCGGCTGCAAGGTCGGCTATCTTGTCGACCCACGAACTGGCCTTGATTATGCCGCTTGCCACCAATATGCCGTGGGAGCCCAGCTCCATCGCCTTAGCGACATCTCCCTTGCCTGTGATGCCGGCGCCACAGACGACCTTCGAGCGGGAGCCTGCTGCTTCTATTGATTTTGCTATTATAGTAGGGTTTTCCTTTGATACCGCCCGGCCTGTCCCGATGAGCTCTGGCGGCTCGATGGCGATGAAATCTGGCAGGAAAGCCGATACCTCCATGACCTCCCATGGCTCTCGGGCGCACACTATCGAGGTCATGCCCAGTTTGCGCAGGCGCTCCACCAAGTTAGCGATAATCTTCATCTCAATACGGTGCTCGCTATGGTTTATCAGTGAACCGACGGCGCCGTACGACTTGGCGATTTCGGGAACGAAGTAGCCTGTGCTAGAGCCCACCTTTTCGTCGTCGACATGCTGGCAGATGACTGGCATTCTGACTTTTTTGGCAACTGTTGCCAGTGCAGGCTGCGGGGGCGCGACCACTATTTCGACTTTTAATTTTCTTGCGACCGTTTGTGCGGCCTTGGCGAGCTTGACGGCCTTCTCTCCTGACACCTCAGTATAATTTTTGAAATTGATTATTAGAGGCCGCTTCAACGCTTGCTGCCAGCTTTAGATTTAGTCGTAGTCTTTGTCTTACCGTTCATGACGTCTTCAAGGTTTCTGAACTTGCTCTGCAGCTTTGACATCCTTGCCTCGTAGCCCTTGTTGTATTCCAGCTCGTCAGGGACAAGCGTGGCTGGGTGAATAAAGCCCTGGTTGCGCATTATCATCGCGCGTTCGGCCGCCCGCATTCTCTGGAGGTCCCAGTCGGCGGTGCCAAAACCATCATGCGGCCCCGTGAGCTTGCCGCTATGCATGCTGAATAACAAGCATGAAACAATCGGGATAGAATAGTTCAAGCTCGCTGCAGAGTTGAGCTTGACTGGCATCAGTGGCATATGGTGGCTACCCCTTGTGTTGCCGGCTACATAGTGAGGTTCGTTGAATGCGCTGCCAGCCTCCTCTGTCGCCGGAAAGTTCTTTTGTGTCCTTACAATTGCGATGGGATCATCCTTGCCTACGTATGTGCCGGCGATGTTGTGCAGCCTGTCTGTCGACGCTGACACTATATGCTCGCTGCCATCATATGACAATACCGAGTGCACGACAAACCTGCCAGGGTACATCAGGGCCGCTTCAAGCTCGGCCTTGTCCTGCCACATTTTCAGCTCGGCTACCTTCCCAGTCATGACATCCATTATCCTGAAAATGACACCTTCCGCAAGATGCTCGTTTATCAGGACGCCCGTGTTGCTGCCGGCATCTACGAACATGCGCCATAGCGGAAAATTGAATGCGCCCGGCTCCGTTTTGTCAGCGGCAAATATGCAAAACACCTCACTTGGACGCTCTTCCATCTCAATTTCGGCAACTCCTGGCCCCATACCCTTTACGTTGCCGGAGAACGAATCCTTGAGCAGGTCTTGCCCGGCGCCGTACAGCCCCTGGTCCTTTGCTGTCTTTGTTCCTTCCGTAAAGGCGTCCCACGGCAGCTTGTGGATCTTCTCGTCATCCACGCCGCGCGTGTGGGTCATTATGATGTGTATGTCATCGCCGGTATAACCGAGATAATAATCGATAAGCAGTCCCTTTGCGTTTCTGGAAATAAAATTTCTGACGGTCCCGAGGAGTTTTTCGCTTGGACAGGTGTGACCCCCGACTCCTCCAATGTCGGCCTTGATTGCGCTGACTGTGATCCGCATACTGAGACAAACTCATGACCTTTGGTTTAAAACTTTTCCGATAACTTGTTAGTTATGACAGAAACGCCGACGCTGTACGATGGATCAGCCATTTAGAAGGTTCAATTTTCAAACCGATCTCGGGCGAAATACAAATAAAGCCCCATGGAGCGTTCATGCTGTATGAGCGCTAGCAAAAAACCACACATGAACCTTGTGGTTGTGGGCCATGTCGATAATGGTAAATCAACTACTGTAGGTCATTTCCTGGTTGATCTGGGTACCATTGACCAGAGAACCATAGATGCATATGCCAAGGAATCTGAAGCGACAGGTAAGGGTGATACGTTCAAGTACGCTTGGGTGCTGGACAGCATCAAGGACGAGCGCGACAGGGGTATTACTATAGATCTTGCTTTTCAAAAGTTTGAAACGCCAAAGTATTTTTACACGCTGATCGACGCTCCCGGTCATAGGGACTTTATCAAGAACATGATCACGGGCGCATCGGAAGCTGACGCCGCCGTTCTGGTGATCTCTGTCAAGCCTGGCGAAATGGAAGCAGCACTTGAGGCGGGAGGGCAGGGAAGAGAGCACGCCTTCCTTGCGAAGACTCTTGGCGTCAACCAGCTCGTTGTTGCGCTTAACAAGATGGATGATGCTGGGTACTCTGAAGCACGCTTCAAGGAAGCAAAGGATGCTGCAGAAAAGATGTTGAAACTTGTTGGTTTCAACATTGCCAAGATTAACTTCATCCCGATCTCTGGATGGAAGGGAGACAATTTGGTAAAGAAGTCAACGAACATGCCGTGGTACAAAGGTCCGACCCTTGCCGAGGCGCTGGATACACTCGAGCCACCGGAAAAGCCAATTGGCAAGCCACTGAGAATCCCAGTACAGGACGTTTATTCAATCACAGGCGTCGGGACCGTGCCTGTGGGCAGGATCGAAACAGGGAAGATGAAGGCAAACGATAAAGTAATTGTCATGCCTTCTGGTGCTGTTGGAGAAATCAAGACNNATTGTCATTCACCACCCAACGGCAATCGCTCCGGGATATACGCCCGTACTCCACGCCCACACTGCTCAGGTAGCTGCGACAATCTCGGCGTTCTTGTCCAAGATTGACCCGAGGACTGGCGCAACGACAGAAGAGAACCCCAAATTCCTGAAGACAGGTGACGCGGCAATTGTCAAGATCAAGCCTGTGAGGCCGCTTCCAATAGAGACATTCAAGGACTTTCCAGAGATCGGAAGGTTCGCTCTCCGCGACATGGGAACGACGATTGGTGCAGGCGTTGTCTTGGGCATAACCGAAAAGTACGACCCCAACAAAAAGTAAGTGAACTAGATGCCTCAGGCAGCAAGAATAAAACTCACAAGCACAAACCTTGCAACGCTGGAAGGCGTTTGCACCGAGATAAAGGGGATTGGGGAAAAGTCAGGAATAAAGCTACGCGGACCTCACCCTCTGCCAACAAAAAAGCTAAAGGTAGTGACAAGAAAGTCGCCGTGCGGTCAAGGGACCAACAGCTATGACAAATACGAGATGAGGATCCATAGGCGTGTGATAGACGTCGGGGCGGATGACAGGGCCATACGCCAATTGATGCGCCTCAAAATTCCAGACGATGTCTACATCGAAGTTTCTCTAACTCAGTAATTTCTTCAAGTGCCTTTATGACGGGTCTGCTTGTCAAGTTTATTCTAGTTGCCACTTGCGTTTAAAACGAGCTGTACATGGTTTTCGATCTCTTTCTTAAAGCATTCAGTGCATAACATTTTGCTATTGAATTCCGCAAAAAGACTAGTTTCGCTATTTCCACAGCAACCACACACGTTTCTTTGTTCAAGTTGTAATGCGCTCATGGCGAGGTTGCATGTTTAGATTAAAGAAATACAATGTGTAACTTATTGAGCTATTTTCTCCAACAATACCGACCTCTAGTATAAGATATTCTCGTGCTTCAGTAATTGTGTTATTGCCGTCGACACAGGAATGGTGTTGCACTACAACGGGATCGAGCAATAAATCATGCTAATCTAGTGGTCAGTATTGTCGGTTGTCGGGGCGTTGTTTAGAAATGGTTTTTTGTTTATGAACTCTTACGAATGTTTAGAAATAACGCTGCTAAACCTGCGCGTGATCCATGACTTAACGGGCGCGATATTCCGGATCATTGGGATGCGGATTCAGCGGCGTAATGGTAACCTTCATCCAGATATGAAGGGGTAACGAGGCCAGGACTTCGCGAAGCTCTGCCTCGTCGGCGGCGCGGAACAGCCCAATGCTGCGCCATTCGCCTGGACCGAG
>DAOL01000077.1 GCA_002501845.1 Nitrososphaera sp. UBA217
CTAGGTTCAAATTTCAACCTATTTGCCTGCCGGATGCTTATCGTTCAGTGCACAATTATATATTGTCATAGGGCGGGAATAGTCGGATGCTTTAGCTCTGAGATAAATGCGAGCCATGTCAACGGGTATTTAGGTGCTGCTAGTAATACGACTTCTATGTCACAGCTAGGCAGAGTGGTGCTGATTCCAAACTGGAATATGAAGCACGAGCGTCGTAGCACAGATATGAACCTGTACCATTTGCTACGTAAAGCCGACAATGGATTTGGGTTCAGACACAGTACCGCGGGACTCGCGGGAAATACACGCCTGTAGAGATCACAAGCTGGGTCACTGAAGTAGGAAGCGGCGATGATTGGCGACAGTTATCCCCTTCTTCGTGAGCCATGTAACAGTGGAGCGAAGAAGACCACGCCCTTCATGGGTGGTCAAGTCACATATTGTCTTCACGCTTGCCCTCGCTCATTTTTCCCATAGCCGTGCTAAGAGCTGACCACGACTCTAAGCGATACACACCCCACTGCTCGTAGCAGACTACGTCAGCAAGGTCCATCCTTGGTAGCCAGCCGGTCCGCTCGAGATCCGGCTTTTCTGCAAATTCACTTACGTAACCAAGACACAAATAAGCTACGGGCTTGACGTGCGGTGGTATCGCTAGTATTTTTTCAAGATCCTCGTTTGCAAGGATGCTCACCCAACCGACTCCCACGCCTTCAGCCCTTGCCGCAAGCCAAAGATTCTGTATAGCGCAGGCAACGCTGTAGACCCCTGTTTCTTCAATGGACGTTCGGCCAAGGACAAAGGGTCCAAACCGCGTCGGGTCATAAGTGACACAAATGTTGATTGCAGATTCTAATATCCCTTCCAACTTTAGCGAAACGTACTGTTTTTGCCGCCGCTCGTTTCCATCCAGCATTGAAATCGATCGCTCGCGCTCGCGCACAAACGATTCTCTGACCCTCTGGCGGACGGCACTGTCTTTTATGAGGATAAAGTTCCAAGGCTGGCAAAACCCTACTGAAGGGGCATGGTGGGCTGCATTCAATATTCTGACTAGGACGTCGTTTGGTATTTCCCTACTCACGAAATGGGAGCGGACATCCCTCCTTGAAAATATCGCTTTATAAAAGCCCTCTTTCTCACTGCCCGTTAGGCTCTCGTTAGGCGTCAATGCTGATTATTGGGCGCAAGTCCCATTATTAGATTTGCGCTGTTGTCTGTTTTGGCTATGTTCCTGCTGGCCTTCTCCACATTATCATTGTAAAGGTCGATGCCCACGAACTTGCGGCCAAGCGATGTTGCGACAATGCCAGTGGTTCCCCTACCGGCGAATGGATCTAGAACATTGTCGTCCTTTTCAGTTGCAAATCTGACAATCACCTCGACCAGCTCTTCTGGAAATATTGCAAAATGCTCGTTGCCATAATGTGCCTTTGTAGCGATCTCCCACACATTTGACGGATTCTTGCCGCGTGGATTGCAGACTGCAAATATCGGGTAATGTTTGTGATCTCCTATCCTTCTGCGCGTCGCGTGACGCTTGAATTTGCGGTAGCAAGTCGGACAAAACTTGTCCGGATCGTAGCCGTAGGCTCGTGCAATATCGGATGTCGTTGGAAGCTTTGCGAGCGGAGTTGAACTAGACGCGCTATGTATGATGTTTGCAATGCGCGCGATCTCATTTCTATCAGGATTTTGAGGGGCGTACTGTACCATATGGCGTGGAGGAACCTTATTGCGCCCTTCAGCAGCCTCATTGCCTTGTACTCTCACCGCGTCAAGGTTTGCATACGAGCGGCGGTTCTTTGAAAAGAACAAGACGTATTCGTACGCTTGAGAAAAGTTATCATGCGAACTGCTGCTTACATTGTTCTTCTTGTACCAGACAATGTCTTCCCGGAAAACATATCCGGCCTGCACCAACCTTTCTGCAAGGCGATGGGGGATTCTAAGTTTTTCATGCTGTCGTCTAGTGTCACCTATCACTATCCACAGGCTGCCGTCCTCAGTAAGTATGTTCCGGCACGCTTCAAACACCACAGTAAGCGAGTCAAGGTAAGCTTCAGCAGTCTGCTCTCTGCCGATTTCATGATCGTTATTGCCATAGTGTCGATGGCGGTAATAGGGCGGCGAAGTAATGATTGCGCGAAACTTGCCGGCTGGCAGGCGCCTTACAATCTGGTAAGCATCACCACGAATTATCTTGAAGGATTCACTCTGCAAATATCGCAGTAAAACGCCGCAAGTCGCTCTTAACCTTATCTGTGGCTAATGGAGGTTAGGTGTTGACACCGATCCTCCTCACCCGCTCGGAGATGCTGCTGCCGGCGGAGTCTTGTTCCCTCGGCATCGTGTTATCGTCTTTTAGCACTCGAGGATCTCGTTCAGCAGACAAGCGGTTCAAAGTAATACCGGACATTACGTTCTCCCTTCAAATGTTAGAAAATGAAGCCGCACGAGATATCCGCCTTGTAAAACATAGCTCAAGAGCGCAAGTCCATAGGCGTTCAGAATCGACAACATATATTTGGGCGGCAAAAATTTGCAGTTGACGGGCAGGTGGTCTAGCTAGGTTATGATACCTCGTTGACATCGAGGTGGTCGGGTGTTCAAATCACCCCCTGCCCACTTCTACTTCTTGCTGGCCAGAAGTTTCAATATCTTTGCTGCAATAGCATCATGGTCATATGGCTGCACCACTCCCACGATCAGAGTATCGTGATCGTTTAGCGGGAAAAACAGTCCATCGATATACTTGTAATGGATTGTAATGAACCCAAGCTCGCCAAACTTGTCCTCATTGGCCTTTGTTGTCCTGACGATCATCTCAATTTGTGAAATCATTTGGCCAAACTCATCTTTGTCCGGTGTCGGGCCGCCTGACTTTAGATGTGAACCCACAATCTTGTTATTTGACACTACCATTGTAACTTCGATACTGTTGTGCAGCTCAGCCACGGTCTGGCAGAGCTCTTGATAGTTCATGCTCTAGACTAGGGAAAATGCTGTGACGCATAAAATTCTAGTGCTCAGACCTTCCCGCAATCCATCAATGTCCCAATCGTCAGGCTAGTAGAATCCCACAATTTTCACGATTGGTTTTCTGGAGCCCTTGTATGTGCTTACCACATACAAGATCTATAATTTCATTTTCATATTCATGTAATAACTAGCGTCGGCTCTTAATTTTTGCCCAGTATTTTCAATTTTATTGAAGCAAGCCTTAATAATTTGAAAAACAATAATAGCATATGACAAACGCATTTGAAGATGAATCCCTCGGTTTAATCCTAAAGGGCTATGGCTTGGCGGCAAATGCCGCGCTAGAAACTAAGATTGCGATTTACACGCCCGAGATCGTCCAGTCAATACTGTCAGAAAATCCGGATATTGTCGATCGTTGGCTGCAAGACCTACACAG
>DAOL01000092.1:0-132 GCA_002501845.1 Nitrososphaera sp. UBA217
GTAATACGGGATGCCCCCTTCGGACATTATCACCCTGTTTTCGATCCCTTCGGCAAGTCCCATCAGTGAAGCAAGCATAGTCTTATTCGGGAACTGCTTTGAAATCTTTACAAGAACTCTTGCAAGGTCGTC
>DAOL01000092.1:172-6686 GCA_002501845.1 Nitrososphaera sp. UBA217
AGGTCGAATAGCTCGCCCATCGTATCGACGCGGATCACGCCGCACTGCGCAAAAGCTGCTTCATAATTTGCGTCAGATCCGCCTAGTGCGCCGGTGTGAGAGGCAGCCGCCTTGGCGCCCTCAGCTGTTCGACCGGCCTTGAGAACGATTATGGGTTTTCTTTTTTCAATAGTTATCCTCTTTGAGATGTCCATAAATCGCCTTCCGTTGCGGATGTCTTCGAGATACATCACGATGACCCGAGTGTCCTGATCTTCTGCCAAAAGCTCCAGGACGTCGCTTTCGTCCATGTCCACCTTGTTGCCCATGCTGATGACCTTTGAAAAGCCGATGTTCTGCGCCTCTGCATCCTCGACGGTGGCAGCGCAGATGGCGCCGCTCTGTGATACAAGCGCAACAACTCCGTATTTTGGTGTGATCTTTAGGAAAGTAGAATTCATCATGTTGCTTGTTGACAGGCTCATAATGCCAAGGCAGTTCGGGCCGATAACCCGTATCCCATACTTTTTGGCGATTTCGCCGACTTCTTTTTCCAGCTTTGCTCCGGCTTCGTCTACCTCCTTAAACCCAGCAGAAACAATTATCGCGCCCTTGATTCCCTTCTTGCCCACTTCTTCCATAACGGCCGGGGTGAACTTGCTGGGAGCAGCAACGACTGCAAGGTCCACCGATTCGGAGACATCGAGAACGCTCTTGTACGCCTTCAGTCCCCCAACGGTCGGGTTCGATGGGGTGATGGGGAAAATCTTCCCCTTGAAGTGTTTTGCTATATTGTTAAAGATAGTCTTGCCAACGCCGGGCTTTTCCGAGGCCCCGATGACGGCAATCGACCTCGGCGAAAAGAAGATCGAGCTGGACATGGGTGAAAAGCCTCTCAGGGTGGTTATAAATGCATCATCTCTGCATTAGCTTTTTTACCGGCGACCGCAATAATGCTGGCAATGTTAGGCGGCATGTGGTTGGTGCTGATAATACCGGCAATCGTCGCGTTTGTCTTTGGCGCATGGGTATTTTACAACATGGTTCTTGACGTATCAGAGCGATATACGGGACACGATGGATTGACTAGGTGCATCGAAGGTTGCCAGGTGACGCCCAAGTAGATGGGCTATCTGCATAAAGGCAACCTTTATTTTCAATTGTAAAACCCTACAATACATTGAGCGCGATAAACGCGGTCGTGGATGTTGAAATGCCCGGACTGATTTCGGACCTGCAGACGCTTATTCGGCAGCCAAGCGTTTCTGCAAAAAAGCAGGGCCTGGTAGAGTGCGCCAACTTGGTTTCTGAGACCATGCGTAAGGCGGGCATAAACTCCGAAGTGCTGTACCTCGATGACAGGAGCGTTCCGCCAATAGTGTATGGCGAAGTGAAATCAAGGTCAAACCCGAACAAGACAATACTGTTCTACAATCACTACGATGTGCAGCCGGAAGAGCCTCTTGAATTGTGGAAGGATGATCCCTTTAGCGGCAAGGTCGAGGGAAACTACATCTATGGCAGGGGCTCGGCTGACGACAAAGGAGAACTAATCACTCGCGTAAAGGCGGTAGAATATTTCTGGAAAAAGACAGGCGACGTGCCCTGCAACGTCAAGTTCATGGTGGAAGGGGAAGAAGAGATCGGGAGCGTGCACGTCGATCAATACCTTACCAAGTATCGCGACCGGCTTCGTTGCGACGGCGTGATATGGGAGTTTGGCTACGTTGACGCAAAGGACAGACCGATAATCAGCCTTGGCATGAAGGGTCTGCTGTATGTTGAATTGATAGCAAAGGGGCCGGTGAGAGATGCTCACTCGAGCCTTGCAGTCCTCATTGAAAACCCGGCATGGCGTCTAGTATCAGCACTTGCTACCATGCGCGACCAGAACGGCAAGATACTGATAAAGGACTGGTACAAGGAAGTCAGGTCGTTTACAAAGGAGGAGCTCGAAGTAATTTCAAAGGAGCCGTTTGACGATAAAGAGTTCAAGCAGGAATATGGCATCAACCGATTAGTCAAGAACGCGAAAGGCAAGGACGTCAAGAAGGCGCTCGTAGGGATGCCGACGTGCAACATTGCAGGCTTTAATTCAGGCTATACAGGCGAAGGCGCCAAGACTGTGCTGCCGGCACTTGCAATGGTCAAGATCGACTTCCGTCTTGTGCCTAACATGATGCCTGAAAAGCAACAGGAGAGGCTAAAAAAACACTTGAAGCTGAAAGGCTTTGATGACATTGAGGTAAAATTCATTCATGGTGAGGCAGCCGCCAGGACGGCAATCCGCGACCCGTTTGTCAGGCAGGTTCAGCTGGCCGCCAAGGAAACTTTTGGTAATGCCATCACTAGCGTGTCTTCCGCAGGCACGGGACCTATGCACTCGTTTGTCAAGGTTCTCAAGGCGCCCTGCATCTCGATAGGTGGCACTTACATGTTTGCCCGCATCCACTCGCCAAACGAGTTTGCGAGGATCGATCTCTTGAACAAGACTACAAAGTGCATTGGTAGAATAATGGAAAGATTCGCAAGCTAGAGGAATTTGCTGCTAAATTAATAATCAACCAGTCAATCCTATGATTATTGAAACGCGGGCACTATGTTGTCATTGGCGGGGTTGCGCTCTTTGTGATCGGCATCGCAGTCACTGTAATCTGGGCGCTACCGATAGCCGAGCAGATCCGGCGAGAGACCGTATTTTTGCAGCGCGAGCAACTTGACGCCGGAGAGTCAGGAGCGGTATCGCTTGACGTGACGGACACTTCAAAGCCGCTCTCGATATTCGTATCTTCGACGAACACTACTGTGCCGCTTACAATATTGGTTACTTCCCCACAGGGCAAGACGCTGCTCGATTCCAACTTTACGGAAAACACGGTCATGAGCGCAGAGCCTACAGTAGCAGGCGCTTACAGCCTCCGCGTAACAAACCAAGGGCAGTCGACAACCATAATAGACGCGATATTTGGCCGGTTTCCAGGCATAGGGGAAAACAACCAAGTGAACTTTGAAACATTTGGTGGCGTATTTGAAGGGGTCGGTATAATCATCGCCGGCGTAATGGTCATCATAGCCGGAATCGTAGTTGTTATAGTCGACAGGAAAAAGCGTACACCGTCATTATGAAAATGGATGGGGAGAGATTCGAATCACGCAGCGGGTTTTATGTTTTCTATAGAATTGTTCAATGCAATTACACCAAAATAGCCATTAAAGACCTGTTTGCTTTGACGTTCGAAGACAAGCCAAGACCTCGAACATGCTACGCTCTCATGTTGCCCGGCTGCCGTCTGCCTTGTTGCGCGGCCGGGCTTATCGTTTGTATTGTTAGACAAATTTTACCGCCAACGACATAGCGATTGCCGGTTTTCGAAATTTGTTGAGATCATGGTTAGCTCTTTTGTAGCGTGCTGGCTTTGTGCGCCGTCGTCTGTAAACATGTCATTAGATGCTGACACGTTATCTTCAACGTAATTAAATAGAGAACTACTCTTTATCTATTTTCAAGCGCAATAAGAATTGTCAATGCGGGCCAAGATCGTAATAGGCATAGCTCTCATTCTTGTTGGTTTAGCACTTCAGTATTTGATCTTATTTGGCTATGTCAATGATTGCGCGCCACGTTATGATTACGCGCCCGTAAATCGCGTTTGCGTACCAGCAGCATATCTCAGCGCAATTTCAATCATACAAATTTGCGTGATAGTAGCCGGTGGCGCGCTTGTTTTACTAGACATGAGGTTAAGAATAGTCAAAACGCGCCTGTCAAAGTAGCGCGCCTAGAAACTTTAGAGCATGAGAAGAGTGGATGGGGAGAGATTCGGACTCTCGACCACCTGTGTGTAAGACAGGTATCCTAACCAGGCTAGACTACCCATCCGATAAAACTGCACGCCAGCTGCACGTATTAATAGTATTGGGAGTATGCGCAAAAATAACCAATAGTATACCATAAAACAATTCTGATTTTTCCGGAAATATCTTTGTTGATCAACGCCACCAGCGAGTCCTGTCGACGGAACCAGAGTTCGCGATTGGCAAGACGTATTAGATACGTCTCACTACTTTATTTCATGTCTGACGAGGAGTATAGCAAGCTTTCAGAGAAGGAGATAAGGGAGCAAGTGGCCAAACTGGACGGCTGGAAGGTCGTCAGTGGCAAAATAAACAAGACCTTCGAGTTTGAAGACTTTGTACAGGCGTTTAGCTTTATGACTAGGGTCGCCATGGAGGCCGAAAAGATGAACCACCACCCGGAATGGTTCAATGTTTACAACCGCGTCAGAATAGACCTTGTGACACACGACGTCGGCGGTATCAGCAATTATGACATCAAACTTGCGAAAACAATAGACAGACTTGCTAAAGGCTGATTACTTTACAGGCAATCTAGCTAGCCTGCTGCTCTTGCAAACCGGGCATCTAGAGGCACTAGCGTGGTCTATGTACGAGGCGCACCAAAAGCACGACTCGCAAAGAAGAAAGTCCCGGTGATCAAGATCTTGCTCCACTGTCACATTGAGTCCAACTTGCAGACCGTCGATATTAAAACGAAATGGTGCAGTCGTAGCTAACATTCTTCAATGCCTTGTGCGTTAAGTTACTTATTTTACCTGACATATAGTATCGCATGGTTGTAACGCAGGGCACAAGGACAGCCGAAATTGTAGCTGAATCGCTGTTTGACTGGGGTGTGGAAGTGATATTTGGACTCCCAGGCGATGGCATCAACGGCTTTATAGAAGCACTTCGACGGCGCAAGGACAGGATCAAGTTCGTACTAGTCCGGCACGAAGAGTCCGCGGCGTTCATGGCATGCGCCTATGCAAAATACACCGGCAAGCTTGGCGCGTGCGTCGCAACGTCGGGCCCAGGGGCGATACATCTCTTGACCGGCCTGTATGACGCAAAGGCCGACAGTACGCCGGTTATAGCGATTACTGGTAGCACATATTCCGACATGATGGGGTCCCATTACCAACAGGATGTCGATCTGCTGCAATTGTTTTCTGACGTCGCCGTATATAACAACATGATAAACAGCCCCGAGCACGCCGAAATGGCAGTCGACATCGCCTGCAGAAGCGCGATTTCAAAGCGCGGCGTTAGCCACCTGACGATCCCTATAGATGTTCAGGAAAGGCAGCTCACCGGCAAGTATTCTCGGCACAAGGTTGCCGGCCACACCTCGGACGTTTTAGTATCCTGCACTATCCCCGATCCCGCGCTCTTGAGCAGGGCAGCAGACATTCTCAATTCCGGCGAAAGGGTGGTGCTCCTCGTGGGGCAGGGCGCCCTCGAAGCCGGCATGGAGGTTGAGACAGTTTCTGACAGACTGGGCGCACCGATTGTCAAGGCGCTGCTTGGAAAAGCAGTAGTACCTGACGACCATCCAAACAACCTAGGTGGGCTTGGCATACTTGGGACCGCACCGGCTACTGATGCCATGCAAGACGCCGACACTCTGCTCATGGTTGGAACATCTTTTCCATACATTGACTATTTGCCAAAGCCAGACCGCGCAAGGGGAATCCAGATCGACTTGCTTCCAGAACGGATAGGGCTGCGATACCCTGTGGAAGCTGGCTTGATAGGCGATGCAAAGAGGACACTAGCAGCGCTCTTGCCACTGCTAAGGAAAAAGGAGAACCGGCAATTCCTAGAGTCAAAGCAGCAGGCGATGAAGAGCTGGATGGATCTGCTTCGGGAGCGGAGCAGCAGGACTGACAAGCCTGTGAAGCCACAAGTGGTTGCTGCGGCAGTGTCGGAGGAGCTGAAAGACAACGCCATAATTTCCGTCGACAGCGGAACCAACACCGTGTGGGCTGCGCGATACATACAACTGCGCCGCGGCATGAAATTCTCGCTTTCCGGCACGCTTGCAAGCATGGCCTGTGGTCTACCCTACGCGATAGCGGCGCAGATGGCGTACCCTGAGAGGCAGTGCGTCGCGTTCGTGGGTGACGGCGGCTTTTCCATGCTGATGGCCGAATTTGCGACGGCTGTTCAGTACAACCTGCCAATCAAGGTGGTGATAATCAAGAACAACACACTTGGGATGATTAGATGGGAGCAGATGGCGTTCCTTGGTAACCCCGAATACGGCGTCGAGCTCACGCCAATAGATTTTGCAGAATTCGCGGAGAGCTGCGGGGGAAGGGGGTACTCGATAAACGAGCCNNGCAGGATAGGGCTCACGCTTTTCCGCAACCAGGTGCACGAGGCACTGAGAAAGATCCACTCGCACGACGCTGAAACTGCGTGACCGAACTGTGAACTAGGAGAAAATCAGCTCATGATCGCCCAGTGCAATTTGCTGCAATCATTATAAGGTGTAAAGCCTTCAAATTGGCATGATAGGCCCTAGCATACAAATGTTAGAGCTAGCTATAGGCATCAAGGATTCGCTTATCGCTGCCGGCTTTACGTCGCTTGATTCGCTATTGCGTTCAAACCCCCCAGACATCGCAGCCATGCTCGGAATTGAGCTTTATGTTGCCAAGCTGATCATTGACGCTGCTAAACGGGCTTCAGG
>DAOL01000022.1 GCA_002501845.1 Nitrososphaera sp. UBA217
TGCCGGACAGGGATATAGTGGTAGGACCGCCTGCGGCTGGTGCGCCCGGAGTTACAGGAATGGCAGGTGGCGGAGAGGTGGCCGCTGGAACTGCGGCAGCCGTGGCCGCCGCTGGTCTTGACACCGCCAACTGGGCAGCCATCGTCTTTTGCCTCTTAACAATGCATAATTGATTGTGAACGTCCCTCATGCTTTCTAGCGTGTTTGGGTTGCTGTGGCGCAGAAGAGTCCCACAGTCTTCGCACACGTACTCGGTTACGGTGGTATACACGAGGTACTATGGACTCTAACTTATTTATTAACTATGCCAAAAATAAAGGAAAAGGGCAGGTTTACTGCCTTGCAAACTGTGCTTGCTGTTGAGCAAAGAACGTTGTCCACGCCTTTGCCACATTGGTGGAAAAGTCAGTCACCGCATCGACTGTCCTGTTATAGATCTTCAGGTTCTCCCTTGCCGCATCCAGTGCGTTGATCGTAAGCTGGTTGTTGATGCCAACAGATCTGATCGCGTTGTTTGTCATTTCGTTCGACTGCCTTGTAAACAGATCTCCGTATGGCACTGCCGGGACGTTCCAGCTGCTTGCAAACTGTTTCTGAGCTGCAAATGCAGTCTGGATCATGTTCTTGCTTGTCTGGATGTAATCCAGCTGGAGGTTCGAGATTGACTGTGAATACTGTGGCTGAACCTTTGCAAATTCATCTACTGTTCTTATGAGGTTGTCCCTCATTGTATCGTATACGTCGCTTGCTCTTGTTTCGTCTTTCGTTTGGGTAGTCTTGTCGACCATTTTAATTACCATCTAATGGTATTCACTGGTGATATATAAANNTCAGAAGGGAACCAACCAATCTGAACAACCAAAAACACCCCGATAATGAACAGAACTAGATAGTCGTTAACCAAACTGTCTCTTCTTTTCGGTCTTTTTCTCTGCATCAAGCCTTTCCAGCCTGTACCTGTTCATGTCGGCAAACTTGATCCCCTCGCAGAGCGCCGGGTGCACCCTCTTGATCTCGCTGTAAATTTTCTGGCATGCTAATCGGTAGTCCGGGTGGCCCTGCGGTGTCGTGCGCAACTCTATCATATGACATGCCTCACGCAGGTTCATCTTGATAAAATAGGGATAGCGGTGTGCGAAACTAACGACGTACTGTGCTTCTTCTGGCATCGTCTTTGACATTGCTTCATAGACCTGCTTTGTAAGGTACATGCAGTCAGCAAAGTCATTGTCGAGTCCTGCCTCAATCAGCTCCTGCGGCAGATCGTAGCCATGTCTTGGTGACAGTAATTGTCTTTCCATCGTCAGGATCCTGTGTCTGTGTAGGTCGCGGAACATTCCAAAGTTGGTGAATAGCTCAAAAGTATAGTCGACCATTTCAAACGCCCGGCCGGGTCTGTGCCGTCGGTTCGTGCGAAAGTCAGTGTATGCGCGCATTACTTGGTGCCGCTCTTGTGTTGGCATCGACTTGACGTAATTTGTTATCGCATGGAGCGACTGGCCCCGCGCCTGCTCGTACAGGATTGCAGAAGCAACCTTTACTTCTGCTTGGAAATTGTCCTCAAAGTCAAGCAGCCTCACGAGTTCAGGGCTGTCTTCAGGAGGCACGTCTGACAGGCAGCTCTTAGCTAGCCTGTTGACTCTGCTTTCAGTTTCTGAAAAATATTTCTGTAGTGCCTGACCGTACCTGTCGTTTGCTCGCCTGACAAAAGAAGGAATCACGGCGTTCAATTCAGCAAACAGCTGATCGGCAATCAACCTGATCTCTCTAAGTTTCGAGCCGTACATCATGGTGAGCAGATATTCAAACGCTCTGCCATTGCCCGTGATGCCCACGTTTGTCATCGTGGACGCAGGCAAAAGCCCGCGAAGGAGGTCAAGCGCCTTGGCCTTTATTGTTACATTATAAATCCGCTCTGCTGACTTGATGTCCTTGTCAGACTTTAGCTGGTCAAATTTTACTTCCCTTTGCGAAGCAGACTCGAAGAAGATGAACCTCTCTATCGGCTCTCTTTCCTTCAAGAATGACTGCAGTCGTTGGATGCTTTTGCTGTAGGTATCNNGTTCTTTGCGAATTCGTCGAGGAACACCCTTCGCATTGTCTTGTCGGTGCGAGAGTAGCGCGACATGAGCGCCCCCCTGTCAACCTGTTTAGGGGTGATTATCGCAAAAACCGCCTTGTCGGCATTTGAGAAGTGGCCCTTCAGCTCAACCTTTTCTTCTTCCGTAAAGCTGTCAAGAAAGACACGGCTGTCAAACATGAATAGATACAAACCAGACGGGCGTCAAATAAGTTGTGCTGCAAAATAGCAAAATGCTCTTACTAAATAATGCAACTATTTTGACACCGTTATCATTATACCATCTTGCTCAACGATTCGCATGAGCGAAGAAAAGCTCGGATTTGTAGGCAAGCCAGTCAAGGATATCTATGGTACTCATATAGGAAAGGTAGTTGGCATAATAACAGAGATAGACGGCGAGATCGAGACTGTTGGAGTCGATTGTGGCTCTGGCGGCTTGAAACAACTTCCTTACGAGCAGCTTGTGATCCAGGGCGAATATGTCTTCTTCATTCCAAAATGGAGATTGGACGCGCAGAGGCTACTGAGGCAGAAATCATTGACATTAAAGAGGATAAAGGCGCTTCAAGATATTGTTGCTGAGAATGACTCTATGAAGGAAGATGCAGAGTTGGTGTCTATGAAGTATGAGAAAAAGCTCTCCGAGATTGAGGGTGGTGAAAAGCAGGTCAACGACAAGTTGAACGCCCGTTTAGCGGAGCTTGAAGCAGAGACCAGGAACATCAAGTCGCTGTTGTTTGACGCAAAACTGCAATTCCGAAGCAACGAAATGAAGGAAGAAAGCTACCAACAGATCAGAGTCCAGACCGATGAACTGATAGAGCACATTGACAACGAAAAGACGGAAATCGGCAACGTTAGGACAAAGCTGGCCGCTAACACGCTTGAAAACCTTAATGCCGTCAGCGTAACGGAAGCAGCGCCGGCGAAGGAAGAAGCTCCTGCCGAGTCAAGCCCGCCAATCGTTGAGGTCGCTCCGGTCCAGGAAGTGGCCGCTGTAGTTGCAGAAGAAGAAAAGCCTGCCGCCGTGTCTGCCAATGGAGCGGAACAGTCTGAAACAAGCTGGCTCAACCAGGTAATCACGAAATAAATTTTTGGACTGCCGGATAGTATCCGGTCAATCCCATGTTTCTAAAAAATATTAGATTGGTCAGCGTTCTCTGACCGTCGTCTGCAGAAGCTCGCCTATTTCGCTATGCATCTTCAAGAAATTCAGGCCCTTTGTAGTGGTCTTGTATGTTTGCGTTCCCTCCAGGTATTCAAGCAAGCTATTTTCGATAAGGACCGATAGGTATTCCCTAAGCTGTGCGTAACTCAAAAAGGCCTTGTACATGATTCTTGTCTTTGTGGCCCCGCCGTTTGCTGCCTCTAGGATCATTGCCACTATTTCTGTTCTACTTCTGTACTTCAAACTAAGATAGCACTAAATTTTCTTGATTTTTAATATATTGACAGAATTTCTACTAACAAGATTCTAAAGTCTCCCTCAATTTCGGGGGTTCAAGGAGGAAGTAAGCAAATGCTTTAAAGACCAGATTTTGTCTCATCATAGTGTTTGTCGAGGCCTTCAAAGCTATACGAGGACAGCGGCAGGATCAAAGTAAGCGTAACCCCAGGAAGGCTGCTTGAGAAAACCTCAACGGAGGCATTGGCAAATCCAGAAAAATTCTGGGCAGAACAGGCCAAAAGTCTGGTGTGGATCAAAGAGTGGGACAAAGTTCTCGAGTGGAACCCTCCCTTTGCAAGGTGGTTTGTCGGAGGCCAACTTAACGCGTCGGTCAACTGCCTAGACAGACATATCAAGACAGACATAAAGAACAAGGCTGCAATAATTTGGGAGGCCGAGAGCGGAGAGACAAACACCCTTTCATATTTCCAACTTTATCAACAGGTGAACAAATTTGCCAACGTTCTCAAGAGCCTGGGGGTCAACAAGGGTGACAGAGTGACGATATACATGCCCATGGTCCCGGAATTGCCCATTGTAATGCTTGCCTGCACGAGGATAGGTGCAGTCCACTCGGTAGTTTTTTCCGGCTTTTCTTCGCATGCGCTCGTAGAGAGGGCAAACGACGCGCAGTCCAAAATAATCATTACAGCGGACGGCGGCGTAAGGAAGGGCAAGAAGGTCGAGCTGAAAAAAGTGGTGGACGAATCGCTTCCTGCTGTGCCGTCAGTCGAGCGTGTCGTTGTTTTAAGACGCATCGGCACAGAAATCAGAATGGGACCAAAAGATCTATGGTGGCACGAGCTAATGAAAACTGCCAAAACCTACTGCCCACCCGAGCCGGTCGACAGCATCCATCCCCTCTACATCCTCTACACGTCCGGCACTACTGGCAAGCCCAAGGGAGTCATGCATGGAACTGGCGGCTATCTTACCCATTTGTATTCGACCGCAAAGTGGGTCTTTGATTTCAACAAACAAGACATCTTTTTTTGCACTGCGGATATTGGCTGGGTGACAGGCCACAGCTACATTGTCTACGCGCCACTGATGCTCGGCGTGACAGAAATAATGTACGAAGGTGCTCCCGACTATCCTGAGCCCGACCGGTATTGGGCTATTGTGGAAAAACACGGAGCCACCATTTTGTACACCACTCCTACAGCGCTCCGCATGTACATGAAGTATGGTGACGCAATACCAAACTCGTTTGATCTCTCGTCGCTCCGGCTGCTCGGCACCGTGGGCGAGCCTATAAACCCGGAGGTCTGGATGTGGTACTTTAAGACGATAGGCAAGGACGGATGCCCAATAGTTGACACCTGGTGGCAGACAGAAACCGGTGGGATAATGCTCAGCATGTGCACGGGCATTGAGACGATCCCAATGAAGCCGGGTTCCGCGACCTTCCCGGTGCCTGGAATCGACGCAGCGATAGTTGACGAAAATGGCAAACCTGTTCAGCCTGGTACAAAGGGATACATCGTGGTGCGCAGGCCGTGGCCGGGGATGCTCCTTACCCTCTGGGGTGATGATGAAAAATACAAGCAGGTGTACTGGAACAAGTTCGCCGGCATGTACTACCCCGGCGACTATGCGATGATCGATAAGGACGGATACCTCTGGCTCCTTGGCAGGGCGGACGACGTGCTCAAGGTCGCCGGCCATCGCCTTGGCACAATGGAGCTGGAAAGCGCCTTTGTCTCCCACAAGGCCATTGCCGAAGCGGCCGTGACAAGCAGGCCCGATGCCACAAAAGGCGAATCGATAATCGCATTTCTTGTGCCGAAACAAGGTTTTGCACAATCTGATGCCTTGCGCAAAGAGGTTGTGGCGCATGTTAGGAACACACTCGGGCCCATAGCTACGCCGGACGACGTGTATTTCGTGAGCAAACTCCCAAAGACCCGGAGCGGCAAGATAATGCGCCGGCTACTAAAATCCATTGCAAGCGGCGACAATGTAGGCGACATTACCACACTTGAAGACGGGGCCGCAATCGATGAGGTAAAGCAGGCCTACGAAGACTTGAAAAAAGTGGTCAGTTAGAACTTCCATGTTGCCATGTAGCGCGGCGTTATTTCGACGACACTGGAATCTTTGCCCATCTCGATCAACTTTTCCGAAACTGCACCGTCAACTGACCCCAGGTACCTGAGGACATTGTGTGTAGTCACCCTAGTGGCGTATTCAGGATCGTCAATAACCTTCGCGATGCCCTTGCCTCGCACTCCGCGCGGCGGGGCGTCATCAGGGTCGATATCGACGAGGAAATACACGTTTGGGTTTTTGCGAAGCGAGTGCGCTTTCACTCCATCCCTGTCGACAGAGGCAAAGAATTTCCCGTCTTCGTAGTAATACCACACCGGATGCGCGAGAGGCATGCCATCGCGAATGTCAACCATTGCAAGCCTGAGGATATTGGGCTGGTTGAGCAGCTCGGACATCTCACCGTCCTCCAACGGCTTGGCGTTTCTGTCTGCCAGCGTGAACCTCAATAGCATAACTAGGTCATGGACGTTAATTAAGCTAGGCAGAGATGATTGTCATCTTGGAGCCTACGGAAATGCTGTGTTCGTCTATAAAGCCAGAAGTGGCGGCCATCACATAAAGCGCCTCCTTTGTCGTCTTGTATGTGCAGCTGACAGTCTCGACAACATTCTGGCACGGGGGCGCGTTCTTGATCATGTAGACAACATCGCCGCTTTCGTCCAACCAGATCAAGTCAAGGTTGTATTCGATGTTTAGCATCCACACTTCATACAGGTCGGACTTGTCGTGCTTGATCAACATCGCAGTGTCAAGCGGCAATCGGTCCTGTCTGAATGTCATCCACCTTTGCTGTTGGGCAGCCGTCTCTGCTATCTCTACTGTTATCACGTCGTTGTCTATCCTTACAGTGCCCTTCGGAAAGCTGGTATCCCTGTCTCTGATGTCTTTTGGGACGAACGCTACTCCTAGTGCACCCACTGCGACAGCCGCGATAATGACTGGTATCAGCACTGCCGACTTGCGCGCCAATGTGCAGAATGCGTCATAAAATTAATTTGAACTTTGTGTTTACCCCGTTCCGAGGGACAAAGCAGTCGCAGTCAATATTGCACGATTTCTACTATATTCTGAGGGTGCGGCCCGCGTGCTTTCCTCAAAGCATGAATTGAGGTGGAGGGGGTGGGATTTGAACCCACGAACCCCTAAGGGACGGGATCGCTCATCCCGCAATTCTGAATCTGGCGAGAAGAAATTGTTCTGCGCGTATCTTGATCTTGAGTCCTGCGCGTTTGACCAGGCTTCGCTACCCCTCCGGCCCAGGCGTCATGTCGGTGGAACCTTATTTCATTATTGCGGCGGGATGCTATTTTAAAGGTTAAATTTTGCTAGCTGTCTGTACAATACTGCTAACATGCCCAAGCCAGAAACCGTGTCAAGGCTATGCACGAAATGCCACTCAAAGACTGTCCATGAAGTGCGCGAAAAGACGGTCGCAGGCATAAAGCTGATTTGCACCGACTGCGGGCATTCTTTGGTAGTAACAACTATGTAACATTTATTATCAGATATAGCTTTAGCAAAAAACATGAAGATAAGCGAGCTGAAGGCTGGAATGCGCAACGTAAGTATTGTGGCCAAGGTAGACAGCGTGGGTGAGCCCCGCACCGTCAACTTGAGGGCAGGGGGTACTAATACAGTCGCTGACGCCACAGTATCCGACGAAACAGGAAGCATCAAACTGTCACTATGGGGCGACGACATCAGCAAGGTACAGGCAGGCGATAGGCTCTCGATAGAGAACGGCTACATTAACACATTCAAGGGCGAAAACAGCATTAGTATAGGCAAGTTCGGCAAGATGACAAAGCTCTAGCTAATGTAGCCAGTGTCCCGCGGCTTTTGCAGTGGTTGGCCTTCAAGCGGTTTGCCGCCTTTGCCTGCAAGCATCTGCTGTTCTATAGTATGAATCAACGTTTCAGTGTCTTTTGCGCGTTTTTCCAGATTCGTCATGTCTACCTTTATCCCTATTATCCCAAGCAGGGTCTCGAGCACGGCCTTTGATGCCTTGGCGTCAACCACATAGCCTGACGTCTCTCCGAGCAGGCAAATACCTTTCATGTTGCGTAGCTTTGCTATTCCGATTACAAGCCCGTTCATGCCCGTGATGCTCCCGCTATCCATCATCGAGATGTTGTGGGACACAAATTCCTTGACGGTTTCAGTGTCGGTGGCTGTCCCAAAGACCTTGGGTTTCTCGACGAAGACTCCTGTGATATATGCCGCTAATGTAAAGACCTGATGCGTGCCAAACTGTTCCGCTATGCCAAGCACTTCTTCTGCAAGCGCGTATTCAGAGTCGGGGTTTGCCGGCTGCGAGTCACCAGTCAGCAAGAGCAGGTCTACGCCGGCGCTCTGCCACCAGAAAATGCTGTTTTTCATTAGATCTGCAGTGCCGTCGTTCTTTATCATGACCTGTGGCGGAAACGAGCCAGAGTAAATGTCGACAAGATGTTTCGCAGGCAGTTCGTCTATCAAGTGGTCGACTGCCAACTTGCCGACGTAGCCGCTGCCGGGGAAACCGCAAACAAGATGGGGCGACTTTAGCTTGGGTCGGTCGGTTGAAGAATAAACAAACTTGATATCGCGCCCGGACATGGAGCTTGAGAGCTCGTTTATTCGCTTTAAAGCTTTTCCATGTCCATGACAATGATGAGGTGATGTACGCGTTTGTATTTTAGCGGCCATTGAATCCCCAATTCGGGTGAATAATATTAAGGATGCCAGAAATAGAACAAACTTTAAGCTCAGAGAAATATTTCATAGTATTCTAACTATGAGAGAATTAATAAGAAAGTGAGAGAAAAGTGAATCCTACTTTGCTAGAACAGAAAAAGAATAAGCGGGTCGGGAAGGACAAGATTGCTGTTCTAGCGTTATGGTTTGTAGTCCTAATTGCTGTGCGGGTCCTACTAGGTTTTGTACTGCATAATGTGTGGATCGGGACATTGGGCGCGGTGACCATCACTTTTGCAATATTCTACATTACACTGAGATACACGACGCTGCAAAAGTACCGACAGCTGATAAATTCATCCCTAAACTACTGGTACCGGAAAAAATTCTTTTACATCAGTGGGATAGTGAGCCTTGTCATCTTAGGAGGAATACTCGGTTTTATCGAGTACGGCTACGCCAACTATGCAGACAGGCTAATAACCGTCGACTTTACGCAACAGCAAGTCGAGGAATCGTTTGGATCATTAACTGCAAACCAGCAGATGCAGGCAAACATGGTAGAGAACCTTCGGAAATATTCGCCGGTCGAGATAATCGCGATAACGCTGGCAAGCGCAGACAAGACACTCGATGGGTATTATTCTATAGCGGTAAGCTACATGATTGCAGAGGACTTTGAAATAATGATCTTTATGATGCTTTTCCGGACAAGAAGAGAAATATTCACTGCACGGCCCCCAAATGTTGCCTAGAATTCATGTACCGTTGAGAGATTGCGTGTAATCATTCTGAATTCCCCGCCAGCNNGCGGGGGTTGTAGAGCCTGGCCAAATAGGCTGACAAAATTGGAGACGCGGGACTTAAGATCTCAGGAATGGGTTATCCCGTCCCTAAGGGGTCCGTGGGTTCAAATCCCACCCCCCGCACCTTTTTACTAGTATGGCATGCAAATCGAAAACTCACTGTTGCAAGATGACGGGAGGGGCAGGTTTAAGGGCTAGGCTTCTTGTAGCAAAATGTGTCAGTTCTACAGCTTGATATGTCATTTTCAAGACGGGAGAGTTTCGATGCCATACGTTAATGTCGGTCAGGAAAACTCTGGGGCTATCGATCTGTACTATGAGGACCACGGATCCGGAAAGCCGGTCATACTGATCCACGGCTGGCCTCTGAGCGGTCGCTCTTGGGAAAGGCAGGTGCCAGTCCTGCTACGTGCAGGTTACAGGGTCATCACATACGATCGCAGAGGATTCGGCGACTCTAGCAAGCCGACGTCCGGCTATGACTACGATACCTTTGCCGAGGATCTGCACAAGCTCGTGACAAAACTCGATCTGCGGGAGGTCGCGCTGGTGGGCTTTTCGATGGGTGGCGGCGAGGTGGCACGCTATCTTGGTACCTACGGATCTGAGGGAGTGGGAAGAGCAGCATTTCTCGCTTCAATTCCACCATTCCTGCTAAAGACGCCCGACAACCCCGGCGGCGTGGACGG
>DAOL01000003.1 GCA_002501845.1 Nitrososphaera sp. UBA217
CCGAACCATTGCTCAAGCGACTGGCTGCGGTTCGCTGCCGCTTTCTGCAGCTTGTCCAAAGTGGTGCTTACCCTGTCTGCCGAGAAGCTCTTGTCGACGCAGAGAAAGTCAAGCACCTTTTCGCGGTTGACCTCACTAAAGTCAATCTTGTCAACCTTCGGTACTTCCGGTTTGAGAAAGATGTTTCGTATTTCTTGGTACGGCACTTCCGGCAGCAGGTGCTTGATTTTTTGGATATTCTCCAACTTGCCGTTTTCCTTTATCAGCTTCAGCGCGGTCTTGGGCCCTATACCCGCAAAGCCGCCGGGGTTGAAATCTGTACCAATAAGTATGCCAACGTCCACCAGCTGCTCTGACGTCAGGCCAATTTCCCGCAGCACCCTGTCGTGCTCGAATATTTCCGGCTCGACTTCAACGTAGACGTTGCGATTTGGCACCTTGCGTTTGCCACTGATTGCCAAATTGCGCACAAGCCTTTTTGCGCCAAAAAGTATCGAATCATAATCCTGACTCGCGGCTGCAAACGCGACTTCGCGCTGTGTCAGATACGCTGCCGCTGCTTCGCCATCCGATGGCGCCTGGATGTAGGGGATGCCCAGGTAGGAAATCAACTTTTTCGATTCTTCAACCATCTTGTCAGTCAAGACCGCAGTGCGGGTGCCGTACTTGCGCGCGTCTTCCATTCTGCCTTCCTCGATCGCGAGTTGGTACTTTTCAGTTGCCTCTTTTTTCAGCTGACTTCTTCTCTGTATTTCAGCCATTTTGAGCTCGTTTGCCTTGCCGTCAAAAACATAGATTGGTTTGATGTTCTCCATAAGTAGGTTAGCGTTCCTATAGAACAGGCCACTCAGGTGGCTGGTTATTTCCCCCTTGTCGTTTGCCAGAGGTTCGCCAGTCGGCCCCCTGATGATGCTGAGAAACTGGTAAATGGTATTGTAGGCGTCGACGGCAACCACCTTGCTTGCAAGCTCTTGCAGCTTCAGCGGAACAGGCGTGACGAGAGGCTTGAGGTCTAGGCCCACGTCTATGGTGGCATCACAAAAACTTTTAACTCTTCCTTATTACTTGTAGGTCTTCAGTGTTTGAGCTATCCACTCGACGTCTTGCCTCGTCTTTGCCAGCCGCCCTATCTTTATGCAATCGCGTATATCCTTTGACTTTAGTTTTGTCCACACTGCATCCGCTATTGCTACCGCAACATCTGACGGGACCCCCTCGTGGACAAGAATGTGTGTGCATACCTGTTGGAACGAACCAAAAGAGTATTGCTTAAAGTGTAGCACTACGAACCTTGACAAAAGAGGGGTCAACATCCTGTCGGTGCCGTTGCTCGTAGCAAAGACCCAAGTTTTCAACTGGGTGTTCCGCGTTTTTTGGAATTTTGTTTCTGAGACAATGCCGGTCTCCATCAGGCTCAGGAGCGCCGTCTGATCCTTCATCGGCATGTGTTCTATTTCGTCAACTAATAGGTGGCGTGGCCTCTTTTCAAATAGGTAATCTATCATACCGGATTTCGTACTGTGGCTTCCAAGAGTGAAATAAGATCGCTCAAGCTTCATACATTCGAGCATGAACAGAGTCTTGGCAGAGGCTGGCGGTCCGACAAGAAGGATGTGGACTGGCTTGTCTGAGGACAGCGACATCTCGAACAGCTTTTTTACATCGCTATAGCCTACGATGCTCTCAAACAGCTGCTCGTAGTCGACCGTTTTCTCAACTACCGGCTCGTTCACACGCTCCTCGTGAACGCCCACTGGCAGCTCGTCTTTTGTCATTGTTTTGTAACTGTCGCACTTGGGTTTTAGATATTCCTGCTAACTTGTAATGCCCACGAACTGAAATTTTCTTGACTCTAGTTGGAAAATGACCGTATGGCGGCTATCACATCTCCGCTCAGCTTAAGCGTGTAGGCAGAGGCGTCGTCTGAAGGTATCTTTGAGAGCTGGTCCAGGAACTGTGCCTTGTCCTTGCCCCGCTCGTACATACCTCCTGACTCTTTGATGCAAAGAGGAAACTTTTGCATTTTCACTCCCTTAGAGTTGAGATGGCTGATAAAGCGCCGGTAGGTGTCAACGTTGTACCAGTCCCAGCTGCGCTCGGCGCAGTACATTATCCAAATATCTATTGTGTTTTGGAAAAATGCCTTCTGTCGCAGCTCTTCAAGCGTCATGTGCCTAGAAATCTACCCTGCGCATTTTGCTTCCACAACGGGGGCACGCTCCGCCTTTGAACCTGTGGCCGCAGGCAATACAGACATAGTTGATTCCTCCACTGCCTCCGCCTAGCATGCCGCCAAATCCACCTCCACCACCCATTCCCATGCGGGTCATCGCGCGCTTGCGCATATAGTAAGAAATTCCTATGAAAATTGCTATTGCGGGGATAATGCCATACCAGCCGAGCCACCAAGTGAGAGCAAGGCTTATGGCAAGAGATACCATTATCCAAGCCATCTGTTGACCTACCCAGTTCAAACAATGTTTATTGGGATTGTTCTTTTATTAAGTTTTCCAGCATTCGGTAAAATGTAATTAACTACCATACAATACACTACACGTTGCCAAAACCCAGTGGCACTCCNNCGGAAATGATCATACTGAATCAACAATTTTGATTTCTAGCATGTTGCCGTTTCTGTCGTACGCACCTATGGTCTCGTCCTCGTAGGGATGCGCGATGATGATGGAGACATAGCCGGAAAAGTGGTTAAGGTCTTCAAGCGACGGTCTGTTCGAGCCGCTAGGGTGAGAGTGCGCGGTGCCGACGTTGGGTATCGTGTACGGCAGGTCGTGCACTGCAAAGCCGGAGTAAAACGGGCCGCTCTGCGCAAAGGGGGGGATCACGAGCCCGTCAACAATAATGGCGTCTTTTGTATTCCTACCCTGCAAAATGAGTATTGCCTCATTTGGGTGGTGCGTCTTTGACCAGGTGATGATGCCGTCCGCAGCCTGCCTTGTAATTACGAGGTGTCTTTCCACCTTTTCCCGTTTTTTGAACACTGAAAATTTTGCATATAACTTTTATTTTAACATTGGTAATCGTGTCAACATTCTACTAGATCATGTCATATGAATTTACAGATATGGATAATAACCAGTTGATGCATAGGAGTTGCAAGTTGATGACGACGACATGTTAATGAAAGGAGAAAGTAGCAATAAAATAATTCTCCGGAGGGGCACGGCCGGCAACGACCGTGATGGTACGTCACTCTTGATAAACGACAGGGGCGAGGCCTACCGGGTGAACGACACCGCAGTCTCGCTTTGGAACATGTGCAACGGCATCACCTTTGACGACCTTCTTTTAGAAGTTCTCCGCATTTCAAGCGACAATGAAAGTGAAGTAAAGAAGTCGCTCGAGAAGATGGTAAGGCAGTTCCAGAAAATATCTGTCATTGAATTGCGCGACTAGCGCAGCCCGCACATCTGAAACGCAAACATGACGTAGCCCACTATTCTGCCGTTACGTCGGTATGGATAGAAATTGTTCGTCTCCTTTGGCATAAGTTCGCGCTTCAGCGCAAGCGCGTCCTGTTTGGAAATCGACACCTTGGCCAGCCGCTCGCCCAGTATGGCTGACCACGGCAACTGCGGCAACGAGTCTTTCTTGTTGGCAAACATCGCCACCACTCTGTTCAGGTTATCCCTGTCAAGCACGACAAAATAAGTGTAGTCATCCTTGTCGGCAAATGGATCCGGCAAGCAGTAAGGGTCAAGATGAACGTGTTCGCGAAACCTGTCACGGAGCTCGTACGCAAGATCTGCGGTAATCGCAATGTCTGCAACCGATAACTTTCTTATTCCTTCTATCGAAGGTGATCCTGATGTCGCCAGCACGACTGTTATCGCACTGGCACGATTATATAATTTTCACTGATAAAGGCATAAATTGCAATACCGGTTCACAAAGAGCGCCGGGGTACCCAAGCTAGGTAAGTCACGGTAGACCCTAAAAGGGGTCAGCCTCGAGATCACAGGTGCAGGGTAGACGCGCTAGCTGATGTCCTTCGGGACTCGAGGGTTCGAGTCCCTCTCCCGGCGCTTCCACCTCGATAACAATTTTAATAAATGCAATATAGGAAGATCTGTAAACGCATGAGCTATAGCGAAGACGGCGATGAGGCCGAACTTGGCAGGTTGTTGGGAATTGTTTCTGACAAAGGACTGAAAGCTCTGGACTTGGTTGAACTGGACAGACTTCGCATCTTGCTGCAGGCAAAAGACTATACAGATAATAAAAAGGCCAACAAATCAAAAGCAAAGCTCCTAAAGCAAATCAATTCTGAATTCTACGACAGCCAAAGGCAGCGGCGATTTCTATAAGATGGAATCGCTGA
>DAOL01000069.1 GCA_002501845.1 Nitrososphaera sp. UBA217
TATGAGTGCCAAGATAATCCTTGACGAATCTGAAAGATTGAAAGGCAAGAGCCAGTTCGGCATACGCACTATTGTCGAAGCATTGATAAGCGCTGGTGTTGCGGCGTGCATCGCGGGCAGTAGCAGACCGTGCTCCGGGGCCGAGCACCTATTTAGTCACGCCGTCGAATACGTGGCAGGGCCAAGCTACGGGCTGCATGGCGAGCGCGTCGGTCTTGGCACTATAATGATGGCAAAACTGCACGGCCTTGACTGGGAAAAGATTGCTGAGACTTTGGAAAATGTTGGCGCGCCCACCACTGCAAAGCGGATCGGTCTTACAGAGGAGCACGTGGTGAAAGCCCTGACAACAGCGCAGTCGCTCCGTCCCGACAGGTACACTATTCTGAGCAAGGTGAAGCTGGACAAGAAATCAGCTCATGAGCTGGCCAAGTCGACCAAAGTGATCTAGTTTTCTAACGCCTTTATCGTGGCCTGCTTCCGGTAGGCAAAGATCTTTTCCAGCTGAGAATAGACATATCCTTCAAACATCCTCCCAAATAAGCCATAGTGAAGTTCGAACTCAATTTCGTCTATCACTTCGGTTGTGTTGTCATCGATTTCGCTGAAGGAGTGGACATGCTTCCACAACCGGAATCTGCCGCTAAGCATTTCGTCNNGTGGCGGCGAAATAACTTGCAGGTGCCCAACATCGGTGTAAAACTCCCAGACTTTGTTGATGCCTTGTTTCACTGTAAATCGGTGTAGGAACCTACGCATGGTCTGATGGCAGTGATGGGCGCGAATAAGTGTTTGCCGATGAGTTTGGAGGTGGGGAGGGGATTCGAACCCCTATAAATCCGCTGACTGCTGATATGCGATCTGCAGGCGAACGCATGGCCGCTCTGCCACCCCACCGCAGTTATTCTTTTTTAAGTTCTAATTTAAAGCATTAGCATGTGACCGCGCTGCTAGCTTGGCGACCCGAATTGGTTCCGGAACTGAGCCCTGCAGGGTGAATGAGTTCAAAATTGAAACAACTTTCTTTTGGCTCAGACCCCAGTAGCGGATGAAAAGATTCTTACCGGTTTTCAGAGCGATCCGTTCGCGCTTGCCCAGTTTCTGGTACTGTTCCACCTTGTGCTGCCAGTCGTCAAAGTGATGCTTGATGCTCCCCTCGAGCCCTTTCGAATCTTCAAACGTTATCGCGACAACAGGTAGCCCGGTCGCGCCTGCGATTTTCTCGCCGTTGATAATGTTGTACATGCTGATCACGAGGCCGTCTAGCAATATGCAGTTGATGTCGTCCCTTGCAAGAGACTTGTGTATAGAAATTATACTTTCAGTAGCGTCATCGCCTTCTATCGTAGAGCTGCCAAACATCATACCGTCTATTATCAGGTCGCGCCGCATAACGACGCCGGCAAGCGTTGATTTTTTGCAGGATCTCTTGAAACTTTCCGCTATGCCAAGCACCCTGAACCCTTTTTTTTCCGAATGGATCCTGCGGGCAGCTGGCAATTTATTGTATCAACCCTTTGCCCGCTATCCGTGTCCGCGGGCTGTCCGGCTTTAGCAGCACAAGCGTCTGCCC
This sequence comes from Nitrososphaera sp. UBA217, assembly GCA_002501845.1. Lineage (GTDB taxonomy): Archaea > Thermoproteota > Nitrososphaeria > Nitrososphaerales > Nitrososphaeraceae > Nitrososphaera. The sequence continues at coordinate 1,574 of DAOL01000069.1, forward strand.
CTGCTGATAGACGATCGGCTTTTCCGGCGTCACATGCAAAATCTCGCCTTCAAATTTTACCTTCGCAGCCTTGACCTGCATGCCGACCGAGATCATGTACGTGTGGTTCTCTGGAAGGTCTCCCTGGAAGAACCGGCTCATTGCAAACTTGACTGGAATTGTGTCTGACGAGACCTTGACCGCGCCGGCCGCGCATATTACGTCGCCTCTCGAAATGTCGTCAGCTCCACCACCCTTGATCGCAAGCCCAACCCTTGCAGGGCTTGAAGAGCTTTCAACAGGGTCGTCATGCATCTGAATGGACTTAACAAGAATGTTTTTTTTGCCCGGTAGCAGGGCAAGCTCGTCGTAGACTTTGACTGTGCCCTGTTTGACCACCCCGAGCGCGACCGTGCCGACACCCTTAACGTCAAAGGCGTGGTCGACCGGGATTATTAGAGGCCCGGCTGCGCTTTTGGGTTTGAGCTTGGCCATTTCTTGTTTTAGCTCGTCGACAGAATCCACGAACTGGTAATTGGCAAGCGACGTCGATTTCAGGTGCATTTTCAGTTTTTCCCTGTCAACTTCGTATGAGTGGAGCACGAACCCATCGCCGAGGCTGACCGAGTCAAGCGCCATTATCTGCTCGCCAAGGAATTTGTCTAGCTTGGCAACGTTCAGTATAGCATACTCGGCGATGTTGACCGCTTGCATGAGCGACTGTATCTTGTCGGGAAATGTGGCGGGCGCAGTCCAGGTGTAAACCGTGTCCGCGGTCTTGCGATCATGAATTACGATGTCTGTCGCAGTCCCCTTTTTCCCAAGCTGTGCGGCTATGCTTGAGTCGCCCAGTACGACAAAGTTGATGCTGTTCAACATGTTAGTGGAATCCAAGTTCTGATAAAATCCTTTGTATAGAACAATATTATATAAGAGCTATGCTTGCAATTTTTATAATGGTTATCCTCTTAGTAATAAACATGAAATATAGGAGCAGAACCGACATTGTTTCGCAGATCTTGGAAGCTGCGAACGGCGGCGCGACAAAGACCAAGATAATGTACAAAGCATACCTTTCGTACGCGCAGCTAAAGGAATATCTTTCAGTTCTGGTAGAGAACGGCCTGCTTGAATTTGAGAAGGGAACGCAGACTTACAAGACTACTTCCAAGGGATTGCAGTTCCTAAAGACATACAGCCAGATCGGCGGCCTCATCGTCCCGGACACCGGAACAGAAAAGTAACTACTTTTTTGTTATCTTTTCGCCGAGATCGTCCAGCGTGAATACAAAGCGGGAGCCCTCATACTCTTCAGTTCCCAGCCTTTCCCAGTTCACTTTGTATTCGCGGGTGAGCTGTCTCCCTATTATCTTGATCTTTTTCGGCAGGTCCGTCCAGAGTTTTTCAACTTTTTCGGGGTTCTTCGTCATCAAAATAGACCTACGCCTCCTCATCAAGTACTTTACTGCAACGTTTCTGTGTACCTGACCTTCTACTGGGATTTGTTCACTTCCAGTATCAATCGTAAACTGACGTTTTGCCAATGCAATTAGTCCAAGTTAATGTATACAAAAGCTTTGTGGTTAAAAATAAAAAGGAAAAAGGATGAGGGGCGTTTAGCCCGTCATGCTGCCCAATGTTTCTTCCATCGACATTACCGCTGTTCCCTCTGGCTGGTCATGGGCCATAGCTGGTTCACTGTCGAGTGCTATCACAGCGAACGCACCACCTTTTACTACATCAGTCATTTCGTGGTCGACCCCGACATAGATGCCAGGCGTACCATCTGGACTTCCTTCTGGTCCTCCTCCTTGTGGGAAGACTGCTTCAATGACAGTTGCGGAACCTGGCGGAATGGTCCACGTTTCATCATTCTTGTCTTGGGTGCCATATCTGTTCTTTATCGAGCCATCTCTGACATCCATCTGAGCCCCTATGAAGTGGAATGCGATGTAGTCGTTCGGTCCTGCATTGACGATGTACCATCTTGTCTGCTCACCTGGTTTGACCACGAAGAAGTCCTTCAAGGTGCCATTCCCAGCAAGTGCATCTCCTAGCGCTTTATTAAGCGGTTTGTTCAGAATAAGCTTCGCCACTCCTCCAATTGCTGGAGCATACTTGTGTGCCATTCCGTTGGTGAGTACAAAGTCATTCTGCTTGGCGAGGAACTTTAATGCATCAAAGCTTCCTGTGCCGTTTCCAGTACCAAATGGATTCGAACTGGTATCAATATTGGTGCTGTAAACCTGTCCAAAAGCTAGATAGAATTCTTTGGCTGGTTTCTCATTGTGTGGATGAATTACTACAGCGCCATACATTCCATTGGCAATATGTTCCCATACGCCGACGAGACCGTCACCGCTGCAATGGTAGAAGAATGCGCCTGCGTTCACTGCATTAAATGACCAAGTCTTACTTTCGCCTGCTTTCACTGGACCGGAGTTGGCTCCTGTTGTAGTAATTGCGGCGTGGAAGTCAAGACTGTGAATCTGCTTACCTTCATTCTTCAAAGTAATTTCTACCTTGTCTCCTTGATGAACTGCTATAACTGGTCCTGGTATAGTTCCATTGAATACCATCGCGTTGTACATTACACCTCCTGGATGCAAATCACTGTCTGGTACAATTTGTAGTTCTTTTTCGCTTGCGACTAAGGTAAAGTGTTTTGTTTTGCCGGTATCTTGTGCCTGTGCTGTTGATAGTGGGAATGCCGTAAACAGTGGACTGAAAATTAGTCCTACTACCAGAACACCAGCAGCCAAGCCTGCAATGATTGCCTTGTTCATTAGCTAAAGGCATAGAAAAGTGACATATATAAGACTTCTCAGTGGTCAAGTAGCTTATAATTTCTATATATGAAACATGAGAACTTATTCATAATTGATCTTATATATAGATATAAAAATAAATCACAATATCTTTAACTGAGCAAACCGGACACTGAATCGTGCCATTTCTGAGGTCTAATAGAAAGCCAAGGTCAGCGCGCCGCGCGCGAAAACCAATGCAGGATAACTGGCCCAAGGTGCCGAGGGGTAGATGGCTAAAGTGCACCTACGAAAAATGTGGCTTTGACTGGCTGTACTTTGGCGGCCACAGCTGGGCCGAGTGTCCCGCTTGCCACTCCACCATAAAGGCCGCTGTGGCGCAGAGGAACTACAGGTCCAGCAGACAATGAAGGAATTCTCATCCTGTGCGATCGAAAGGTTAACTGTATCCCCGTTCTTATAGTGCATCAACAGCAGCCCTTTTTCGATCCCATGTTTTTGGCCATCGTTTGCAAGCAGAAGTTTAGCGTGTGCATAAGCACTCAAACGATTCTGACTCTTTATTGGCCAGGCTGTCGCATAAAGCCTTAGCTTTAGCCGGTCATGATTTCATTGAGCGACGTTCAAGGGAATCTTTGACGTTCTAGGAGATCCAAAATGCTGTCTTGAGCTTTGTCAGAATTATCGCTGCAGCCGTCACGGCTCCTAGCGCAAAAATTGCAAATGGGAACTCGGGAACATTCCTCACTCCTTGTATCTCTATCTGGTGATCGCCCTTTGGGACGAAAAAGTCGATGTACACGGTCTTACCATCACCCTTGACCGAGGCGTCATGCAGCTCGCCGTCCAGCATTACAGTCACATTCTGATTCTGCGAAAACTGTGGTATCTGCAAGCTCAGTGGCCATCCTTTTGGAGAATAGGGCCGGATCCCAAACGCAATGCTGCCCGTCGTGTTTTCGTACCGCAGGCTGCTTACCTGCGCAAACGTGTTCAGGTTGAACGGGATGAACTTGCCGCTGCCCGCGTCTATAGTAGGTATCGGCGCGTCAAAATCAAGCCCGGCGCAGCTGTAGTAGAACACACCTGATCTTATCGCAGGATCCGGTATAGCAGTAAACTCTAGCTCTTCTCCGGACTTGATAACCTCGATGACGTTGCTTCTTACAGTGTCGAGCTGCGACTTGTGATCCTGGCTGTGGACTGCTGCAAACACGCTTACATTGTGTATGTCAAACGGGGCAATGTTCTTTATGGTACCGACAAACGCCCTTTGCTCACCAACCGCCATGCCGTCATAGCTGAGAACCAGCATGGTGTTGTAATTTGGGGTTTCAATTTCTTTGATATCCATAATAAAAGGCTCACTGGTGTTCGCCGCGCCGTCGAGCACAAATTTAAACGGCGAATCTGTGAGCGGCCATATTATCCTGCCGTACGGTGGCGTCTGCAGTGTTCTACCATCATCAGTCCCTATCCCTATCGTAACCTGCACCGGCGTTGAAGCAAAGTTCCTAACAGTTCCGACGACGTTGACCCTGCCTTCAGAATCCACGAAGGACGATTTCAGGATTATCTCCGGACCGTCAAAAGCGTAAACCGTTGTAAATAGAGAGAACATGAAAACGAACGCAAGTGCACATCCAGCCAGTAAACACATGGCCATTACCCGTTAGGCCAGCGGCAATTTAAGTTAGCCTCCAGCGTTTTCGCCACTGAACCTGAGGTTATCCTGGTACACGTCTATCAACTCATTTATGACGTCGTCATAATTGATGTCGTGCTTTTTTGTGTGCATAATGTCGCTCATTATGGATGTCAGTCGCCTGTATGTCTGATCGTCAATGCTCAGCGTCTTCATTAACCTAGATTCAACTTTTGTAGGTATTTAATTTTTCAAATTAATAGCGTGGTGAGATACATTATCAGCATACCGGCCACAAGGCTAGCGATAGTCAGACCAGCCAAAAACTTGCCTCCATTTGAGCGGCTGACAAACCTACCTATGGTCACCACGACCTGGAACACGGCCCGGGCCCCTATTGCAAGGAACACTATGGCCGCGAGAGGGGACGCGACAAAGCCACCTATCCAGGTGCCCACTATTGCCGGAGCTCCGGCAATGATTCCCGAGCGCTATCAAGTACTAAATCCTTGGTCTTTCTTTTGCCATCGGCGCCACTATGGCCAGACCTTCGGTGATATTGTGCAGCGTAAAGCCCACTGTCAAAAAAGTGCTCAGTGCTACTTCTACCACCATCGCTCCTCCTATGGCAAGCCCCTCGCCCAGGTNNCGAATGACCCACACTTCCTACGAGGGCGACCGATATGGCTGATACTAGCAATAGTTTTGGGCTGACCAAGTAAATTGGTCCCTTGGCATAGGTATGTTAGCCTATGTAATAAATGTTAGTCTAGGCTAATATTCTTAGCTAACTCTACCTCAAGGGGAGGTTTATCTTGAGTGCAACTATTAGAAGAGCGTGCAGAGATACATGGTGCACCTGCAGAACAGGTCGCACACCCCAAAAGACGCCACTGCCCTCTTGTACAAGGCAAGGGAGCTTGTCGGACGCAAAGTTATTGTCCGCGATAGCAGGGTGTCTAAAAAGTACATTGAGTTTGATACCAGCGTGCCCGACGGCATGGACGCGGCTGAGCTGGTAGATAAGCTTGCGGCGATATCGCCGCCGGCCAGCTACGAGCACATCGTTGAGCGACACATGGACAAAGACAAAGCGATAGAGCGCGCGGTGGAACTGTTCAATGATGAAAAATACTGGGAAGCTCATGAAGCACTAGAATCGGTATGGAAGGGCGCAGTAGGGACTGAGAAAAACATCCTGAATGGTATCATACTCATAGCCGCTGCTTTTGTGCACGATGAAAAAGATGAGGGTGAGATCTGCCTGTCCATTTTGCAGCGAGCCAAAAAAAAGCTAGAGAGTACCGGCGGCGTGTATCACGGAATCAACGTTGAAGTAATCGCAGATCGGGTGTCAAAAATAATCAATTCAGGTAGGATTAAGCGCTTCACAATTTGACGGCACGGGCGACTGCAATTACTGCCGTGCTAATTGCAGACAGCACGAGGAGCGAGGTGCCAAACATCATGACAGCTTCCACAGCTGCGATTTCTGCAATCACTATCGCGATTGTGCCTGCAGCCCAGGAGGATACCAAAACAACTTTTACCTTTGACATCTCCCAGTGCTTTTTTCTGCCGACGATGCCAAGAGCTATGCCAAGCGGGGCAAAGTAGAGCAGACCGATAAGCGAGCTGGCAGTTATCCCTGCTGCCACTATGCCAAGCTCGCTGCCAAATGTAAACAAGTCATAGACAAGAGCGCTAATGGAGAGTATTCCAAGCAGAGGATAGATCAGAGTTCTCACAGTATTTTGAAGCCAGGGTGTCTGCCTTTCGTAATTGGAGACTGAGGGACTGAAGGAATAGTACCAGGCATTGAACACGTTAATGAAACTGCTTCCTGCAGATGTCTTGAGTGCAATGCCGTCCCTGAAAAGGCGCAATTGTTGCACCTGAGGGGCCAAGTCGCTGCCAAATGCAGCGGTTGCGATGAGGCAGCCACTCTGAGTCTGGTTCCCGTTTGCCAAACCCGGGGCGGATGCCTGCAGGACTATCATGTCTGAACCGTATTGGTCAGACTCTGCCACAAGCGAATACTTGACGGTCTTGGGCGTCTGCATCTTTTCCGTAATGGGAATGCCAAACGGCGCCCTAGAGCCGGCTGTTATGTTCGAGCTTCCAGGGCCGGCCTCCGCCAGAGCATTGCCTATGGCTATTACCCTGCCATCCTTGTCGTATAGGGTCGCTATCATGATCGCATTGGTCGCACTCTCCTGTCCCTCGTTTCTCGCGACCGCGTAAATGTAGTACGTGCCTAGCAGATCCAGTCTAGAGTTTGTCGATATGATTTTCAGCTGTTTTTCCTTTAGTTCGGTCGTTTGCCCCGTGGCCGACATCGTAAAGTTTGCCACATCGTCGACTGTCTTCTGGTCGGTGAAAAGTATTTCAAATGGCGATGACTCGCCTGGATTTATCACCCGCAGCGCTGGAACTCTCGGGAATTCGTCAAGCAGGTTTTCTTCCCTGTCGTAAAATGAAATAGTGATGAGCACATTCCTCATTGCAGCATTGGATTCGTTCTTGATCTCGCCAAGAATATGCATGACTTTGGTTTCGTCTATATAAGAGAATTGGTCGTTGAATGAAAATTCCGCGTATGCCCGCTGTCCTATCGAAAGAACCATCACGATGACGATGACTGCGGGCAGGAGCCACACAGGTTGTTGGCACGACAAATGGTTATTTAAAAACACCTCGCGCACAGAATAGATATTAGGATGTTGTAGACTACCTTTCAGAAACATTGCCAGAGATATTTGTGATAGCGGGGCCGGCTTCGCCTGATCTTGCAGACAGAGTTGCAAAGGGGCTTGGCGCACACCTGGTTGCGACGGAACTGAGGGTATTTTCAGACGGCGAAAGCAAGATAAAGATCGATAAGATGGGAAAGAACTGCGTCATTGTCCAGTCTACCTACCCACCCGCCGACACGCACCTCATGCAGGCACTCATGATGGCAATCAGATGTGCCGATGGAGCTCACGACGTGTGCGCGGTGATTCCTTATCTTGCTTACGCCAGGCAGGACAGGGCATTTCTGGAAGGCGAAGTGGTAAGCATCGCTCTTGTTGCAAAATTGCTTCAGTCGGCAGGCGTCAGACATGTTATAACGGTTGACATTCACAGCAAGCTTGCCATGTCACATTTTGCAAGTGTTCAGAACGTTTCTTCAATCCCTCTCTTAGCAGAATATGCATCCAGAATGATGCTGTGCAGGCCTATTGCAGTGTCGCCGGATGCAGGCGGTGCGGACAGGGCAAAAGAATTTGCAAAGCACTCAAAGATTGACGCGCTCGTTCTGAAAAAATCACGCGACAGGACGACAGGCGAGGTGAAGGTCGACGAAAAGCTCGACATTGACGTTTCCGGCAGAGACGCATTACTCGTGGACGACATGATAAGCAGTGGTGGAAGCATAGTCAAGGCCGCGGAAGTGCTGCACAATAGGGGTGCAGGCAAAGTATACGCAATGTGCGCCCACGCGCTCTTGATAGGCGACGCTGCTCAAAAGATCAAGGCAGCCGGCGTACAGGATATTATTGCCACCAATTCTGTCCCCGGGGAATACGCCAAGGTAGACCTGAGCCCTGCCATAGTAGAAGTCGTAAAATCCCGCTACAGCTCAGCATAAATTTAGCAGGCCTCATCATAGCGCTAGCCAAATGGTGAACATGCAGCTCGTTTTCTTGGGCACCTCGTCGGCCACGCCGACTATTGAGCGCGGTCTGTCCTCCTTAGCCCTCATGAGAGGCAGTGAGCTTTTACTCTTTGACGCCGGTGAAGGGATGCAGCGCAATTTCATTAAGGCAGGCCTTGGCATGAACAGAAAGATGAAGATCTTCATCAGCCACATGCATGCAGACCACTGTGTCGGGCTGCTTGGGCTGCTCCAGACGATGGCCCTGCAGGGAAGGGAAAAGAGCGTTGACATTTACGGCGAGCCTAGAGTCAAAGAATTCTTGGAAGAAAACATGCGAATAATCAACTTTGGGCTGACTTTTGAAGTCGTAGTCCACACAGTAAAAAAGCAAGGCGTCGTGGTGAAAGAAGATGAGTACCAGGTTACTTGCTGCAAGGCCTCGCATTCGATCCCTTCCCTTGCGTACTGCCTTGAAGAGTTTGACAGGCCAGGCGCTTTTGATATCAAGGAGGCAAAGAGACTGAGGATACCCGAGGGACAGCTGTACAGTAAGCTACAACACGGACATGACATAACCTACAAAGGCAAGAAGATCATCTCAAGTCAAGTCGTTGGGTCGCCGCGCAAGGGTAGAAAGATAGGCATTTCCGGCGACACTAGGCCGACTGACAACCTTGCAAAATTCTTCCGCGGGTGCGACGTGCTGGTGTTTGAGTCGACCTACAGCCAAGACAAGCAGCAAAAGGCAATCGAAAACTGGCATTCCACGGCGACAGAAGCGGCAACAATAGCTAAGAAAGCGGGTGCACGCAGGCTCTTTCTGACGCACTTTAGTGCGCGTTACGATGAAACCTCCATGCTCGTAAAGGAGGCGGGTGCCGTCCACCCTAATGTTGAGGCAGCCGAAGATCTGAAGATTGCGGAGGTCTCTTACACCTGATTTTACAGAAGCAGATCATGAAGAAAGATTTCTGAAAGCGGGACAAAATTGATAACATACTTGATGTTATTCTAGTTGAATGTTCTATAACAGTCAAAGTGAAGATCGATGTGCACGGTATTGGGATTGGTCCTTTCTGCTTTGCTGTTTTCTATTTCGTATGCGCTTGTAGAGTATTATGTCATCAGGGACACGACATTTGGCTACAGCCCCATGTTGTTTTCGCTCGTTTACCCCTACCACTTTGCGATGGCCGCGGTGTTTGGGCTGGGGGCCTACGGCCTGCTGTGTGGACGCGTCAGCATAAAGAGCATTATCCCTAGCGTTATCATGGTCAGTGCGCTGTTTTCCTCAATGCTGGCAGTCGAGGACTTTACATGGTTTACACTGCGCGCGGTAGCCCCGATGCATGGCGACGTCAACGCCGGCGAGCTCATCATGTCCGGTGAGTGGACGACCCAGTTCATGGGATCAGTCGACGCCCACTTTACCGCGATACCAAACTGGTATTTCTTAAGCGTCGTGTTCTCGGCATTAGTGATGATGACAACTCGCAGGCAGCAGCTGGCAGCAATCGCAACCACCTAGCGGTCACTTGCTAATGACGTAAAAGTCATAGATGGGCGTCTTTTCCGTCGTCCGCTTCTTGACGCCATATTCTATAGTGGCCCAGAAAGCCGGGAACGTCTCTACCAGCCCGATTATTGGGCAGAGCAGCAAGGTTTGCACATGGAGCAGCAGCCTCTTTGCCCAACCTATCTTTGAATATCTCAGGTTCAGAAAGAGTCCAGTTTGGTACGACGCGAGCCAAACCAGTGACGTAAAGAGCATGATCGGCGCAATCCATAGTTCGACGGGGCTTGCGCTTGCAATTGAATTTGTAATTGTATCAAGCGAGAGAGTCGACAGTTTGCTCTGCCACGTGACGATGTTGTAGTTCAGGTAGGAAGGCGAAAGTAACATCGGCAGGTAGTTATTCACCGAAAAAGCCGCAGAGGCCGCCGCAGAAGCAAAACCTAGGAAGTACGTTATCGACTTAAATATCAGCTTGTACCTGTGCCAGCGTGGAAATTTCTGCAAGTTTTGTATCGTTCCGAGAATCCACCTGCGCCTCTGGAAAAAGTGGTCCTTGAGGTTAAGTGGTGGCTGCTCTAGCAATATGCCACCATGCCACCCCATCGATCCACGCCCGTACTTTTCATAGACTTTAAAGCCAAACATCTGGTCTTCAGCAAGAGTCGGCCCAAAGTTCCACTCGATATCGTCCTCAATATCCGATCGAACGAGCAGGTTGCTCCCGTGCATGTGGAGGGGGGGCGGGTGGGTCATCTGGGAGACGCAATCATAGCACGCAAACGGCCTTATCGACTCGGCTATGGCGGTCAGCCGATTTGCAGACTCGAACTTGAGGCGGTAAAAGATAGGGCCCTCCGACGCGATCCCTTTGCCTTCCCTAATGAACTTGAGCAGCGCGAGAATCGTTTGAGGCGTAACGTAACTTTCGTCGTCCATGTGAAATATCCACTGCTTGCTTGTGTTAATTCCAACTCGCCGGCGGTGCTCCACTGCGTACTGCAGTGCCCTTCCTTTTTTTATCGCGTTTGTGCGAAAGTCATTGTCGACCGCTACCACTTCGCACTTTTCGTTCGTCAGAGTCCGAACATCATCGGGATCGTCTGTCACCACTGAAATCTGGTAGTTGTAAAAGTTCACCTTCTGCGCGGAATTTGTTATTGATAGTATTCCGCGCTTGACCACTGGCGTTCTAGTGGCTGAGCGAGTCGTTATCTGGAATATTATCGCCGGGTCGTTATGAATTCTTCGAAGGTCTTGCTCTACAAACACCTTTCTGTTTCTCAGGATCCGCCATACAGACAAGATGGCAATCGGGACGTACGAAAGCCAAAAGAATGTGGCAACAGCTATCAACAGGTTTTCCAGCACAAAATTGTATGATTTTTATCGTTTAATAACAGGTGCATTCTAGAACCATCCTTCAGCATTCCACTATTACAGAGTATGAATACAGAAGAATGCTACTCAGAACTCGAATTGAAATCTAATGGCGGCGCATGTTTTTAAGAGTTTCTTCTAAAACCAAGAATAATCTGATTTCTAGAAAAATTAGAGATAATAAAAGAGGGAGCGGCGTAGTTGCGATGGACTCAGGGGAACAACAAATACATTCTAGCGATAATTCAGCATATTGCAAGCAGTGTGAAAGTGGGACGGTAATGTTTGACATGGTCTTGACCGAATTTGTTTGCAGCTCGTGCGGCTGCGTTTTAGACGACAGGATTTTGCATTTCGATGGCGCCGCCGGGGCGGCAAACCTTTCAGAATATGGCGATGGAGCGAGGACCGGCATGCCGGAATCCCTTGCGATGTATCACAANNCAATCTCTAGGAACCTAGAAAAGGCTCTCAAGTTCCTCAATAACTTTGGCGACAAATTATATCTTAGTCAGGCGGTGATGGAAAGCGCGGCCTACATTTACAGAAAAGCCGCGCTGAAAAAGCTGGCAAAGGGCAGATCGACGCTTGGCTTAGTTGGAGCCTCGCTTTACGCGGCGTGCAGGGAGACTGCCACCCTAAGACTGTGGCCGATGTTGCGAACGTCTGCAACCTTTCGAGCAAGGATGTGATGGCGCATTACAAGCTAGTTCTGAGGGCTACACGGCCCAGACTATGTCACGCTGATAGCTAACAGGCTTGACCTAAGGGAGCAAACCAAACGCGAGGCACTCCGCATCTACGCGCTAATGGAGGAGAATCGCATTTCGCTTGGCAAGAACCCGAGGGCGTTAGCCGGCGCGGTCATTTATCTTGCATCTCAGAACTGCAACGAGTTCTTACGCCAGGTAGAGATATGCCAAGTGGCAGATATATCGACCGTATCGCTTCGAAAAAGGTGCAAAGAGATCAAGGCAACTCTGGATATCTGACATAACGCGACAGGTCTCTTGCATCATTAATGCCATCAAGCTGCTCCGCATTTAGCATCAGGTACGCGGCCTTGAATTTCGGATATGCTTCTTTGCACGAAAAGAGAGTCATGAGAATGTTGTCGTGATCGAGCCGAAATCCCTCGCAGGGCTCATGCCCTCTTAGTATCGCTTTGGTGCCAAAGGCCTGCAGCCATCTGCGCGAAATGCCGCTTCCAAAGTGCCTCCCAAGTCCCCTCCTTGACATTTCCCATCCCGGTTGAGTCTCGATCTGCCGCGGGTCGTTCCATAGTAGCTCTTCAAGTACTCTGCTTCGGACGTGGTTTTCCTGAGCATTGGCTATTGATTCCCTAAATGTCGCAATCGCCGCGTCTTCAGTAGGAAGGCCGCCGTGGACCATTAGCAGGTTTTGCCGAACCACCGTCGCAAGTGTGAGCAATTTGAACATCAACAGCAGCTTTTGGTAAACTTCTTTGCCGCAGCCGCTAAAGCGTTCTTCTATTTCATAAGGCAGTTTATGTGACGAAAAAGGAAACTCGGCTGGTGCTTCATGGTTTCCCCTCATGAGGACAACCGAGTCTGGGCATGTGCCTTTCAGGTGGCACACCGCATACATTACACCTACAGAGTCGCTTCCCCTGTCGACATAGTCGCCCAGAAACACGAGCTTGTTCTTCGGGTTTGATAGGAATCGGTCATAGCTTATTTCTGAAAGGATCTGGAAAAGCGATTTTGAATCACCGTGCAAGTCGCCAATGACTGCAAGGTTTTCCAGATCGTTTATTTCGGCCAGCCCGCCCTCAACTTTGCCGCCGGCAATGCTTTTACTCTGTCTTTCTTCGTGCATCGCACCTATCGCCTGCTCTATTTTCTGCATAAAATCAGACACACCAGCCTCTGCTGCAGACTGTTCCAGTTGCAACACGGTATTGATCCGGTGCGACGGTTAAATGTATTTCATGCAGGTCCTTCTAGAGCATATCTGCCAAGGCAGATAAATCAGCAATCCTGTCCCACTAAGTTTATGCTACCATCATAGATGCGATAATAAGAAAATTACTTATGCCTAGCAGTATGCTGCCTGTAATAACGAACAAGAATGATGAAAAAATAATTCTGATCCCGATGATTGTGCGCTCAACAAAGCTAAAGGGCAAAAGAATAAACACAATCAATGTCACAAGACCATAAAGACCGAGTGATGTGGGATTTACAACTAGCCTACTATATCTTGACCTACTTCGAATCCGCTGGCTGCCGAACTAGGCGAAGATAAAACAAATCGTGACGAAAGCAGTACCAATCAATAATGGCTCAAAATATTGATACTTGACAGAAAATTCGATCAGAAGTACTGAGACTTCAAAGCTAATGCCTGATTAGAATCCAGTGACACTAGAACGGTGATATGACAAGGAATTTTCCAACTATAATCACCAGGGAGCGCCGGAACGAGGAAGGCAATGCGCTCGTCTAAAATCGTGAGATTTGACAAGCCATCACAAAAAGATGCAGTAGTATCTTGATGAGCCTCTACAGTACATTGTTCTATTATGAATCCTGATTTCCTTTGGAAGAAAATAGAGGTTAGATGTAGCGTGCAAAAAGCAAGCTACCCGCCTTTCTGATCGCTATCCTCATGACAATAGTCGATGCCATGCCTGCAAACACTGTGGCGGCCAGGTACGCAATTACCGTATTTTCAAAGCCGTACTGTGCAAGGAAGACGCCTGCTACGCAGACTATGAACGCTGCTACCAGCGACACCTGCGCCAGCGCCTTTGCCTTGCCAAGGAAGATCATGAAGACCCCGTTTGCCGCAAAGATCGAAATGAAGACTGCTCCGGCCGACGCAAAGGCCAGTATACGTAGGCTCACCTCAGAGCCACCGAGGTAACCGACTACCATCGGAGCCGCTAGGTTCAGTATCACCGCGCCGGCAACAGACACTCCGATTGACGCGGCCATCAGCTTACGATAGCTATATTGAAGAAACCAGTCGATCTTTTTGCTCTCCGACACCTTTAGTGTTATCGCGCGGTTGTGAACGAGAGCGTAGATAGGCGACATTATGACGTAATGTATGATTGCAGCCGGGAGCATCACAAGAAGAGCAAGATCTGCTCCGATATGATAGACAGAGTTGAATGATAGTGGAAGGATTGTTCCGTTTGCGGCGGTGACGGTTACAGGGTTGAAAAACCAAGATATTGCCCTGTCGGCAAAGAGCAGTACAAAGTAGAAAGTACCATACATGAAATACGGCAGGCATTCCCACAGCTGCACTCCAAAGCGCGAAGTGATAGTGTTGTCGCTGACCGTGAGAGGACTGTAAAAGTGTGGGGCGTTCTTGGCGACTATATAGGTTGAGCTCTGTCCAATTATCTTGTAGTGATGGTATATTGCGAAGCCGCAGAGTACTGCAAACGCGCTGCCAAGGGCTGCGAAGTAGCGCACCGTGACATCAGGAATTGCATTAGGCGCAAGGAAGAACGCGCCGGCAAGGACTGCAAACGCGATTGTATATGAAAGTGTAAGGTGTGCCAGCTTTTTGAGCGTATACATTATGACGTAGCTCACCCGATGAAGTGAAATCGTTACGGTGCTTATGGCTGTAATAGTAGTAAGTTCCAGTGGAATATTTGCAAGCACCGATGCGCCGTATAGCGCAGCAACAGTGCCTGATAGTATTACGCCGGCTAGGGCATAGCTTCTCTTCATACTCCGTTTTACTTCGCCAATGTTTGTTTGAGAATAGTAGAACGAGAATAGTCGGTTATAGTTCTGCAGCAGCCCCTCGGTCAAAACAAGCCCCAGAAAGACGCCCGCCAAAAACGCGGTCGTTACGCCGGCTGGCAAACCCCACGCCATCCAAAGTGACACGCCTGTCATGAACAGGAGGACAAGCGAGCCCAGCCATGGAAATATCATGCTTAGGCTCTCGGCAAGGCGCTTCTTTGTGCTTGGCACCTCCACTGTAAAGGAGTCGGACTCGCCGGACTTGTCGTCGTAAGCGTCGACAAAGTTGTAGACATATTTTGCTAGCTCGTTGAGGCTTTCAAAGCCGTTCTCCTTTGCATTCCTGTCGTCGTAGCCCAGGACTTCAAGGAACACAAGTACGTCGGCCATGTTGTTAATGCTCTGTTGGATCTCGGCTATCGATCTTGCAGTTTTATTTGCAAATACTTTTGCTTCTCTTGAAATTTCTTTATTTCCTTGAATAGCTTTCATCTAGATCGCCTCCGCTGCAGTGTGTACCTTTGGCACCTGCGCCTTGGTTATCGATTCGATCAACCTTCTTAGCCCCTCCTGCATCCGGACCTTGGAATCATAGCCTAGCATTGCCCGTATCTTGTCAATTGATGCAAGACCAAGCTTTACGTCGCCCTGCCTTGGTGGGGCGAACTTGTGCTTGATGTTCGCAAGACGCATTAGTTCTTTTACAATCTTGACCAGCTCCAGTATGCTGGTGCCCCTGCCCGACGCGACGTTAAACATCTCTCCGACTGCATTTGCAGACTCCATTGCCAGCATGTTTGCCTGCACAATGTCATCGACATGAACAAAGTCGCGCACCTGCAAACCGTCCCCAAATATGACTGGCTGCTCGCCTTCGAGAAACTTGTTTATGAAAATCGTGATGACGCCGCTATAGTCACTGTTGCGCTGACGCCGGCCGTAAACGTTAAAGTAACGGAGCATGACGGTTTCAAGGCCATAGCTTTGCCTGTACGCGTGCAAATAGTCTTCAATTGCCAACTTGCCCGCGCCATAGGGAGAGTTTGGCCGGCAAATCATATCCTCGCTTGCCTTGCCTTCCAATACGCCGTAAACCGCTGCCGAAGATGCAAAGATGAAGCGCTTGACTCCGGCCTTGACGCAGTAGTTCAGCAGCTGAAGCGTCGCATTCACGTTTACGTCATGCACTAACATCGGACGGCTTACTGACTTTGGCACGCTTGCTATGGCCGCTTCGTGGAAGACTATGTCAATGTTTATGTCACCTAAAAGAGCTTCCACTTCGCGGGCGTCTCCCGCCACAAAATGAAACAGGTTATTTCCGCGAAGCTGCGCAAGGTTGTCAAGCGTACCCGTGCTCAAGTTGTCGATAGCATAGGTCTCAATACCCCTTGCTACCAGCTCGTCCACGATGTGGCTTCCTATGAAGCCGGCTCCTCCCGTGACAAGCGCCCTAGTGATTCTCACCGGGCTGCCACCTCCCTTGCTATAGGTGGTCGGCTTTGTCGCGCCGTCAGGCGCTCGTATTGCTCCCGGTACTGTCCAAGGGACTGCTCTATCGTGAAGCCTTTCTGGACCCGCTCTAGAGCGGCCGCTCCAAGCCTTGACCTTAGCGTCTCATCTTGCAGCAGTTTGACGATTGCGTTTGCAAGCTCTTGGGGGTGGCTACTTCGGACCAACAGACCGCAGCCTTCGAGGGCTTCCCTAATGCCGCCCACATCGGTCGCGACTATGCCTTTGCCACAGGCCATCGCTTCAATGATGGCAAAGGGAAAGCCCTCAGTGATGCTGCTGATTACAATTGCGTCGGCGATGTTGTAGGCTATTTCTGGATCCTTTACCTTACCCATAAACCGGATATTGTCCTGTAAGCCGAGGGTTGAGACCATATTTACGCATCTGAGCGAATAGTCCAAGTCTGTTGACGCGCCATAGATCAGACACTGCACGTCCGGCACCTTGTCCTTGACGTAGTGTATCGACTGAATGAGGTTCACAATGTCTTTGAAGATATCGACCCTACCGATGCAGGCGACCGTGGGCCTTGCATCTTGCTTTTTTGCATCGATTGGCCGGAACTTGGTGGTGTCCACACCGTTGTATATGACCTTGATCTTGGACAGCTCGACCCCTAGGCTCTCCTCCCACTTTGCATTTGCATAGCAGACTGGCACGATTACATCTGCCGTCGAATACAGTGTCCTAACTAGGTTTGCAGAAAAGAGCTTCCAGAAAATGTTGGATGGTTCGTCGCGCAGGTATGCATTGTAGTAAAGCAAGAGCTCCCGAAATGCCACGCCATGCTCGGTGATCATGATCGGGCAACCGTGTTCAATCTTGGCCGAGACTGCTATCATTGCCGGAAACCATGCAAGGGAGCAGTGCACTAGGTCGACCTCGGGTATCTCGAACGACAGTATCTGCATATTGCGCTGAATAACTTGGAATGCAGTCAGCGCTTCTTTCATTGTCATTTCGCGGTAGAGCGGGTCGCGCTCGAGCTGATCAAGGAAAGTTTCCCACGCAAGCGTGTTTTCCAGACACTTTTTAGAATCATAAATTGAAAGGAACTTGTGCAGCTTATAGATAATCTGGGACAGCTGCGCCGGGTTGCAGTTGTTTGAAAACAAGTTTGCAAGGAATTGTCTGTAGAGTGGAATGAACTCTTGCNNAATTCCTCGTACCTGTTGGAGCCAAAGAGCGGCATGTCTATTACCTGCTTTACGTGCGAAGGGACGGTGAACCTGCCGTTGACGTTTGGGTTTGAGACTAGGTTAACGACCGTAAACTCGTACTCCGACATACGTTCAACGAGGGTCTTTTCCCACGAATAGACCCCGCCTGACATGATGTTTGGGTAGTTGTCCCAGTTAACTAGCAATACTTTTTTCATCCAGTTTGCTACCTCCGTTCATGTTTATTGATCTCATGACGTAACTTGGATCAAATGATTGGGTCCTTGCCGAACCAGACTTTCTTGCCCTAACAAAGTTTTCAATTTCGCGGGCCAGCCTGTCTGGAATTCTTGCTTCCTTCTCTTTCGGATCGGGCTTGATTGTTTCTGGTCTGCGCGATTCCAGTTTTTCGGCTGCTTGCTCTGCTCGGGAAAACGGGCTCGTCCTAGCAGCAATCGCGGAGTACCTTTCGCGCACGGTGTCTGCCGCGCTGTCTCCTGCAAGCATATAATTTTCAAAAGCTTCCTGTAGAGACCACATGGCCTCCCTTATTGACTTCGACATTGCAACTTCGGAATTTTCAACGTAAATGCCGGCCGCCTCTGAATACAACACGCGCGCTGGAGACCACGCGCCCATCTTTGCCAGGCAATTAGCCGCGCACGAGGAGCTTAGTGCTGCCCTGACAAGCGAGTGCTTCTTTATGCATTCGAGAGCATCTTTCATGTAATACCAAACAGCGTTCTCAAAGCTTCCCTCATCTTCTGCCTTGACCGCTTTGAACCACAAGTTAGACTCATCTGTAAGTCTGTGTAACCACGTTTTTACCTGCATTCCACTCAAGCCTTCTACGCCTAATTTTTAACCCAAGAGCAATTTTCTCCACTTAGAATCATCCAAGCTACGCTTCTAGAAACAAACTGAATTGAATAGAAGAAGGTTAGTTCAGCAATAAATAAACGCAATAGTGAGTTGCACTCGTGAACATTCTAGCTATAGGAGCACATCCAGACGACATAGAATTGGGTTGTGGCGGACTTCTGATCAAGGCTGCAAGGCAGGGGCACGAAGTATACATGTATACCCTGACAAGGGGAGCAGCTTCTGGAGACCCGCAGCAGAGAACAAAAGAGCTGATGCAGTCGGCAAAGTTCATCGGGGCAAGAGCATTGTGGATCGATAACTTTGAAGACACAAGGCTCAACGACAGCAATACCGACCTCATAAACCATATTGAATTCTTTATTAACAAAGCTGATCCTGACCTTATAATCACCCATTCGCTTGGCGACGTGCATCACGACCACCGTGCCATCGCGTCGTCCACAGTCGAGGCCGGAAGGTTCATTCCAAACATCATGTCGTACGAAATCCCGCTCACCAAGGACTTTAAACCGCAAGTCTATTACGATATTTCCGATGTCGTTGACGAAAAGGTCGAGCTTATCAAAATATTCTGGTCGCAGCAGAGCAAGCTATATTTGAAGGCAAACGCGATCAAGGGCCTTGCCGAATACCGCGCATTGCAGAGTAGACTCAATACCTCGATAAATTACGTTGAGGCGTTTGAGGTGCTAAAGATGTGCTTAGGAAAAGAGTTCAAGCTCTGGAAGATTCCAAACGACCGCATACCCAAGATCGCCGGCGTGACCAGTCCCAAGGAGATAATTGAGCTGGTTTAGAGGTGCATTGGAATATCAGGTCCGCTAGCAGTAGTCGACCAATCACCGCGGGTAAGAACGCTGTTTGCTAAATTTAATCAGATGAGTGATCCGCTTGTTTTAGAGTTTACTGCGTCGATACCGGAAAAGTTTGCTGACGCAGTGAATCATGTAGTATCGCAAAAGATCTTGGCGAGCGACTTTGTCCTGCGCAACCGCGTGATGCTGAAGTCGTTTATCAAAAAATTCCATTCTGAGGCCGGCACGCTCACAGACAAGGTAAGGAGCAGCATTGAATTTTTGGACGATCCGATGACAAGAATAGTTGTCTCCACGCACCAGCCAAACCTCTTTGCGTACGGCGGCGTCTTTAAGAAAATAGTCCTTCTTGAAACNNACAAGAGCTTGACAGGCACAGCAAGGTAGTCAATCTCTTCTTTGTTGTGGACCACGACTTTGTCGATGAGTCTTGGGTCAGGCTGGCCCAGCTCCCCAGCGTACAGCATTCTTCCGGCGTAATGGAATTGCGACTACCCGTCAGTGAATCAAAGCGCTGGCAGATGGTCTGCAACATGCCCGTCCCCAGTCATCTTGTCGTACACAACTGGAAGCGTCAGGTCAAGTCATGGATAAGAAAGAGCACTGCAGTCGCGGACAAGAACATGCTTGTCGACAATTTAGAGCAGTTCTGGCAGCACGTCGAATATTCGCATGCAAGAGCCGGATCATACGCAGACCTGAACTCATTTCTTATGTCAAGAGTCGTTAATGAGACATGGAACTATAGTACACTCTTTGTCAGGCTATCAGAGACATTCACTGTATTTGAGAACGGCTTTACCTTCCTGATTTCAAATTCGAATATGTATTCTGACGCGCTCAGACGTGCAGAGAACATGTTCATGAGTCACGGGATCGACACAGGAGTCAGCTCTTCTTCACACCTGCACGCCCCGGCCTGGCTCCATTGCAAATGCGGAAGTAAGACGTCTGCCAAAATAGCAATGAAGAACAGTGACCTTGTGCTTGCGGGACCCTGCATGTCATGTAAGAAAGAGCAGGTGCTGAACCTCGGCAACCCAGAAAATCTTGACCTTGGCCAGTTTGTCCATAAACTGTCGCCACGCGCGATCCCGATCCCCCTCTTGCTCGCAAGGGACCTTGGAATTTCCTGTTATGCATCAGGAACTGGAGGCATAGGCTACCTAGTCGTCGGGAACATAGTCAGCAAAAAGCTCGGGATCGGACTGCCACTCGTTCTCGTGTGGCCTTCAAGGGACATCTACAAGGGCATAGGTCAGTCAGAAGCCGCGGCATCAATGTCGACAGAAAATAACGACCTTTACTTGCAATCGCTTGAAAAGCAGAATGTAGAGTACGAGGAAAGGATAAAGCCGCTCTTGTCAAAAAGGACGGAAAGGGTTAGGACCGGCGAACCTCTCGGCGAGCTTTTGTCGCGACTGTTCGAGCTGAAGGAAGAGCAGCGCGAGGTCAGGCGGAAGATAAGTACTGCAGAAAAGATCAGAAATGCGGGCAACCTTTCGCCTTGCTTTATCGACTACGCCGTCAACTTCGGCATGGCAAGGACAGAGCGGGCTTGGAAGAACCACCTCGTCAAAGATGGCGGCCTCGCCTCGCCCGTGGAGTTTTAGCTGACCTAGAAATCTTCTATGTTCTTGTTGGGTTAAAAAGTACGTTTAGCATTAAATCCAATACGAATAGAGTTTCTGCAGCAAGTTGCCTTTAAATGCTGCAGGCTGGAGTAACAGAGGATGGTTGGAGATAATAGAATTCATACTGCTCATGTGTGAAAACGGAGCCAGGAAAACACACGTTATGTATCGCTGCAACCTGAACTCCAAGCAGATAAACCAATACCTTGAATTCTTGCTGGACAGCGAGATGCTCGAAACGATACAGGAACGCCCAAGCTCAAAGCGCCATATATACAAGACGACTGACCTTGGCAAGAAATTCATCGCGCACTACAAGGAGTTGGCGTCGCTTTTCACAAGAGCCCCAACACCCTCGCTCACATAAGAAGAATTTATGTTGTTAGGTAAAGAGGAGGGTTTTCAGTGACCAAAAGTGTAGTATCGCGACAAACGTTAGCAAAGAAGATTGTTACAGAGAGATAATGGCGTATTTTATATGAAATATCTCATATACGATGTATGTTGTATTTCAATCGGCCGAATGAAGAACCGCAGCCGATACGAGGTAATTGCAGCTATACTAAAGTCAGTAAACAAGGAGGAGACTCGTACCAAGATAATGTACAAGGCGATGTTGAGCAACGACCAGTGCAAACTGTATCTGGATTCGCTAATCAGGAGCAGCTTGGTGCACGAAGTGAACAATGGTGAGAAGACGCTTTACAGGATAACGCCGAAGGGTGGTAAGTTCCTGTCATACTACGATCAGATGAAGGAGCTTTTGCCTGTAGGCATTGAAGAAAATCTAGCCGACGAGTACTATCACCTAAGTACGTGATTACACGACTGATTCGAGGCTTATCGGGTACCCGTCAAACACCACGGAATAGAGGGGCGACGCCGGGACGAGCGATTGCAGGAACAGCGTGTCGTTTATCATCAAGAAACGCAGGTGTATGTCTGAAACTTCTGAAAGGTAGTCCAGCACATCCTCTTGGGAGTGGCTGATAACAGCTATGGTGAGATCAGCGCTTGTTCTGACATCGGACAGCAGGTTTTCCATCCCACTCCTTACGCCTTCAGGGCCATAGGATCTCTGCATGATGTCAGTCCCCATTATGTTCAGTAGCAATCTACCGGGGTGCTTTTGTTTCATCTGCGCAAGCGCGGCTATCGACGGGTCGCTGTGCTGTTTTTTTTCCGGCAACATGATGTTGTCGGCCACGCCTCCTACCTTGCCTGTCCAAAGTATTTTGAAGAGGCTTTTTTTGCCTGAAGGCATTGACGGTCCAAGGTAGTTCATTATGGTGCGTGGATCCATCCAGTCAAATGGCTGGAACAGCACAGGATTGTTGCTTGAAACAAAGTTTGATACCATCCTCTCAAGAAACGCCATAGCGACTGCAGTGTTTACGTGTGAGTCCAGCTCGAGCAGGACGACGCCCTTTCTTGGAAAGCCGCCGCCAAGCGAGCCATCCAGCGCGGGGTAGCCGCTCTTGACATGATCGGCTGTTGCAATCTCGTCGCCCGTGGCAGTTTTTTTGCGCGGCTGTGGCTTGAACTTGACCGGCCTGTAAGGTGCAAAGCTGCGGAAGATACTGTTGTCGAGTGTATAGATGTATGACGGCCTTTCTATACGTACGCCTCGGAGCTTGAGCAGGAATATTTCACGCACCCGCACGTTTTCGTGATAACTTTGTTTCAGCTCCACAATGCCGTCAACAAGGAAGTCAAGCGTGGTGTCAGCAGGATATTCGCTTATGAATATCAGCTTGGCTCCTGCTCTCTCCCTCCAAGTCTGCAGTACCCTCTCGTTGTTAAGGCGCGCCTCCTTGTCCATGAAAGACGCGATGGCATCCCAGCTGTCGATTATGATTATTGGCGACTTGATGTCCATCAGCTGGTTGGTGATGCGCTCAAAAAGGGACTCGGGCTCGTCAAGCCTAGCATCCTCGAAACTTGGCATCAGCCCGTGCTCGTGCGCGTCCCCGGGATTTGTGGATTTTGGTTTCTCGACAAATTTTTCAAGCCATGGATAATACTGGAAGAGCTGTTTTGGCGAGACCCTTGTTGATATATAAAAAAAGTTGTTTTTGGTTCCAAGTGCCTTCAAGATAGTGAGAGCAAGTGTGGTCTTGCCGGTGCCGGCAAAGCCCTTGATGAGGAGCGAGTATGTGTTGCGCTGGATAAAGCGCACGAGCTCGTCCGGCATGTACACATTGCGGCTGCCTTTTTCCCCGTCGGTATTCATGGCTGATTCTACCAAGCATTACTCACCATAATCGTCTTAATTCAAGACGTATTGCGAATTACTGGTTATTGATGTAGTTATTCCTTATTAAATATTCAGCGCGTCTCATTCTCAGTAACAATATAATGCACCCGTACACAAGAATCCGGTGTTGAAATTTGACGACGCTTGGCTCGAGGCAAGATCTTGCGCAGGCAACGGCCAGGCCGCGAGCGTCAACGAGCGGATGCTCGAAATCCGAGCAGTTTCAGAAGTTCTGAAGGCAGCCGCAAACACAAGCAAGCATTTTGAGATGTGGGACTATTCTCGCCGCCTTTACAGAGAAGAGATAGAAACGATAAGAGGTGCACTTGGGTTCGCGAAAACGGCCGAAGACAGCCGATCGATCTCGCTTTCAGTTAACGTGACGTACAAGGGATCGTGCTACACCCTCACGCTCTTTACAATGAAAAGAAGCCAGTAACATATTTATTGTAATGGAGAAGTCTTGTGTCCTAAGTATTGCCATGGTGATTAATGAGGAATTGATAGCAGCCAGGAAAAAGGTTGCTGAAAAGCGGCCCAAGTTCATCAGGCAGGAGAGCTGGAGGTACGACAGACTGGCCGAGAACTGGAGAAAGCCAAAGGGCAAAGACAACAAGATGAGGAAGCAAAAGTCAGGCATGCCGGCAATAGTCAAGGTCGGCTATAGAGGTCCGAGAGTGTCAAGGGGCCTCCACCCGTCAGGCTACACTGATAACCTCGTTCACAACGTGAACGAGCTGGCAAGACTGGATCCGAAAAAGGACGCGGCGAGGCTTGGACATACAGTAGGCAAGAGAAAGAGGGTAGGGATGATCGCCAAGGCCACCGAGCTTGGCATCAAAGTACTAAACGCTGGCAAACTGGCACCAAAGAATGAAGAGGAGGAGAAGGAATAATGGTGGTCAACATTGCAAAAAAGCGCGAGCTTGTAGCAAGGATTCTTGATGTTGGAGCCAACAGGATCCGCTTCGAGCCCGACAGACTTGAAGACGTTGCCGACTCAATTACGCGTGAAAATATACGCTCGCTTGTAAAGAGCGGCGCGATATGGACAGTCCAACTAGCGGGAACCTCAAGGGGCAGGGCGATGGAAAAGCGCTCGGTCTGGAAGGTTCACGGCAAGGGCCCTGGCTCAAAGAAGGGCAAGAAAACGGCAAGGGTCGGAAAGAAAGAAGTCTATGTAATAAGGGTTAGGTCGATGCGCTACCACCTCAAAGTTCTTAAAGAAAGGAAGGACATCACCAACGAGACCTACTGGCAGCTATACAAGAAGGTTAACGGCGGCCAGGTAAGATCGCTTGCTCACCTGCGCGAGCTTGTAAAAGAAGTCAAGTCCCGCTAGCGCAATTTCGCAAGGTTTGTCCTACATCCTGCAAAGTCATGCATGTCGTCGCGCATAAAGTGCAGACCTTCTTTTTTCAGCAACTCCTTTTTCCTCGTCTTGCCAAATGCGTAGCCGCCTATATTACCGTTTGACATGACTACCCGGTGGCACGGCACGACAATGGGGTTTGGGTTACTGTTCAAAATCCTACCGATTGCGCGCGACGCGCCGGGATGCCCAAGGATCTTGGCAATGTCACCGTAAGTAGTGACCTTGCCTTCCGGAATTTTGACAACTATGTCGAAAACATCGCTTGCCTTTAGCTGTTTGTGCACATGCATTTGGCGGCAGACATGTATTTCAAAATAGCGCTATAATTTGTAGATTTCAAGCCCGGTTTTGTCTGCCATTTTCATTATCCTGTCCTTCTGGCTCCCAAGGCCCTGGCTGTCTACAACAATGTGCGTTACCTTCTCCACGCTCTTTTCTATCATCTGGTGCATCATTTGTTCGTCAATTGCTTCAAGATTGTGCTTTGACGCCACCGCTGCGAGGCCGAACTCTGATTCAAGCAACAGCCTGTTAAACTTTGACGGGTAATGTGTGCCTCCAAACGCGATTCCCACCTTTTCGCAGCACTCAATTCCGTTATCAATCACGCCAAGCAGCGTTTCGCATATGACTCTTGCAGCATTTCTGTCGCTCCACTGCTTTTCTGACGAACCCAGCTCGACAAACAATACAGGCTTTTTCAGTGATGTCGGCCCGTGGTGCGTAGACTCTATGGTAACATCATATTCTGGGACCTTGCACTTGGCAGCCGTTATCGCCTTCAGATATCCTTTCTGCAGGCTTGGGTACGATATTGCAATTTCCTTCGCATTTCCGCCATAGGGGTTGTCGGCAAAGTTGCCAGTGCAGTGGCAGGTTAGCGTTGGAATCTGACTGTCTGACCTATGCTTTGACAGGAAAATGAACGAGCCGGCGTCCGGATAGTTTTCGTCAAGGTTTTCCAGAGTCAACAGACTGCCGGAAGCAACATAAAGCTGAAGGTTTTCGCTGCGCTGCGACCTGTGCGACTTGCCATTGCTTGCAAATTCCGCGCTATCCTTGAGGTAGTCAGTCATTGTCATCCCTGCCAAATCTTGGCGGGAGGCTACGAGGATATGGTTATCCAATCTAGAGTGTCTGCGAACAATTGTAATTTTAATATTATTCTACCCAAGTAAATTTATAAATTGCATCAGACCTTCGCATACTTAACAAAATGAGCGATAGGGTAAACGACGCCCAGGAGGAAGGAATGGACGTCGAGAATGTTAAACTTGATGACGATAATCAGAATTCCATAGAGACCAAGTCCGCTGAACAGCGGATCGAAACACCTCAGCATGGAGAAGAGGAAGAGCCGCCGTCAAAAGTCGAAGCGACAGGTCCTCCGACATCTTCACCCGCACAGCCTCAATTGGCTACGCCGGCAAGCGATTCCAAGTTCTTTGCCATACGAACGACAGGGGGGCAAGAGCGCGTCGTGGCAGGCCAGATTCAGGTAAGGGTAAAAGCCAAAAAGATCGGGATCCGCTCGGTCATGGTGCTTGACAGCTTTAAAGGGTACATCATTGTGGAAGCCCCGGATTCTAACGTTGCGTACGAAGCGCTTGCAAGCATAAGGCATGTCCGCGGCCAGATAAGGGGCGACCTGCCATTCAAGGACATTGAAGGATACCTGGTGAAAAAGCCGGTAGTATCAGAGCTTAGCGTTGACGACACTGTTGAGGTTATTGCCGGCCCGTTCAAGTCCATGAAGGCCAAGATAATGCGCGTCGACTATGAGAAGCAAGAAGCGACGGTGGTCCTGCTCGATTCGCCTTATCAAATACCCGTAACAGTTGACGCAAATTACCTCAAAAAGGTTGCTCACTAGGCAATGCCTGCACCCAACTGAACGATTAAATAAAGAAAAGCTACCAATTCCATTGTCTCTAGCCGGTGTTATGATTGATTGTTGACCTGAACGTCAGAGGCAAGCACGCCATAGTTATAGGTGGCGGGACAGAGGGCATCAGAAAGATTCGTGGCCTCCTCGGGCAAGGCTGCATGATAACTGTTATCAGCAACAGGGTGAACCGCTTTCTGGCAAACCAGGCGGCCCTTGGCAAGATCGAGCTTGTCAAGGCAAGGCTCAGCGACGCCAGAATTCTGGAAGATTACAACGATATGTTTCTGGTGCTGGCGGCAACCAACGACCACATGCTGAACCGCAAGATTGTTGAAAAAGGCCGATCGATGGGCGCGTTCGTCTACGCCGCAGACGACCCTGTAGTCAGTGATTTCTCCTACGCCTCAATCCTCAATATCGAAGGCGTTATGCAGGTCGCGATTTCTACTTCAGGCAGGAGCCCGATCATGGCCCGCAAGGTGAGGATCAGGGCCGAGCGAGTGCTTCGCAGGATAATTAGAAAGGCAGACATCGAGAACGCAAAATTACAAGAGTTTGCCCGACTGGCCGCGCGGCCGAGGATCAAGACAGTTGGCAAGCGCAAGGAGTTCCTCTATTCGCTGATAAAGGATAGGCGAATCCAGAACCTTATTAAGGAAGACAAGATTGAAGATGCTAAAAGCGCGACGCTAGAGCTGTTGCAAGAATGGGAGAGGAAAAGCACAAAATGACGGCAGCCGTTAAGACCACACCAGCAATCGCGCCAGTTCACGTTGTTAATGCACGCGTCACCTACCGCAACGCACCGATTCATCTGCTTGAAAAATTTACATTCAAGGACATTGACGGTGCACACAAGGCTTTCCTGGGAAAGGCAGATTTTGAAGAGTGCGTCATTTTGCAGACATGCAACAGGGTCGAAGTGTTTGTGGCGGCAAAAGATCCCGACGAGGCAAGGCTGATTGAAGAGTGGGCATCGTCGGTCGGGCTTCCCGAAAATGACTTCGCAAATGCAGAAATCAGCAGGGACAGGGAAGCGGTGATGCATCTGATGAAGCTTGCATCCGGGCTCGACTCGCTCGTAGTCGGCGAAGATCAGATATTGGGACAGGTAAGACGGGCCTTAGAGTTTTCCCGCTCTGGCCGGTATGCGAGCGCAAATCTGTCCCTGATATTTGATAGAGCGGTCAAGGTTGGAAGCAGGGTCAGGACCGCAACCGGCATTAACAAAGGCAACGTTTCAATCGCATCTGTCGCGGTGAACCTGGCCGAGGAATACTTTGACGACCTGGAGGGCAAGACAATAATGCTGATAGGGACAGGCGAGGCAGCAAGCCTTGTAGCAAAGGTGCTCAAAAAGCGCGACATCAACTTTATGGTCGCAAGCAGGGCTCCCGAAAGGGCCCAGTCCTTTGCTGGGACGGTAGCAGGAACTCCTATCCCGTTTGACAGCGCGCTTGAAATGCTGCGCAAGGTCGACGTCATATTCACCGCGACGGTTGCGCCGTACCGCCTTCTTACTTTTGAAAGAATAGAGAACGCCATGAAGAACAGGCTGGAAGGCATGATGATCTTTGACCTTTCAAACCCAAGGACGGTCGACGAAAAGGTCGCAACTATCCATGGTGTCAAGCTCATAAACATGGACCAGATCGCCGAGCTTGTTGGCAAGAACATGCGCTCCCGCATCAAAGAGATCAATTCTGCGGAGAAGTTGATCAATGGTGAAATGAAGTCAGTCGACGCGATAATGAAGAGGATGAAGGCTGAGCCTGTTGTCGTGTCAGTGTTCAAGAATGTCGACACGATAAGGGGTCGGGAATTGAAAAAGGCCTTAGCAATGCTTGGCAAAAAGCTTGGGCCCGAGGAAGCCAGGGTTGTAGAGCAGCTTTCGTATGCCATTGTTGAAGGCGTCATTTTAACTCCCATGAACAACCTAAGAAAGGTGGTAGAGGAAGGCGAAAGCGAAGAGCTGATGAAAATAGTAGCCAAGTTGTTCAAGTATGAAGAAAAGCAATAGCAGTAATGCTTTTCCAAACGTCAGACTCAGGCGCCTTAGGACAACCCCGGCAGTGCGAGACCTTCTTCAGGAAACGCGGCTTTCAACCAAGGACCTGATAGCGCCAGTATTTGTTCAGGAAGGACTGAAAAAGCCGGAAGAAATTGGTTCGATGCCGGACGTCCAAAGATTGCCGCTCTCGAGGCTTGACGGCGAGGTCGACCGCATTCTCGACCTTGGCATTGCAGCAATAATCCTGTTTGGCCTTCCATCCTGCAAGGATGCGGAAGCAACTTCAGCCTTTGACGCTCGTGGAATAGTCCAAAAGTCGATTGAACTTGTGCGCAAGCAGTTTGGTAGCAAGGTTGCGATAGTAACCGATGTCTGTTTGTGCCAGTACACGACGCATGGACACTGTGGGCTTGTTGTGAACAAGAAAATAGACAACGATAGGAGCATCGAGACCCTTGCAAAGGTTGCAGTCAGCCATGCAAGGGTAGGCGCAGACATTGTCGCGCCCTCTGCCATGATGGATGGGCAGGTGCAGGCTATACGCAAAGGGCTTGACGCTGCAGGGTTTGCAGACGTAGCGATAATGGGATATTCGGCAAAGCAAGCATCTCCTCTATATGCACCTTTCCGCGACGCGGCTCACTCGACACCAGAGTATGGCGATCGGCGGACGTACCAGATGCCCTTTTCAAATGCAAAAGAGGCGATGCGCGAAATAGAGACGGATGTTGCCGAAGGCGTAGACATTGTAATGATAAAACCTGCTATACCTTACCTTGATCTGATCTACAAGGCAAGACAGGCAACTAACCTGCCGATATGCGCATACAGCGTCTCTGGCGAGTACGCGCTGGTCAAGGCGGCGGCCATGAAGGGGTGGATAGACGAGAAGGCGGTAATGACCGAATTTCTTACGTCTATTAAGCGAGCCGGCGCGGACATGATAATAACATACCAAGCAAAAGAGATGGCTGAACTGCTTGTCAAGTAGTTCACATTTTTATGATGGCTTGCACCACCAATGGTGATGTTTGCCGCAGACACAGGTTCTGAGCGGGCTACAAGCATCGAAGACTACCAGAACACCTGCACGGAGTTCATAACAGATATCAGCCGCGACTATATGGACTGGGTCGATCGCTACCAACTGGGCGAACAGGAAACCGCGAGGAGAAAGGCCGCGATAAGGAGCATTGTAAAGACAACTAACGACTGGATAGTGAAATATGGTAACACAATCAAAAAGGTGGATATTGTCATGAACGATGGCGTGAACAAGATGGCAGAAAATACCGCCGGCTACCCGTTCAAGTTCGACATCTATGTAAACAAGATGACCCATTACATCACGCACCCTGTTGGCGAAATAAAGATGAACATTAGAGCGATGCCGCGCCCGGGCCGGCTCGCACGTGTGGGCAACTACCAGAAAGACCAGCTTCTGCTTGTCAGTGCGAGCTCGCCGGTGAATTTTTCGCTAAGCATGGAAAGCATGAAGGGCGCAGACGTTCTTGACGATTATGTCATCGTTGACGCCAAGAATTGCCAAGAGCGTGATCTCATTTCCCTTACGGCGGTAGTGGAAGAAGTTGAAGGCGACTATGTTGCTGAAAGTAGAGGATATTCCACGATAATTTTGCTTGTGTAGCACGTACGCTTTAAATAACGTTGTAGCATCGATAGTTTGCGTGCGACGGTCGTCCAGTTTGGTCTAGGACATCAGATTGCCAATCTGGTAACCCGGGTTCAAATCCCGGCCGTCGCATCCTTCATGATTTCCTTAATGTCCACGTTGCTGAGCTTTTGAATTTCCTTGCCAAACCAAGCTTCCACTTCTCCAGGGCTAGTTCTTACCTTGACCTTCATTTCCTCCAGCTCTGCCTTTCTTGCTCTGGCCATTTCTTCTATCCGTGGCATGTAGTACAAGGTTGCGCTTTCCATCAGACGGTCCACAAATTTGTCGAGCATTTTAGATCAGCCCAAACAGCACGCGGAGTAGTATTACCAGCACTATGAGGCCCAGCACTATCCAGACGAATGTCCAAATCATATTCACCGTGGTTTAACATTTGATATAAGATGTATACAATAATCGTCTAGATCGCATTCGATCTACCATAATTTTTAAATATTATTGACTACTTCCACAGGCGCAAAAGCCAAATTCGTCTATCCTCTTGTTGCACGCTGGGCACCGCTCACCGTACTCTACTTCCCAAGCATGCTTGCCGTACATCTGGAAGTGGGTATCTATCTCTGGAGGCACGCCATGGCTGTCTTTGCTATTACTTTCCTTTTTGCTGCGCGGCATTAGATAAGATTAGCCAGAGCCTGTTATTAACCACGCTTTTTTGCATTGGCCTTGATTATTTCAAGTGCCTTTTCTGCGGCATCCTTTTTTGGTAGCTGGATCATGAACACGTTCTCCGAATTTGTATACGCTGAAGAGTCTGGCGCAAGTGAGATCAGTCCACTTTCTGCCAGCGCCTCAAAGAATCCGATCATGTTGTTTGCGTACAGCAAATAGTTCTCCTCAAAGTCTGTGTCGAGGAACTTTACCTGCACGTCTACAAAGACGTCTTGCGCGTCGTAGAAAATGTCAAGCAAGGCCTCTGCCCGCACTTTCTTGCTGTACACCCTTTGAAGCATTTCTTCGTACTTTTTCTGGTTGACCAGAATGCATGGCACCTTGGAGCCGGAAAACTCGANNCCTCTGTCGCCACATATATTGCATTGAAAACGCGGATCCTCGTTTATCCCGCGTTCTCCCAGACAAACCTATGGCAACTCATTCATGAAAGAATTCATGTCTCATGCTCTGTCGGGAAAGATCTGATATTTATTAAAAGTTGACAACTGTTTTTGTGAAAAAGAGCAGTAGTCAATGTTAGCAGAGTCTTATTGACTTTGCTAGCAGAATCGCGCGTTGTGAGTCGTCCTGCTGCATGTTGTTGTTCTTGTACTTGTCGCTAAAGTAGATGAGGTCTATCATCTTGCACCGGTCAATGTTGACAAGCGTGCTCCCGTTCGTCCCGCCGCTGGTATTGGCGTTTGTCAGTATTACCAGCTTGTCCACAAAGCCTGTTGACTTCAACGTGTTTGATATCTGCTCAAAGCTCTTTGCATGGTCCTTGTTTATGACTACTGCGACAGCGACCTTTGTCCCATACGGGTCACTGAACATGACATCAATTCCATTGCCCTTGGTGCCTGTCGAGTGTGGCCTTGCCACCACTCCTATCTCGTGGGCATAGTTGACAAGGTCCTTGACTGCGTTCCTGACGCCCGACTCGAGCATCGACATATCATTGCAGTTCCGCCTGATCTTGATAAATTCAGAGATTGGGACATCCATCACGCTGCCCCTAATTCTCAGGCCTGGGTAGACGCTCTTTATTGTATCGTCTATCGCCTGCTCGTCGATTGTGGCAATGTTGCGCTTGCCTGCATTTTCTGTAGCGTGGTACATTATGTTGAGCATAGAGCGCACGTTGCGAAAGTCAGAGAACTCATCATAGATCACCTTGACCTTTGCCACAAGCTCGTGTTCCTGATCTTCGGTAAAGATCTTTGTCGCGTCGTGGTGCCTGATGTACTCAAGCACGATGTCCATTATCTCTTCAAGTGTGTTAGAACCGGCAATGTCAATCTTGTAGTTCGCCTTTTCCATCCTGTCAAATACGGAAGCATTTGACCTACGTATGTCCTCATACGAAGATGGCGTGAATATCAACATGAGCGTCGTCGCCGGCAGGTGCGCGTTGATTACTGCCTTAACGAATTCGACCGATTCTTTGTCAGAGTCAAACTCATCTATCTGGAACAGAGTCAGCCTGTGCAAGAACTTCAGGTTCAGGTTCGCAAGAGCCGCCAGGCTTGCGATGATATCTTCAAGTGTCGCGACGTTCTGGGCGTCAGCCCTGAACTTACCTTCGATCACAAGTTTTAGTATCGCGATTTCCACTTGCGAGAATTCCTTTTCCAAAGTGTCTGTGATCGCCGCATAGTTGGGCACTATTTCGTTTCGCAATAGCTTCGCCGCCTTGTCTTCAAGCGTCTTGCCTGTCAGCGCGTCCGTAAAACCATAGTTGAATATCTTTTTCGCCCTTGATATGTTGCGCTCAGCCTTTTCGCGGAGGTAGTTGACAACTGCCTGCCTTAATCTGGTTGAATAGTCGTCAGTAAAGCCGGCAAGCATTGCGCTGTAAAGGCTGTGCATATTGCGGGGCGATATTTGCGAAAGATCAACGTACGAAACTACCGTGCTGTCTGACACTTCCTTGAGCCCCTTTGTGTGGAGCGCCAGGTGCGTCTTGCCGGATCCGACATCCTGTATCACAGTAACAAGGCGGAAGTCCTTGTCCGTGGCAGTCCCTGCGCTTACCTTTGAATAAAGATCGGAAATGCAGGAAAGCATTGCAGCCTTGGCCTCCTTGTGCCTTTTGCCGCCAAGTATCTTGGCATCAATGAGTGTCGGAGTGGGGCTGCTTGGATACGGGTTACGGTCCAGCTTGTAAGGATACATTATATGCACCTCACGAATCCATGGAGTAGCCCTCTTACCATCACGCCTTCGCCGCCTCCGGTGGAAAGCTCGTACCTATCCTCGTGCGTGCTTGTCAGCTCGGCAACAAGCCTGTAGAATTCGTCTGCAGTAATGTTACCCCTGTCGCACAGCTCGTTTCGCAGCTTGGCAAGTTCCACCCAGCCTATCGACGAGCCAGAGTTGGCTAGTGCGACGTCGAACTCTTCCTTGAAATCGTGAACGCTCATTGCCCTTCTTGGAGCAGAAGGTATCGGAACATCGGTTGCGATCATCTGCTGGTGGAGCGACGACTGCTGATCGTTTTTTATTTCCAGCACAACCCTTGCAAGGTTGGAAATGTTGTTTGCAAGCGTTTCAACCGTGCGCGCAAGCTCTTTGTTGGAGCTGCTGACTGATACTTGCAATGACTGTATCATGTCGTACGTCAGCTTGAACCTTGGGTCTGAATTGAGCAGGCTCTGGATGTAGTGTGTCTTGTGGAAGCAGTAGTAGGCACCGGCGCGCTTGTCTACAAAAACTTCGCCTTTGCTTATGACCTTTTCTAACACTTCTTCAACGTCTCCGAGTTCCTTGCGCAGATCGGTCTTTTTTACGCCGGCCGATCCCACAGACAGGATTCTTTTGACCAGTTTTTCCTCTACGGTCATGAGGTAGAGGGTCAAAATTGTTATTTAAATCCCGACGTGATACCCCGCAGCAGTTTTAGTAAATTTCTTTACACCATGATAATCCAAAGGGTTAATATTGTAAAACGCAATCCCTCTCATGGGATGATGAATACTCATTCTGCTTTGTGATGAAAGTACTAGGGTATCTGACCTCAAATTCTCTCGGTATTAGGGTATTTCATCAGGTATAGAGCATGAGAACTTAGCTAATAAGGTTGCCGGCGTCCTTGACAGTGACTCTTTGATAACCATCACCCATGAGTTGGAATGATTGAGAAGTGTCATTTGAATATGCGACTTTGCCTGTTATATCTGACCTTAATTGGCTTCCTGATAACCATAATGTTACTGATATATCAGTGTCATTAAACGTATAGTGGACATTGATCTTGTTGAATAGTTTGTCAGCTCTGAGCTTTGCCAAGCTGCATTGCTTTTCAGTGCAACCCTGAAATAACTCAACCCAGACCAAGTCATTCCCATCCCTTGTGATATTCATCTGTGGGAAAGAAATGTTTGAACCAGAGCCTGATGAATCAGTCTGCCAGAGTCCAAGGAATGGATTGTATTCTTCATTAAATAGATTTGGCGGAGCATTAATTAAGACAACATTCCTTGTTGACAACAAGTTGCCAGTGATTACGGCTCCAAGAACTATCACTAGAATTGGAATAACTAGATGTGTCATCCAATATCTGGTATTTTTGAGTCCACTTTCCTCTGGATTATTTTTCTCTTTTTCTGAGAGTTCATTAATTATCTCTCTTGTGATGTCCTTTCCATCACACCTTGCTGCATCCCAGACATATGGTAACCTCATTCCTTGGTCTTCTTGAGGGTCTCTGTCACGGATAATGAACGTGTTCCCGTCATCTGTTATCTTACTCTCTGTAACATAGATGTCAAATCTCTTGATACTTGGATAATCAATAATGGCATTTCTGATTATCAATCCACTCTTGGCATTGTAGGCTCTGACAATATTTTCAATCTGTGTCCTTGTCAGATTATTTTCATACAATGGAGTGTTGGACTTGTCAATCACACCGACATGGTAATACTCAGTCAATAGTGCTAAATGATTTTGGCTGCGGTAACTTAAAAAATTGCTGCTAATTGGTTCTGTATTAATCAGAAGGAGCCTTTTACCTTGGCAACTATGGCAGCTAGACCTCCTCCACCACGAAGTGCCAGTCAAAATGAGCCTTGGATTTACTGCTTGCTGCTAACCGGCTTTGAATCATGGGGTATTCTAATTAGTGTTGAAAGGGTGCCATCAAACTGTCTTTAATTGCACTCTTGGTCTCGCCTTTCTCATGGCTGCAAATATGGCAATCACTGCGGCCACCCACAGACCCGCCATCACGATGTTGTTGAAGCTTATGTACATGTAGGGGACCGCCTCCATGAGGTTGAAATTGAGCGCCATTACTGACTTGTGCATGTCCCTCATTGCTATATTGTATTGTTCACTGTGCGGTACCATTGTTGAAGTAGACTCGGCTCGTAGCAGTATGCCGTCAAGGTTTTCCCGAATAAGTGCAAAGTCCGTTCGAGGAGTTGGAAATAGCCAGACAGGGTTGCCCTTTGCAAGCGTCAGGTCTTTGGTCAGGCCCACGTATTCTGCCAATTGCTCCGGCGTCTGTGCAGTCTGGGCCCGCGACATGAACCCTATGGCTTTGTTAATTGGATACATTGTGGTCTGATAGCCATAGTACGCAATGCCGGCTCCCATTACCAGAAATGCAAGCACCCCTGCGAGCATCATCTGCTGGTTCACAGTTCGAGTTTGGGTAACGTTTGCAGTCATTGTCGTGCTGCCACCACCGTGCTTGCCTGTGGCAATGGTCGGAGCATACGGTCTGCGGAGACCTTTTGTCTTCTTTTTCCTAAGCGACGAATGCACTATGCTCAGGTACGCGACGTAAATGAATCCGATCGTCGGGACTGCCATCATGGGCGCAAAGATCGCGTTGCCCGAGGCCAATGAGATGAATACTGCTATGCAGCCATAGATTGCAAAGAATATCTCAAGGAGCGTGGTCTTTGTGAACGGCAGCACGTACTCTTTGTTTCTCCAGTCGTCACCCTTGTTCACGATGCCAAACTTGGGCGTGCGCAGGAATTCGTTCTTTTTGCCAAACACTGCGTCAAACACTGCCACCGTGTTGTTGACAGATATGCCTGACGAAAAGAACATCAGGAAAAAGAACTGTCTTGCCTTTTCGCGCCACATGCTTGCGTCGCCGTTCCAAGTCTGGCTTATGACAAGCAGATATCCACCTGGCCCCATCATCGTGTACATGAATACAGAGATGAGCGGCGCCCAGCCCACGGTGTAAAGCTCATAATTCATAGCTAGAAGCATCGGAAATATCAGAAATTGAGCAAGAAAGAGTGGGTTTACGACGTGTCTCGTGAGCTGTATGAACGCTTGGACCTTGGTGTCTGCTGGCACTTTGCGGTTGAGCATCACGTCGCTCAGCAATTTGAGCGCCACCTGTATCGAGCCCTTGGCCCAGCGGAACTGCTGGCGCTTTGCAGCGTTCATTTGCACCGGGAGTTCGGCATCCACTTCGACTCCTTCCAAAAAGAGGCACTTCCAGCCCTTCATCTGTGCCCTGTAGCTGAGGTCAAGGTCTTCGACAAGTGTGGTGGTATGCCAGCCGCCGGCGTCATTGATGCATGATGTCCTCCATATACCGGCCGTGCCGTTAAAGTTCATGTAGAGGTGGGTGAAGCTCTTTGCCTTTTGTTCTATCAGAAAATGCAGATCAAGCGACACAGCCTGAGCTTCTGTTAGCGTAGAGTAGTTTTCGTTGACGTGGCCCCACTTGCACTGCACAAGGCCAAGCTTTTCATCTGTGAAAAAGTGTCCAAGGGCCCTCTTCAGGAACCATGGAGGTGGGATAAAGTCGGCGTCAAATATCACGACAAACTCGCCCTTGGCGTGCTTCATGCCGGCTTTGAGCGCTCCGGCCTTGTAGCCGGACCTGTCTGTCCTGTGCATACACACAATGTCAAAACCCTTGAGCCTGTAGTCGTCAACTATGGATTTTATTAGGTCGACAGTGTCGTCGTCAGAATCGTCAAGCACCTGTATGTGCAGCTTGTCCTTCGGGTAGTCCGTCCTGCACACCGCGTCTATCAGACGCTTTGCAACGTACTTTTCATTGTATAATGGAAGTTGTATGGTGACCACCGGGAGATTTGTTGGCAGCTCGGTCTTCTGGCGAATCTTTTTGTTGTGCCGGATGTTGTTGCGTGACTGGTATACCAGGTAGTAAAAGTTGAGTGTGTATAACAT
>DAOL01000036.1 GCA_002501845.1 Nitrososphaera sp. UBA217
AGCCGGTGGCTGTGTTCAGTCTTTATCCGACGGTCAAGCCGCGCGATCAACTCTTTTGACGCGCTGGTCGGGTCATAGCCCGCCCCCTTCGCGTCTATCACGCCCCTTGACGTGATAAGCCGGGTCCGAAGCGAATACTTACGAGTCTTGTGCTTGTCTGCATACACAACCACTGACCGGATGTCGCCAAGCTTACCTTGGATCTTTTTCAAAAAGCGGGCCAGCTGCTCCTGGATTTCTGTTCTGTCCTGTCCGTCCTCAAGGTGCGCCATGTGTATCTGTGGTTCATTACTCTTCTTTGGCAGCACCAGCTCNNGCGATTATCCTGCCAACATCAAGGATGCTGAGCGTCCCGCGCAGCAGCCCTTTTGTGTTTATCACCGGCAATCTAGATATGTTGTACCTTCTCATTTTCGAGACAGCGTCGGCAAGTGATGTGTCCTCTTCAATCACAATGGCGCCTGACATGACCTCGTCGACTATTGCGTGCCCAAAGTCTGCAGTCGACACAAGGTCGGTCTCGCTGACGATACCGACAAGCCTGCCCTTGTCCACAACAGGCAGAGCCCGGTTTCCGCTGCCAATCACCATCTGAGCAGCTTTTTCAACGTCGTGGTCGGGGCCGACAGATGACGTGTTGACAATATAGCTTTTTAGTTTCGAGGAGGGTTGTGCAGTCGAATTAAGAAGCTGCTTTGCAAATATCATGCCGACATATTTGCCATCATCGTCGACAACAGGCACTTGGTTGATTGACCGGTCAGCCATAAGGTTCAGCGCCTTTGCAACCGTGTCGTCAGCTGTAAGTGTAAAAACGTCTGTCACCATTATTTCTGATACTTTCATCCCAATAGAGAATCTTGGTCTTGCTATTTTAAACGTTCACATTCGCCCAGGCAGCATAGGTTATAATCCTTCTATGATTTGAAGTATAAACAATGGATAAGGAGCGGCGGCTCATTGTAGTGGCAGTTGCCGCCGTAGTCATAGCAGCGGCAGCAACTGCTTTTTTCACTCCGTCGCAGACTACACTTCCAATACCAGAACCCAGGCAGAACAAAGGAAACAGCAGCTCAGGCATTCAGGTGCTTGCCGAGAATCTCGAGGTGCCTTGGGCAATCGATGTTGCAGAGGACGGCAGGCTCTTTTTCACCGAGAGGCCCGGCAGGATAAGGGTTATCGAGAATGGTACTTTGCTTCAAGCGCCTGCAGCCTATATCAACGTGGAGCAGAANNAAGATCATAAACTCAAAGGTAATAATTGACGGAATCCCGGCTGCCGACAGGAACGACGGTGGCAGGATCAAGTTTGGCCCTGATGGCAAGCTGTACATAGCAACAGGTGACGCGCGGCAGCCTGATCTTGCGCAGAACGCCGGCTCACTCGCCGGCAAAATTCTGCGACTAAACCCGGACGGCAGCATACCGCATGACAACCCGTTTGAAGGCTCGCCGGTTTATTCATACGGCCATCGCAACATACAGGGGCTAGCGTGGCACCCGGTAACTGGCGAGCTGTACGCNNAAAGCGCAGCAGCTGCGGCTGATACAGCTCCCGACAGATTCTGAAAGAAACATCCTTACCGGATTTGGCAGAATTCGCGACGTCATTGAAGCGTCCGACGGATCGCTCTATGTTGCCACAAGCAACAGGGACGGCAGAGCCCTGCCTGAGCAGGGCGATGACAAGATTTTAAGGATCACCCAACCATAGCAGCGTGGCGGCAATGGGCAAAAAGTTCCATGAAATGGGCAGGGATGAGCGTCTTGACTATGTAAGAAAGATCACTGGAATATCCGACATTGAAGCGATGCTCAGGCCGCTTGCTTTTGACGAAGCAAATAGGATGGTAGAGAACGCGATCGGCATTATGTCTGTCCCGATGGGGATCGCTACCAATTTTGTAATCAACGGCAGAGAGTGCATTATCCCGATGGCTATAGAAGAGCCATCAGTCATCGCGGCCGCAAGCAAGGCTGCCAAGATCGCGAAAATAAATGGAGGGTTCACTGCTGAGGCTGGGGATTCTCTAATGATAGGTCAGGTTCAGGTTGTCGGGGCGAGTAAAGCTGCAATACAAAAAGTATTGAAGAGCAAGAAGCAGTTACTCGCTATTGCCAATGCAAAGAGCAGATCTGTCGTTGCAATCGGCCTACAGGTCCGGCAGCTGCGCGACACCAGTCCAAACAAGATGGGCAGCATGCTGATCGTAGAACTCGTCGTCGATACAAAAGATGCGATGGGCGCAAACGCAATAAACACAATGTGCGAGGCGATAGCGCCGAAGGTTGCAGAAATCACTGAAGCAGAGGTTGTGTTGAAAATATTGTCGAATTACGCTACGCGAAGGATTGTCAGGTGCAAGGCAGTATTTGACAAGGAGGAGCTCGGCGGAAGCGAAATCGTAAGGCGGATACTTTACGCCTACGCGCTTGCGCATTCTGACGTGTACAGAGCGGTCACGCACAACAAGGGCGTGATGAACGGCATCGACGCGGTTGCCCTTGCAACAGGACAGGATTTCAGGGCTATTGAAGCCGGTGCTCATGCCTACGCTGCAAGGGACGGCAGGTATCGGTCATTAACAAGGTGGCGTAGGACAATGGAAGGCGATCTCGCGGGTGAAATTGAATTGCCATTGGCAGTCGGCGTTGTAGGAGGCGTGATAAGCACTCACCCGACTGCGAAACTTGCCCTCCAGATTTTAGGAGCAAAAAGCGCAAAAGAGCTGGCGATGGCAATGGCCGCGGCCGGCCTCGCGCAGAATTTAGCTGCAATCAGGGCGCTGTCTGCAGAAGGCATCCAGGCCGGCCACATGAGGCTGCACGGCAGGAAATTTTAGCAAGTAGATATATATTCTTTAGAACGCCTTGCTGATACCTACCAATGCCTACGGTGAAATTTGCAGTCCCCAAGGGAAGCATTGAGGATGTCACATTCAAGCTGCTGGAACAGGCGTGGCAGAACGTGAGCGGCCGGGGGCGCACATATAGAGTCAAGCTGGGTGACCCCGAGATCGATGTAAAGATCTTAAGGCCGCAGGAGATCCCCACCTACGTTCAGGAGGGATTCTACGACGTAGGCATCACCGGAAAAGACTGGATACTCGAGGCGAAGGCCGACGTTGAAGTCCTACTAGATCTTGAGATCGGTCGGGTCAAACAGGTGATTGCGGTGCCGTCAAGTTTCCCGTACAAGAATCTCGACGAGATGATTGCCGATTTTGCAAAGACAGGCAAGACGCTAAGGGTCTCATCTGAATACCTCACCACTACCTCGATGCACTTCAAGTTAAGCGCGGCCTACAAAAAAGCGTACGGCAGCGCGGATCCTATGATAATAACACCTTGGATGAGGGTGGGCGAAAACAAGAAGGTCGAGATATTTCTGTCTTTTGGCGCGACAGAGGCCAAGCCGCCGGAGGACGTCGACGCGATTTTCGACATCACCGAGACTGGCACCACTCTTGCGCAGAACAACCTCAAAATAATCGAGACTGTGGCTGAATCAACCGCAGTATTGGTGGCGAACAAGAAATCCCTCAAGGATCCTGCAAAGCGCGAAAAAATAGCGGACATGATAGCGCTTTTGAGAGGTGTGGTCGAGGGGCGAAAAAAGCTCCACATATTTGTCAACGTCAAAAAGGAGAACCTTTCCAAATTGCTGAAAGAATTGCCGGCCCTCAAGAGGCCGACTGTTAGCCCGCTTTCCGAGGATGGGTGGTACGGCGTGAACACGGTTATCGACAAGAACGAGTTTATCAAAATAGTGCCCAAGATGAGGAAGCTGGCGCAGGGCCTGGTGGTACTGGAGCCGAAGCAGATACTGCCTCTTGACGAGATAAACTTGGACGGCTATTCCTGATGAAGATAATCAAGGTGGCAGAGCCGGCTCCTGAAGCCGCAAGGCTCCGCAAGGCAAATGCGATTCAAGACTTACTTATGGAAGACACAAAGGCAATAATGAAAAGCGTCGCAGAGCACGGCGACTTGGCTGTTCTTGACTACACTGCAAAATTTGACGGAGTCAGGCTCAATTCGATAGTGGTGACCGAGCAGGAAATGAAACAAGCCTATAGCCAGGTCACGAAAGAGCAGGTCAGGATTGTCAGGGCAATGAAAGTGCAATTGGCAAAAAGCGAGATGGCAGTACTGAAGCGGCTGAAAGGGATCGCGATATCATCTAATGGAGTAAGGATAGATCGTATGATAAAACCGGTGGCAAGTGTCGGATGCTACATTCCCAGCGGCAGGGCACGCTACCCAAGCACTGCAGTAATGTGCGCGGTACCTGCCAAAGCCGCCGGAGTAAAGAGGATAGTGGCTATTTCCCCACCAAGAAAGGACGGCTCAATTGATCCATTAACACTGGTTGCTGCAGACATGTGCGGAGTCGACGAGTTTTACAAAGCAGGAGGCGCACAGGGAATAGCTGCTTTGACCTATGGCACTGAATCAGTCAAGCCGGTGAGCAAGATTGTTGGCCCCGGCGGCATGTTTGTGACCGCTGCAAAATTGATTGCCTCAAGTACCGTTTCTATCGACATGGTGGCCGGCCCGACCGAGTTGCTGGTATACGCTGACACAACTGCTGACCCGCGGCTTGTTGCAGTCGATCTGGTGTCCCAGGCAGAGCACAGCATTGATACAATTTGTGGTTTAGTAACGAATTCAGAAAAGCTGGCGTCACACGTGCAGCGGCAGATCCAATTGATGGTTGAAAAGATTACTCGGTCTGACATTGTAAAATCTAGTCTGCAGAACAACGGCTTTGTGGCTATTTGCAAGAATGAAAGCGCGTGCGTCGAGTTCGTGAATGAGTTTGCGCCAGAGCACCTTGAGATAATGTGCAAGAATGCTAATGCTGTTGCAAAGAAAATAGAATCAGCCGGGCTCGTGCTAATAGGGCCGTATGCACCGTCGTCTGCAAGCGACTATTCGTTTGGCTCGAACCACGTACTGCCGACTCTCGGATTTGGCAAATCCCGAGCATCACTGTCGGTGCTGGACTTTATCAAAATTGTAAACAAGGTCAAGGTGAGTAAGGAAGGGCTTGCGAAAGTGGGTAAATCAATTAAGGAAATGGCGTCGGCTGAAGGGCTCTTGAATCACTATGAAGCAGTGAGGGCTAGGAAAAATGAAGAGTAGCCGACTTGACGACAACATCAAGAGGATCAACAGGCTTGGTCACTACTCCAAGCCAGAAAAAATACAAGGTGCTGTCAAGCTCGACTCGAACGAAAATTTTGCCCTTGAGCAAGATTTTGTCGCAGACGTCGCGGTTAAAGCAGCACGGCAGGTGGACCTGAGGGAATACCCGCTTGACCAGCTGGACGAGCTCTATTCACGTCTTGCAAGATATGCGGGCGTTAGTGCAAGATGCTTGGCAGCAGGCAGCGGGTCTGACCAGATAATCGAGCTGTTGTTGTCGACGCTTCGCAGCAGGCGCGCGACTGTGTTTGCACCTACGTTCTCGTATTTCATCAACAGGTGCGAGCTCCACGGTATCAAGGTCGATCAGGTCCCACTTGAGCGAGACTTTACCCTCGACACGAAGGCGTTTGTAAAGAGCGCTAGAAAATCTGATCTTGTCTACATATGCTCTCCAAACAACCCGACCGGCAACCAACTTGAAAGGCAGCAAGCGATCGACATTATCGATTCGTTGGAGGACAGGAT
Source organism: Nitrososphaera sp. UBA217 (assembly GCA_002501845.1). Lineage (GTDB taxonomy): Archaea > Thermoproteota > Nitrososphaeria > Nitrososphaerales > Nitrososphaeraceae > Nitrososphaera. The sequence continues at coordinate 5,680 of DAOL01000036.1, forward strand.
CGTGCTGGTAGACGAGGCGTATGTTGATTTTGCTGATTACTCGCTATCGGCCGATGCAGCGAAGCGCGACAATGTGATTGTGCTCCGCACGCTTTCAAAAGCGTTCGGGCTTGCCGGCGCAAGGGTTGGCTACATGGTGGCGAGTGAAAAGTTTGCGCGCACGTTCAGGTCCACCATCCAGTCACCTTACCCAATTAGCACGCTTTCCCTTGCGATCGCGTCTGGCGTTCTTGCGCGCGCAGATCACGTCAGGCAGATAATAAAGGCGGTAAGGAGCGAAAGGGGCAGAGTTTTTGCTAGGATTGCCAAAATAGATGGCATCAAGAAATTCAGGTCAGACGCCAACTTTCTCTTTATAGAAGCTGGTGGGAACTACCTGGCAATCTCTAGATCTCTAAGGAACCACGGGATAGTAGTCAAGTTGCTAGGCAACCTCGCCGGCCACAGAGGCTGCATGAGAATCACGATTGGCACGCGTGAAATGAACGACAAGTTTCTCCGGTGTATAGAAGGGGTACTGTAATGTTTGATTGCGCGCTATTTGACGTTGACGGCGTGCTGATTGACGTCCGCAGATCCTACAATGCGACAATAAAAAAAACTGTAGAATACATGCTCAAGTCAATTACCAGCAGATCCTTTCGCAATCTTGTCTCAGACCAGATCATACTAAAATTTCGCGCGAGTGGTGGCTTTAACAACGACACCGACACGACATATGCAATAACGCTTGCAATGCTTGCCAACCCCGCAAGGAATCTTGTCGAAGGAAGAAAATTCCTGATGCAAGTCGCCGGGAATGCCGACGAAAGCGGCTACCTGTCAGTCGAAAAATACCTTGCCAACCATGGAATTGAGAGGTGGAAAAAACTGCTTGTCTACCCGGCGCCGGTCGAGGACAGCATGCTTGCAAGGGTATTTGACGAGTTATTTTACGGACCAGAATTATTCAAACAGCAAGACCACCTTGAACCGAAGTATTGGACAGGCGGAACGCCTTTTATCAAAAAAGACAGGCTTGCAGTTAGCACAAGGCCGATGAAAAAGTTGCATGATATGTTTGAAGGCAACCTTGCGATAGTATCTGGCCGAAGTAGGCTTGCTGCCGAGTATTCGCTCAAGCCGGTTATGAAATACTTTAACCTTGACGCTTGCGTATTTCTGGAAGACGAAAAGCGCGAGTACGCCAAGCCAAACCCGTACTCGATAATGCATGCCATGCGAGCGATGGATGCAAGAACTGCTGTTTATGTCGGTGACTCAACCGAGGATCTGCTGATGGCAAAACGAGCCGAGAAAGAGGCAGGCGTAAAAATAGCCTTCGTGGGCATCTACGGCAACAGCCCGAGACCAGCCAAGACAGCAGCACAGTTCAAGCAAGCAGGAGTTGAGGCGACGGCAAAAAGTGCCGACCAGTTACCGAACACCATAAATAAAGTACTAGCAGTTTAACAAATGTTGGTTTCTTCCAGAAGGGCGAAACTTGAGAGGATCACAAAAGAGACAGCAGTTACCGTTCAGGTTAACATTGACGGCACTGGCAAGACCAACGTCAAGACCGGCCTCTCATTCATTGACCACCTAGTCACGTCGATTGGCAAACATGCAATGATAGACGTCACAGTCAATGGCAAATCAAATGACGGCATCGTACACCACCTGGCAGAAGATGTTGCAATTGCATTGGCGCAGACGATTGACAAGGCACTCGGCGACAGAACAAGAATTGCAAGGTTTGGCTACGCCTTAATTCCGATGGACGAAGCGCTGGCATACGTTTCGATAGATCTGGTGAAGCGCCAGTACCAGAGGATGGAGTTAAGGCTGACCCGCGACACCATCGAAGAGGTGCCGAGGGAAGACCTTGAGCACTTTGTAAGATCACTGGTGCAGAACCTGAACGCATGCACTCATGTGATCGTGCACTATGGCGACAATGACCACCACAAGGTCGAAGCTGCGCTCAAGGCATTCGCAGTGGCGCTCCGCATGGCAATCAGCATGGACAGAAAGAGGAAGGGAGTGCCAAGCACAAAGGGGGCTATGTAGTGTCCAAAATCGCGATATTTGATTACGGCGCCGGGAACCTCTTTAGCCTGAAATCTGCGTTGGAGCGAAATGGGGCAGAAAATGTCGAGATAATCTACGACCTGNNCCGCATATGGGGTGGAACAACCTTCAGATAAAAGGCGACAGTAAATTGCTGAAAGGCGTCAGAAACAACTCGTGGGTGTATTTTGTACACTCGTACAGGACGGTGCCAAGAAACCACAAGATAGTGGTGGCCACCTCAGACTATGGAGTCAGTGTTCCGGCAGTTATTGAAAAGAACAACTTGATAGGCGTGCAGTTCCATCCTGAAAAGTCAGGCGACGTCGGCGCAGTCATGATCAGGAATTTTATTGAAATGTGCGACAACGAGGCAAAATGAAGGTCATAGCCGCGGTCGACATTATGGGCGGGAGCGTAGTCAGGCTTGTCAAGGGCGATCCCGCAAACATGGTTGTTTACAGCAGCGACCCTGTTGACACTTCTAAAAAGTGGGAGGCAGCCGGGGCCGACATGCTGCATATAGTCGACCTTGACGCGGCGCTTTCCAATGGCAATAACACTGAGCTAGTTGTAAAAATAACAGCCGCTGCCAAGATCCCAGTACAAGTTGCAGGCGGCATCAGAACCCCTGAAAAAGCAGAAGAAATGCTGTCAAGAGCATCAAGGGTGGTGATTGGCACCATGGCATACAGCGACCCAGAGGCAGTGAGAAAGCTGGTTAAAAAGAGCCCCGGCAGGATCGTGATTTCGATAGACCAGGTCGACGGCAAGGTGATGGTGAAGGGCTGGAAAGAATCGACGGGAATGAAAGTAGCTGACGCGATATCCCAGTTTGCTTCCATGGGCGTAGAAGAATTTCTACTCACAAGTATCGAGCGCGATGGCACGCTGCAGGGCCCGGATGTCAGGAATCTGGCTGAAGCCGCCAAATCCGCAAGGATAATCGCAAGCGGTGGAATCGCGAGCTTAGAAGATATTGTGAAGGTCAGAAGCGCAGGCTGCAGCTCTGTCATACTTGGCAAGGCTATGTACGACGGCAAGGTAAGCATTGAGAGAGTGAAGGCGCTGGCATGACGCTTGCAAAGAGGATAATCCCATGTCTTGACGTAGACAACGGCAGGGTCGTAAAGGGCGTGAATTTTGCAGAAGTAAAAGACGCCGGCGACCCAGTAGAGCTTGCCAAAAAGTACAGCGAGCAGGGCGCTGACGAGCTGGTGTTTCTCGACATTACAGCATCGCAGCAGGGAAGGGAAACAATGAAAGGCGTGGTGCGAAACGTTGCAAGCGTGATTGACATCCCTTTCACGGTAGGTGGCGGCATCAAAAAATTGGAAGACGCACGCGAGATCCTACTTTCAGGTGCTGACAAAGTTTCGATAAACACCGCTGCGGTCAAGAACTCCGAGTTGATAACGCAGCTGATGTCAATTTTTGGCAAGCAGTGTATAGTGGTAGCAATAGACGCAAAGAGAAACTATAATGTCGAAAAGGGCAAGACGATATTCAAGCACAAGGGCAAAAAATTCTGGTTTGAAGTGAGGATTTACAGCGGCAAGGAACCCACTGGCCTTGACGCAATAATGTGGGCCAAAGAAGTTGAAAATCGAGGCGCCGGCGAAATATTACTGACGAGCATAGACGCGGACGGCACAGAGAACGGCTACGACATTGAGTTGACAAAAGCGATCTGCAAGTCAGTCATGGTACCTGTGATTGCTTCTGGAGGCTGCGGAGGGGCGCGTCATATGCTTGACATTTTCGAGAAAGCAGACGTTGACGCCGCACTTGCCGCGTCGATATTCCACTACGAAAAGTCGACTGTAGATAAGGTAAAGAAATATTTGAAAAGAAGCGGCATCAGGATCAGAATATAGCGGAGAGAGTTGATACTGGAATCATGATGTTTGGCAACCAGCCCGGCGGCATTCCGTTTGAAACACATCTTGAGAAGCTGAAAGAGCCTGCAAGAACAATAATGGTCGACCTGCGCAATTTTGTGAAATCGCTTGGCGGCAACGTGTTAGAAGAGGTGAGACCCCACAGGGTGGTCTACGCCAAGACAATGAACTTCCGGACGTTCCTTGATATCGAGCCGGCCGGCGACTCGTTGGTGCTCTCGATAAGGAGCGGCAGAGTCGCTCCTCCAGTGACTCTAACGGTTAGAACAACAGAAGACGCTGAAAATGCAAAGAAGCAGATAGCTGAAGCGTACAAAATTATTCAATAGTTGATCTTAAAGTCGGCAAATTCGCCGGTGTACTTCTCGAATTTCACGTTAACGTCCTGCACGCTGGCCTTTGGCGGTCCGATGTGGCACCATTTGATGACTTCGTTGACAGCCGTCTCATCGCCTTCAAAGACCGCCTCCACCCGTCCGTCGGGCAGGTTGCGCACCCAGCCAACGACTTTATGCCGCGTGGCCACCTGCTTTGTGTTCTGCCTGAAGTAGACGCCCTGGACGTTGCCGCTTACAAAGACGTGAGCGCGGCTCTTTGTGCTGCTCACTTTCCAGTGATGCTATTATTGATCTAAAAAATGTTCCCCGCCCACCTGACGGGGCTGGCGTCTATTCTAGCTCGCCGCCTTCTTCGCGGAAGAGGTGTTCGTAAGTGGTTCCCTTCCTCACTAGTCTAAAGTCACCGTCGCTGTTCTTCATCACTATCGGCGGCTTTGTCTGGCAATGGAACGGCATGTTGAATACGACTGAGTATGCGCCGACATTGTAGAACGAGATGTACCTGCCAACCTCTGATTCATTAAGATCAGAGACTTTTGAAATCGGGAAGACGTCGTACGTGTCGCATAGCCTTCCTGCCAGGTGTGTGTTCTTTACTGGCGCGAGTGAGGTCGCCTTGTCCTTGCTGTTTACAACCGGCACCACCTCCTGCGGGTACTCTTGTTTGAGCAGCGCAGCATCAAGCAGTATGTGGTAGCCTGCGTCGACAATCACTATCTTGTGCTCGTTGTACTCTTTTGTGTTCACTATCCTTGATACCAGCATGGACGACTCTGCCACGAGGAAGCGGCCGCTCTCGATCATAAGAGTATAGGTCCCGTGCGTCTCTGCAAGTTGGTTCAGCTTGCCGACGTGGTTCTCTGCCATCTGGGCCGGCGTTGGCACCGGGTCGTTGTAGAACACTGGTGTTCCGCCGCCAATATCAAATGTATTGACCTGGAAGGCAGGATTCTCCTTCTTCATCTTGGTCATGAACGCGTCCATCTTGTCCAGAGCATGGGTGTAACACGAAAAGTCGGTGATCTGCGATCCGAGGTGGAAATGGAAGCCTTCGAACTTGAGGAGGTCGCTGCCCATTAGGTGCTTGACCATCTTCGTGGCGCTGTCTATAGTGCCGCCGTTGAATGGAACGCCAAACTTGCCGTTTCTGTATGACGCGCGAACTTCGGCCTTGACACCCACTTCGGGGTTTACACGTATCATTGTCAGTGGCCTTGATCCTACCTTGCTTGCAGCCGCTGCCAGGTTTGTCATCCCGTTAAAAGAACTGACGACGACCCTTCTAACTCCGCTCTGAAGCACCTCGATATATTCTTCCTGCTCCTCTGTCACGCTTGTGTAGATGACATTCTCCGGGTCTGCCTTGCATTGCCTGATAAAGTATAGCTCGCCAAGCGACGTGAGGTCGAATGTCAATCCATCCTTCATGAAGGTCTTGATCACTGCCGGCGTAAAGTTAGCCTTGATCGAGTATGCTACCTTAACCGGGCCGTTGAACTTTGAATAAGCGCTGTGTAGTTCCTTGGCCTTTGCATGCAGCGTGTCTTCATCTATCAGATAGAGTGGCGTGCCGTATTGTGCGACTAGTTTGTTGATGTCCACGGGTTTGACAAAGCGGTTTAGAGCTGCTGGAGTTGGTTTTTCTACGACTTGGACTTGGGAATTTTCAACCAATTTCTTTTAGTTAGCTTTATCATAAAACCAATAGCTTAAAAACATTTGCCCGGCAGCAGACTGTCTGTAATAATATTTTCAGACAACATAGAAGGAAAAAGTGGCTAGCGGTAGTACGGCACCGCTTTTTCTGTTGGCTTGCCTTCCCTTTGCGTCTTGATCTTCCTTACCGCTTCTTCAAAATGGCGAAGCATCACGTGTGCTTCTGACGCGTGCTTTGCTGCCTCTTCTGGCGTCGGATATTTCGCGAGGTATTCGTGCAGCACAAGCGACACTGCGGTGTTGGCAACTGAGCTCGTGTCTGCACCGCTAAAGCCCTCTGTCATCTCTGCAATCTTGGTAAATTCCACGTCTGGGCCCATTGGCTTGCCCTTTGCGTGGATCTCCAGGATTCTCAGTCTTGCTGCCTTGTCCGGCATCGGGACGAAGACTATCTTGTCGAACCTGCCGGGACGCAGAAGTGCAGGATCAATCATGTCTGCCCTATTTGTTGCGGCGATTACCACTACTCCTGAAAGCGACTGTATTCCGTCCAGCTCTGTCAGCAATTGTGAAACAACACGTTCGGTGACCATGCTGTCGCCTCCCATTCCCCTTGTGGGAGCAACCGAGTCAATTTCATCAAAGAACACTACACACGGCGCGGCCTGTCTTGCTCTCCTAAATATCTCTCTTATACCNNCCGGTACCTGAAGGACCGTGCATCAGCAAGCCCTTTGGCATCGTGTGCCCTAGCTTGGCATACAGGTCTGGATATCTCAATGGCCACTCGACTGCTTCCTGCAGCTCACGCTTGACCTCTTCCAGTCCGCCGATGGCAGACCACGGAATGTCCGGCGACTCGAGGTAGACTTCCCTCATGGCAGATGGCATGACTTCCTTGACCGCGTTTTCAAAGTCACTCATTGTGACTATTAGTTTGTTGAGCACTTCGGGGGACAGCTTTTCGTCCTCCAGGTTGAGCTCTGGCAGAACGCGCCTCAGGCACTTCATTGCCGCCTCCTTGCACAGGTACTCGAGGTCTGCACCAACAAAACCGTGTGTCACTGCCGCTATCTTGTCCTGGTCGACATCGGTATCAAGCGGCATGTTGCGAGTGTGTATCTGCAATATTTCCAAGCGACCGCGCTTGTCCGGGACCTTGATCTCGATTTCCCTGTCAAAGCGACCGGGTCTTCTTAGTGCCGGGTCAATCGCGTTCGGCCTGTTTGTGGCTGCAATCACGATGACCTTGCCCCTCGCTTCAAGACCGTCCATCAGCGACAGCAGCTGCGATACTACTCTCCTTTCGACTTCGCCGGTCACTTCTTCCCTCTTTGGTGCGATAGAGTCAATTTCGTCTATGAATATGATTGAAGGCGACTTTTCCTTTGCCTCCTTGAATATTTCCCTCAGCCTAGCCTCTGATTCGCCGTAAAACTTGCTCATGATCTCCGGGCCAGAAATGCTGATAAAGTGAGCATTGCTTTCGTTGGCCACCGCCTTTGCAAGCAGCGTCTTACCGGTACCTGGAGGACCATACAGCAACACTCCTTTTGGCGCTTCGATGCCTAACTTTTCAAATATTTCTGGGTGCCTAAGTGGAAGCTCGATCATTTCACGGACTTTCTGGATCTCTTCCTTAAGCCCGCCAATGTCCTCATATGTTACCTGTGGGACTCCCCTCAGGGTCTCGCCCTTTTCGGCGATATGGAATATTGTTTTCTGCGTTACCAATACAGCGTCAGCTGCCGGCGTTACGCCAATTACCTGGAACGTCAGCCTGCCGCCAAAGTACGGAACCATCACGTTGTCACCTTTTATCAGTGGCACACTTTCCAGCGCGTCTGCCAAGTATCGTTCGTCTATTGGTGGTATCGCCTCAAGCGGTGCGACGATAACCTTTTCAGCTGGAACAGCCTTGATCTTCTTCACAATTACAGTATCACCTATGGCAATGCCAGCGTTGTTCCTCACAAGGCCGTCTACCCTTATGATGCCCTTGCCCTCGTCGGACGGGTAAAGCGGCAAGCACTTTGCAACAGTACGGCGCTTGCCTCTAATTTCAATGACGTCTCCAGTTGAAGCGCCCAACGAATCCATCGAGTCATAGTCTATCCTTGCTACGCCACGACCGACGTCTCTGGTATATGCCTCAAGTACCTTTAAGGATAAGGTATTCTGGCTCACACTAACACCTTACAGTTACTGCTCTTTATACCTTTATTATCTTTCGCTTAGAATGTATTATTACAAACGCCCAAGTTTGCCCACAAATCACAAAAAATTTCTAGATTTTTACTCTCTAAACAGTTATAACTTTCCCTCGAATTCCAATTATTGAATGAGTAAAGAAGACACGCAGCCGATGCTGCCAGGCGAACATGTCTCTTCCATCGAAGAATTTGAGGGAGGCAAGAACACTTATCTTGCTTCTGACGGGACAGTGCGCTCTGCATCAGTAGGAACGAGAGTTTATGATCTAAAACGAAGGATTGTCAAGATTGAGCAAAAGAATTCCCCCATGCTGCCAAAGGTAGGTGACATCATTGTCGGGTACGTCGAAATGCTTTTCAGCAGTATGGTATCGACCAAAGTGCTGTACATCAACGGCAAGTGGTCCGAATCAGGATTTGCGGCCATTGCTTCTGCAAGAGTCGGAAGTCGCGCGGACGTTGACAGGAGGGGAGATAGGCGCGCCACCTTCCATAACGGCGACATCATAAGGGGCAGGGTCATAAGCCTGCTCAATTCCACAATTCATCTTACGCTTGCAGAAAAAGAGTACGGAGTGCTCTATGCACTATGCTTCATGTGCGGCGGCGACACCGTTCGCACCAACGAGAGCACGATAAAATGCGTAGAGTGCGGAGCATTCGAAGATCGCAAGCTGACGCACGACTACGGCAAGGAGGCATTCCGGCTGATACACAAAGCGGGCAAGTAATGGTATGGCAAGGGTTGCATTCCAGGGTGAACGAGGTGCTTATGGCGAAATGGCGACCCTACAGTACTTCTCTAGGGCAAATCTGGCGCCGAAAAAATCTTTTCAGGATGTGTTTGACGCGGCAGAAAACGGCGATGCCGACTATATTGTAGTCCCGGTAGAAAACTCGATAGAGGGAAGTGTAAGTGAGATTTATGACCTTCTGCTCCAGACGAAAATGAGCGTGATAGGCGAAGTGTACCAGCGAGTCAGGCACTGCCTCATCGCAAACAGGGGCGCAAAAAAAATCAAATATGTTCACTCGCATCCTCAGGCGCTTGCGCAATGCAGGCGGTATTTGCAGAGGAAGAAGCTCGAGCCCATGCCTGCTTACGACACCGCCGGCGCGGTGAAAATGATAAAGGAAAACAAGATGCTAGATTCAGGAGCGATTGCGAGCAAGAGGGCAGCCGAGCTGTACGACATGAAGATACTTGACGAAGGCATAGAGGACAAGAAGAACAACTACACGAGATTCCTCGTTCTGTCACCCAAAAAGGTCAGGAGTGACTTAAAGGCCGGTCATTACAAGACGTCTATGATATTTTCAGTAAAACACGTTCCCGGCGCACTCTTTGGCATCATTGGCGAGTTTGCCATTCGCAGGATAAACCTGACCAAGGTAGAGTCACGCCCGACAAAAGAGACGCCATGGGAGTACAACTTTTACGTAGACTTTGAAGGCCACGCCCAGGACAGGGCTGTGCAGAATGCGCTCAAGTCGATAAAACCAAAGACATCGTACATCAAGATACTTGGGTCCTACCGGAAAGCAAAGTTTCACTAGCATCTATTACAATTTCCTAAATGAAGGAACCTCTTGACATAAAGGATGTGACGACTGAAGCGACTTTAATTGTACCATGTTGGCACAGCGGAAGCAGGATACTTTTGTTCGCCCTCGAATGTGACAGGAATGGTTAGCGTAAGTTGACGCTGATAGGGCTCTCTGAATGCCAAAAAGGCGCGAGCTCCAAGCTCCTAGCGGCGCTTGGCCCTTTTGCTTTTTTTACTTCTCTTGTGGCGCTTCTGTTTTTTCTTCGTCCTTTTCTTTATTCGCTTCTTCAGCTGTTTCATCCTGATCTGTTTCAGTTCCTTCTTGTGGCAATGGCAGGTACATTTAAGAAAGTAGTTTGCATCAATCGGTGAAACTTCCTTTCTGAGTACTGCCCAGCCTGTGCATTTAGAGTGATCACCTTCTTCGCACGGCTTGATCAGCCTATCAACTACGATATCTCTGTTCTTGACCAGAGTAAGCGTTTTAACTGTTTGTCGTGATCCCTTGGGCATTTTCTTTGTCTCATAATCGTTCCCCTCCTCTTAAATAGATTTTCAAGCCCTACTCCCGAGCTTTTGGGTTGGCTCCAGTCAATTCTATCGTCCCAGCGAAATCCGCTTCCATACCGGATTCTGCTAGTGCTTCCTAAAGCGCAGACCAAGGCCTATCACTATTATGCCCGTAACCACGAGCATCAGCGCGCCGCTCAGTCCAAGCAGGCTTGCCTTTGTCTGCGCGTGCCCACTGACCGTGAGGTCCGTGCTGCCCGTGTTGTTAATCTCTATGCGATATTCGCCAGCCTTTTGCGCCGTCAGGTCATGTCTGAAAGACGTGACGTTGCTTTCTGACCTTATTGGTTGCCTGTCCGGATCCTTGATCTTGATGTCAAACTTTGAGCCGGTTACGGTGATGCTCGCGGCGTTTCCCACGTTCATATCCGGCGTTAAAACATCTGACGCCCCTGGTCTTATGGCATAATCGATCGCGACATCCACCGGGGTGACGGAGTAGATGCTGGACGCCGCGCCTATAACAATAAAAGCTATTCCTGCCGCAATTGCAGCATAGAATAGCTTGCCAGTCAACGTACAGAGTCGCAGTGCGGCGCTATATAGCACTTTACTGCGCCGCGATGATCATATTAGAGCTCTCTCTGTCCGTGGCATAGACGTTGCAGCAGCTCTGGCCGATTTAGCTCTAGTCCTTAAATCAAATCTAGCCGGCATGTTAAACAATTAAGGAGGAATGAATGCTTATCTGCAGTTTGATTTACATCACGTCAACGTCGTGTGGTTGGCTCTCGATGTAACCGGCCGAAGTCATCTTTATGAACTCAGCGTTCTCTTGCATTTCTGGTATCGTCTTGGCGCCGCAATAGCTGAGACCCGAGCGCAGTCCGCCTGCCAACTGCCTGACGATCTCAACTACGCTCCCTTTGTAGGGTACCATCGCCTCCACGCCTTCAGGCACATAGTCGTTCAGGTCGTCAGAGTCGATGACCTGCGCACCTTCTTCGCGATATTTCCGGCCAAGCGACGCGTAGAACGACGCCATGCCCCGGTACATCTTGAACTTTTTGCCGTTCTTCACAAGCGTCTTGCCGGGACTTTCGTCGGTTCCGCCAAAGAGGCTTCCAACCATAACCGATGACGAGCCGGCCGCCAGGGCCTTTGTGATGTCACCAGAGTTGCGGATGCCGCCGTCTGAAATTACCGGGATGTCATGGTCACGCGCAACCTTGACGCTGTCAATCACCGCCGTTAGCTGTGGCACGCCCGAGCCCGTCACAACCCTTGTTATGCATATCGAACCTGAGCCGACTCCCACCTTGACTGCGTCCACGCCGGCTTTGATGAGGTCATTTGCACCGTCGCCTGTCGCGACGTTCCCTGCAATCAGCTCGCAGCTGGGGAAGGCCTTCTTTATCATATGAATAGTATTGATCGCATTTTCGCTGTGACCGTGGGCAATGTCCACCACAAGCACGTCTGCGCCAGCTTCGAGCAGCGCCTCGGTGCGCTCAAGGTAATCGCCCTTGACCCCTACGGCGGCTCCAGCGAGCAGCCTGCCCTTCCTGTCCTTTGACGCGTGTGGATACTGCTCCATCTTTAAAATGTCCTTGCTTGTGATAAGTCCAACGATCCTGCGCTTGTCATCTATTACTGGTAGCTTTTCAATTCGCTGTTTGTGAAGGATTTCCTTTGCCTGCTCTATTGTCAAGCCATCCTTCGCAGTGATGACTTCCTTTGTCATCACTTCAGAGACCTTGCGTTTGTTGTTCTTTTCAAAAGTGATGTCGCGCCTTGTGATGATGCCGGCGAGCTTGCCTTCTTCCTCCACCAATAATCCTGAAACGCCGTATTCCGCCATGGCCTTCTTTGCTTCTGCCACGCTCATGTCCGGCTTGATGGTATACGGTTGCTCTATCATGACGGATTCAGAGCGCTTGACCTTCAAGATCTCGTCGACCTGATCCTCAATTGCCATAAATCGGTGAATGATACCGATGCCGCCCTCCCTTGCGAGCGCTATGGCCATTCCAGACTCGGTGACAGTGTCCATGTTGGCGCTGATGATTGGTATATTGAGTGTGATGTTGCGGGAAAGTTTCGTGCGTAGGTCGGTCTGGGACCTAGAAACTATGGGCGACCGTTTAGGAACAATAAGTACGTCGTCAAATGTCAGACCTTCTCTAATGTCCAACTATTCCCTTGCTGCTAAACCGCCGAGTAGGATTATAAGCGTTTGCCATTAAGGGTTCAACAATTGCAGCATCGTCAACGCCTGTAGCGTCTCTCTTACATTGTGTGTCCTCACTATGCTTGCGCCGTTGAGAACTGCTATTGCCTCGCATATTATCGAGGGTATCAGGCGGTCCTCTGTCTGCAGATTGAGCAGGTGCCCGATGAACGATTTCCTTGACACGGAGACGCATACCGGCTTTTTGAGAGCCGACAGGCTGTCCAAGCGTGACAGAACAGCGATGTCCCGCGCGTACCATGGCATGTCTGTCATCTTCGTGAAAAACTGGTTCTTCCCTTCATGCCTGAAAAAGCCTATCGACGGATCGATTATCACATCCTTGATGCTAAACTTTTTTGCAATGACGATGCTTTCTTTCAATGCTGCGAGCGTACCGGCCAGCCTGCCCGTGGTGCGTGTCCTGCTGTACGCGCCGGCTATTACAGGTACGCCGGCTTTGGCTACTACATCTGCCATCTTGCTGTCGTATTTCAAGCCGGTTACGTCGTTTATCGCGTCCGCGCCAGCAGCCACTGCTTCGTCTGCAACAGCTGAGCGCGGAGTATCCACAGAGATGGGCAGGTCGCAGGCATTTTTCACTGCCTTGATCGCTTGCTTCATTCTCCTTGTCTCTTCTTCGACAGGGATCATCGTTTCAAGGTAGGGTGCAGTGGACATGGCCCCGATATCGATGATGTGCACACCTTCCTGCTGCATTTGCCTTGCAGCGGCAGCGATTTCCTGCTTGCCTGTCCTGACAGAGCCCTTGTAGAATGATTCGGGGCTGGCGTTGATAATGCCCATCACCTTTGTTGCGAGCTTGCCGCCAACTGACACTGTACCTATCTTCAATGCGGCATTCTAGCTATCTGCGATATATTACCTGATCTTGCTGACCTGCGAAGTCCTTGGCCATGTCAGCAGTATGTGTTTTAATTTGGCCGACTATTCTGTTGGCGGTGCAACCGACCTGAACCAGTGTGTCAGGGGTTTGTTGTCATCTATGGCGGCTTCGGATACCTTGTGTATCTCTTTCAAATGATGTTCGCGCAGCACGGGTTCAATATCGGCGAAACACAGCTGGCACTTGACTAGAGGGTTTGGCTCTGTAATTGTCATGAACACTCTACTAAATACTGACTTGCGATATATGTGATCTCGAACCAGCTGGCAAAAAAGATTAAGTCGCGGCGACCCAAAAGCCCCGAATAAGACCTTTACCTTNNGACGAGAACCGGTAAAAGATATTCAAACAGTTTATTTCTTTTTTAGCGCACTGTTTTTCACATGATATGGACCATAATTTGGGCGATCCTTGGGATCATCGTCCTGATAATATTGCTCAAGGTCTTGTTCGGACTAATTTAAAAACGATTAGCTACCCTCTTGCCAATCAGAAGCGTCAAAAAAATAGAAGGTTACGTTTCGCTATAAGCCGTCTTATATTGCTGGTACAATTCCTGCTTGATGTTTTCCGTCAGATCCTGTAATTCTTTTTTATCATTCAAGTTATTCTTTCTTTTCGGTGATACACCTAGCGACCGCAGCTCGGATAACCACTGGTCTATGCTGTTCATTTCGTCGTGAAATGACTGTTCTTGCATTCGCTATTGCCTCTGGCGAAAAACCAGATAAAAAGCTTAGTGGAGTAATGTTATTGTAGAATCTTGTACCCTACGCAGAGTAATTTGTTATGTATCTCATAAATAATTTCATGCCGCAATGGGAGCATGGCTTCGAAAAGTAGCACTGAAACGGCGATAATGGAAAAGGATGTCAGAACCGATATTGGCGTGAAGGATGATGCGCGCAAAAAGCTGGTGGAGATACTTAACATGCGTCTATGCGACGAATATGTGCTTTACACAAAAACAAGGAACTTCCACTGGAACGTGATAGGGCCACGTTTTTCTCGGCTGCATGAGTTCTTTGAGGAGCAGTATGAAATTCTGGACGAGATTGTGGACGAGGTAGCGGAAAGGGCAAGGCAGCTTGGCGGCAAATCGCTTGGAACGCTCGAAGAATTTGCCCGGCATTCGAGCATTAACGAGCACCCAGGCCAGTATCCGGACGCGCAAACAATGATATCGAATCTGCTGAAGGATCACGAGACCATAATCAAGACGCTGAGAAAGAACGCTGACGAAGCTGAAGAACAATATGAGGACATGGCCACAAACGACTTTTTCCTTGAAGCGGTGCAAAAACACGAAAAGATGGCATGGATGCTGAGGGCACACCTAGAAGGCAGTGATGCCCTCTAATATTTTTCATAGCGGAACTATCAGCTGACCTCTAACTTTTGTCCAAGCAACATTCCAGTATATGCGAACTGGTTTTTCATCAATGCATGGGCGTACTTTGAGAACAAAGAGCTATCAAAACAAGAGCCGTGCATGGGGTAGATCATTTCCGGCCTAAGCTTTGCAAGCCTTTCTACGGTCTGCCTTACCGGCTTCTCGCTGGCAAAAATGCCAACGGCCTGATACAGTTTGATCATGTTGTCTGACAGGTCGTCAGACATCACCGGTTTGTTGTTGCCGGGCTGGATAAATAGGTCTGATGGAAACAATGACTTTGTCGTCTCTTCAAAAATCATCATGCTGTCCCAGTGGTGCACGTGGGGAGTCATGATAAACCTGAATTTTCTCCTACCGGTGCTCAAAGTCTCATTGTCCCAAAACGATGTGTGATCTGCAGGCACATTGGCCCAGCCAGTCAAGTTCAATTTTGAGCTCAGATCGCTGCATACGAGCCTGGCCCTTGGCGCTTTCAGGAATTCCATTCCGCCCCACTCGTCGCTCTCAAAGTGCAGGAATGCGACATAGGCCAGCTTTTCCAACGGTATTACCTCTTTTACCTTCTGTTCGATCTGCTCGTACATTCCAATCGGTCCAGTGTGAATGAGAGTGGGCTGCTCGTCGTTCACAAGAAACTGGTTAAAGGTTATACCATAATCGTCCACGAACCCGGATATCCTGTATATCCCATCCCTGATTTCGTGTATTTCGACCTTCGCGGTTTTGGGAAAATAAAGGGACCTACTAACTTCGGGCATGTGCCACCATAGAGTAACCGGGGTATTTCAGTGCTACTGTTGGCGTTTTGCCTTCGCTTTCCCAGTTGAAAGGTTCATTGTGAAACGTGTTTCGACTTTCTACGCACAAATTCCCTTCTCGGATCTTTCTCAGGGTACGGGTCCGGGCTCGGCTCCTCTCCAAGCTGGCCAGAGGTCGCATCGTTTAGTGCCTGATCGCGCTTGAACGGATTCTTTCTCTCCGTGCTCATATACTAGCTTGGCATCCATTGCTAATAGGCCTTACTAAAAATTCAATAAACACCATCCATAACAAAATGTAGCATGGATTTTGAAAAGCTTTGCAATCAAGTGTTTGCCCTTAACGACGACATCAGGTATGCCGGCGTGATCAACAATACAGGTCTGTCAATTGGAGGCGGCATGCGCAAGGGGATAGACTCGATAGTCACGGAAACAGATGAAGAGCTCTTCCTCACCCAGACTGCGCTGCGCAAGTCGATGAGGGAGCGCTTTGACGACGCAATGGGCAGGGCAAGGTTCGCGTACGTCGAGCGCGAAAAGATATCAATTCTGACCTTTTACATGGATGACAAAATCTTGCTGGTTACGTTAGAGCCAAACATTGACTCGCACACCGCAATGGACATTGCAGACGACACGCTCGAGATGTTGAATAAGAAGCATTGACGCAGGAATTTTATTGTCATCAGATAAATGTAGACTCTTGGTAGGCGTATATCACGCGTAATGATGTTGATTAGATGTTATACCTGCAACAAGGTCTTTGATATTGACAAAAAGAGTGAAAGGCAAGAGGCGATCAAACACAGTCAAGCTTGTCATGAAATGACGCAGGGCTTTAGGGCATAAAATGTCAACAAAGCTCGATCAACTAATTAACCCAGAATGCACACAGAGGAGCATATCTATCCATACTCACGCTATAGAATGTGCTCTATGGCTTTCTGTATGTCTCCCGCATCAATCACGTCTCCGGCCATCATCGCTTCTAACAGCCTGAGGACAATCAATTCACCTGTGGCGCCAGCTATTGTCTGCGGAACAACTACGACTACGTCGTCCACAATTACTGTGACCTCTTTGTCGCTGCCCCCACTCCAGTCTTTTGGTATGCCCACGTAAAAGTAGTTCGGGTCTGCTGTCTTGCTTATATCCTGATATAGAATCTGAACCATTACATTAACTTCGCACGTTAATTTTTATACTTTATATTGCATTCTTTGCCAGACGCGGATATTGACTCTTTGATTTCGTTAGGGGAAAACCAACAATTGTAACGAGGGTCCAGTTATATGAAGACAGCATGGCCGGAGTTGGTTTACGATAACGCATTTCATGCCGGCGGTGGGCTGTACAAGTTGAAGTATTGGGGTTACAATCATCACATAAGTATTGATTGCTAACCTCCAAAAAAAGAAAAAATAGGGTCTGGCTTTTCAATCAAACTTTTCTTTTAGCTTTTCCTTTTTGTATTCCCAGTCAAGATCTCTGCCAACATCTTTGGCCTTGTTCGCCACTGCTTTTGCTCCCGCCTGAACCTTGTCTGCGACGTCTTCCAGGTCTTTTTCTGCTTCGCTCTTTCTCCTGATTTTGACTTCATATTCATCGGGCATTGTATGTTTTTAGCCGCCGTTATCACTAAAAGCGATTGTAGAACATCATACTGCCGCATTTAGCTTGTATTTGATAAGCTAAAACTTCTGTAAAGGCCTTATCTTTTAATCTGCACCATTCGCTTTATGCTTTGGTACATCATCTGGACTATCCTGGGCGTCATAGTGCTGATAGTACTGCTCAGAGTGCTTCTTGGTCTGATTTAACGCGCGTCAAGATGTGCACCAAAACATTCCGCACGAGGTGGGAAATAAGTGAGTAAAAGCGAAAAAATCGTAAGGGTATGTGCAACACCGTTAGTTCTTCAGCGTCAGCCACTCCGGTCTGCTGACAATGAAGTGAATAGCAAATACCTCAAAAGTCGCTATATACGATCGAAGGTCAGAAAGGCAAGACTTTGGTCTCTTGCAAGGATAGGTATTGTGATGTTCCCGACTATGACGATCCCACTCTGTGAGTTGTCGCTAACTGGCCTGCTTAGCTTCCCTGTTTTCATTCCGTCCCCAATCGGCATGGAACTGGCTGAAATTACTACGTCATTGTTACGTTCCTCATTTTCTTTTTCTCGCGATTTCAATAAAGGAATGCGACATGATTTCACAGGAAGAACAGCCGCAACGGCCTTGTTGGACAGAGTAATAGGAACATGGCAGATAATGCGACATCCTTTAACGACAAAAGGTATTAGCCGCCTGTCGTCATGTGCCGTATTTTTGGAGCGGTTAGGGCGTTCTAAAAGGTAGAATGGAACGACAAGACTGTTCTGAAACGTAGTCTTACTAACAAGACGAACCTAGACCTATGGTAACAGAATATGTCAACAAACTATGATTCGAAAGGAAACGACGAGAATAAGAACAACATTAACAAAAACAAGCAAAATGCAAAGTTTGCAGTAGTCGCAGGCATACTTGCAGTCGGAATTTTGGCCGCAGCACTCACAGCAGGCCAGATGTTCAATGCAGCACTAGCGCAGACCAATTATACCGCGGGTAATGGCACCACGACCGACAGCAGCGGCAGCAAGATTGCTTCCAGCCCCTACTACCATGACAATTACGGAGGACAATCTACAGTTTCAACTTCCGGCACAGCTACGACCAAGGTAAAACCAGACAAGTTTTCAATTACAGTAGGAGTTGAAACGAATGGCACAACAGCTCAAGAAGCAACATCAAAGAATGCCGACTTGATGGCTCAAGTGATAGCGGCTCTGAAAGAGCTTGGCGTGAAGGAAAACGAAATTGGCACAAGCAACTTCAACGTCTACCCGATCTACGAATACAGAGAACCATCCAAAGTGTGTATACAGGTTTATCCGCCGCCTCCAGACTGCCAGCCAGGTCAACAACTGACGGGCTACCGTGCTTCAAACAGCGTAACAGTGACTCTTGATGCACAAGGAGCTGTTGACGCGGGCAAAGTCATAGACGCGTCGGTTAAGGCAGGAGCAAACAACATCAATGGAGTATACTTCTTTGTTTCGCCAGAAAAACAAGAGCAGATAAGAGACACCCTGACGAAGGATGCGATACTCAACGCCAGACACCGAGCAGATGTGGCAGCGGGGGCTCTTGGAATGCAAATCTCCGGCGTACAGTCTGTAAACCTCAATGATGTCTACTTCCCGTATCTCACCAAGAGCTACGATGCAGGTGCAGTGGCAGGACAAGCGGCAACGCCTATACTACCAGGAGAGCAAGATCTCACGACTACAGTGAGCGTGGTCTTTTACTTCACCAACGGTACATCGACCTCTATAGCACCATCAGGAGCGACCACTACAAAAGATAACACAAACTGCACGAATCCACCAAACGGTCCCATGATTTGTTAGAATTGGGATCGATCTCTTTTTCTTTCTTCTAATGCGTCATGTTAATAACGTATCAGGAGTGAACAAATAATCGATGGGCAAGCTTCCGACCTATGGCATGGCCGGGATTGGCATTGCAGCGGCGATTGGATTTGTCTTTGCACTCTCTATCTTTAGTGCAAATTCAGGTATTATCAATCTGGAACAGAGTCGGCAAGAAAAGACAAACGAGCCTACTGGCCAAGGGGCTGGTAACAATGGCCCTGCTCCCCTATTTTCCAAGAGCACCGATCAGCCCGCTTCGCCCCAAGAAAACCTTAGCTCGAATCAGCAAGTGCAGTCTTCATTAGATTTGCGGCCAACATTAGAGTCAATCTTGGCAACGGATCGAAGTAGATTGATATCAAGCGAGATAAGTCCGGGTATGGAATTCGAAGTACACAAGCCTGTGCTTATGCAGGCCAAATTTGCTAATCAGAACGACGGATTAGTAAAGAATCATACCATCAGCCTGAGCATTAGAAGTGGCGCGGTAGATTACAGCAATTCGTCAGAAACGACAGAACAAGGCCAATACGACCAGGCGGCTTACTTTAGAGGAGATATTGCGGCGCAAAGCGGCATCGAGCTAGAGTTGTGCTGGAATCCTGATACGCCTGGAGACTACACAATCTCGCTATCCTCAAATACTCCGCTAGACCTTGCCTCTCCAGAACCCACAAAGCCTGTAGCAACAATACCGGTAAAAGTAGTGGCTGCGCTCTGAACGCTGTTTGTCATTTTTAGAGACACGGTCACCAGTCATTAGTGGTATTCCGCAATTTTTTCCACGGGATCACCTGTGGGCAACGGAGCATTCCTGTCGACCTTGTATTTGAAAACATCATTGTATTTCATGTCAAGAATGACGTTTCGACCTACTGCTATTATTCTGGATTTTGGTACGTCAAACCTATAGTCATGATGTCCGTAGACAACAATCTTGTCGTCTGTTTCCATCATGATATGTCCGACGTGGTCTTCATCTTCTGTCCTTACACCTTTATTGAACAGTGATTTGGGATATTTTCCTTCGTAAGTTGCTAGATCCATTGGTTCAGCATCTGGACCTATTACTTCTTTATCGGTCGGCAGTGGGGCGTCCCTAGGCGTCTTGTAGACCACTAATTCCTTAACAGGAAGGTCCACCAGGACGTTTCTGCTGACGAAACTCACGTTAGACTTGGGTATATCATACCTAGTATCCTTTTCCCCAAAAACAACAATCTTATCATCTGTCTCTCTTACAACGTAACCTACGTGCGGTGTATCCTTCGTCATGACGCCCTTATTGAAGAATTTTCCAGAGGTCACTATTTTGCACCGAAAAAATAGACGTTCATCGAATATTTATAGCTGGTGTTCGAGGACACTGCGAAGTATCGGGCCCGAGTTACCAGTTTCCGTGTGCAGGTCCTGTTAGCTTGACATCTCCTGCCCAAAAATTTTCACAAATGTGATTCATGCGGATCGCGGAATAACATCTACTTTGCAGAAGCAATAATGGTGTCCCAATCTTTGTAATTTGCTTCATGGTATTCTCGCGGTCCTGCAAACTTTTGGTCCTTTATCACACGCAGGCCAGATATTTCATCAATATTCACGAGCCGCCAATCAGGTATCTTGCCCGAAGATGTCAAGCCTCCTATCTGATAAACCAAGATCTTCCTCTTTCCGGCTTTTATGCCGTAAACGTGAGGCTCAGCTACTCTTGGGTAGCCCTGATAGGTAAACTCGATGACCTCCTTATTGGCGATTGCATTTCTTATGATGCTAGTGTTCATTTGAGCCACGACATTCTATACTTGTAGCACTGCGAGCTGGGGGTCTCGATCCACTGACCAATTATCATCATTCGTTTGTCGATTGTGATGATATCATTAGATTTTTCCCGCTGATAATCTTTATTGTCGATACGTGGCTGAATATGACTGAAAGCCTGCGAATGCGGCTATCCGATCAAACTTTTCATACTAATTCGCCTCTCATTAGGTCCTATCAGGCACATGCGATCACCCGTTCGATAGAAGTTGACTTTTTGTCAACCTCGCTGCCAGGATTTTCCCTCGCCGAGCTTTGTATGCAGGCATTCCAACGCCGACTGCAATCATTGCGGCCTTATTTCTAGCATGTGGACCAAAGGATTCAGTGACCGCATCATCGTAAAAAGTAGATCCGGAGGCTCCCAGGCCTTGCGCGTAAGAGGAAAGATAGATCTTGCCTGCAACTACTCCCGCTTCAAATTGGCATGCTCTGTAGCCTCGGTTGCCAAGGGTCTTCAAAATCGCATTAATGTCAGTCATCATGAAAAGGACCGCGCTGGCGTCGCTGAAGAGCGGCTGGCCAAGGCAGAGGTATCCAGACTCGTTTCGGCTGGCTAGCTCGTTCATTGCATCAAGTTGTTCTAATGACTTGGCGTGCCGGTTATAGAAGTAATGTCCGGGGGCCAGGCCTTCGACTGCATTGGCTATGAGATAGATATCAACTAGACTCTCCCCTTTAGCAAGAACATCAAGCGGAACGCCTCTGGTTGAGCTAAATAGGATGGTCGATAAATGGTTCTTGGAAATTGGCGAGCGCGAGAACCGTCGGGTTGAACCCCGAAGCAAAATAACATCGCTCAAGGAATCAAGGTCTTGCCTCTTATCTTGCATGTGTTCTTGAGAAAGGTCTTCTGAAGCGACATTGGTGAACTTGTTTTTGCTAGAGCTCAGCCATTGCGCGACCTCCTTTGGACTTAGGAGGCTAGATGCATCGTGGAGCTTCCAGATTTCAGGATGTTCTGTTTCCCTTTTGGAGATAGGAATAATTCTTGGAATGTCAAGAACCGGCAAGGGCTCGGGATCCGGTCTAAAGTCCGATACTTCTGGCCCCTTTACAAGTGAAGAACCCAAGGGGGCCAGTACCACGGCAGCTTCACTTCTTTGTTCAAGACGAAGGAGATTGTTGACCCCTGCGTCCAAAAATCCGGTCACCAGAGCTGGTTCCACGCCTGCCGAGATGGCTACTGCAAGGAGGTTAGAAGCGATAACGCCCGAGTCCCAGAACCAGTGACGGTATGAACGATCGCCGTACTTCCATGCGTTTCGCCAAGCAAAGGATGTAAGCGCTACCGTTACTGCAGAAGACAGTATATTGGGGTTACCTCCAGCCATTTCTGCCAACTTGCTTCTATAGTCTCCGCTGCGTAGCTCTACAAGCGAAAAATTGCCTGGGCAAAAGTGATACACTCCTGCAGGTAAGCCTGCGAACTCCTTGGAAATAACGTACAGCTCGATTGGATAGAGAGCGCCTGTTGCGGAGGCTGCGCGCATGTAATAGGTGCCAGAGTCATATTTCATTTCCCTTGTTATGCCTGCTGAGAAGAATAGGAATTGAGCTAATGCTCGGATGTCAAGCGGAGACTCGGGCAAAAATGGGCGTACACTGCGAATGCAGGTTAGAGCGTCGGCGGTTGGAATCGGAAAGTCTTGCGGAAGAGGGATTGAAGATAGCTCCTGATATACCTTGAACGGTCTGGGTNNGAAAAAAGTACTAAGAAATACTTTTAATACTATCATAGCAAATCGCTAGAAGAGTTTTTCATGTGTATTTATTAACATTGGAAACTAACTCGCTCTTATTGAGTAGTTTTCTCGGAGAGACAGGGTTTGGCGTTTCCCAACACGAATCAATTCAGGTTTTGTCAACACCAGACAGGGTAAGACGGCAGTACATTAGTTTGGTCAGAGTTGCTCGATCTGAAATTCTGCTAACATTCCCGACTGTAAACACAATTCACCGAGAACGCGATATCGGTATCGTGGATGAATTAAAAAAGGCAGTTAAACGTGGCGTGCAAATTAGAATCTTATCTGCAGAAGACGATTTCACTAAGAGCAAGCTGGATGAGCTGAGGGCAAGTGGCATTGTTGTTAGAAGAATTGAAACTCCTACCGAAACAAAGTTTAACATGCTAATTGTTGACAAGAAGGTTCTACTTGTCGTAGAGACAAAGGATGATTCAAAGGGAACGTTTAGCCAGGCAATAGGGCTTGCCGTATACTCTAACAGCAAGGCAACAGTAGTGCCCTGTGCTTCAATCTTTGAAAGTCTATGGAGAGAAACAGATCTTTATGAGAGGAGCCGCGATGCAGAGAGGATAAAAGAGGAATTTGTGAACATCGCCGCGCACGAACTTCGAAATCCCATAATGCCTATTCTTACAGGTGCAGACCTCATACAGCAAGGCTTAATGAAGCAAAAGGACAAGTTAGGGAAGGAGGATTTTGAAGAATTGTTTTCCAGCACGTCTATGGTAATGCGTAATGCGTCAAGATTAATGAAACTATCTGAGGATATTTTGCAAGTAAGCAGGATAGAGAGTGGAGTCTTCTCTCTAAATTTGGAGGAAGTTGAAATAGAAAAGCTTGTTAGGACAGTAATAGCAGATATAGAAAAAAAGTATCTAGGTGAAAGAGACAACCTGAGGATACTCTTTGATTCCGAACTGCGCACAGCCTCTAGCGGCGGAAACGATGTAAGGGTGTATTGCGACGGACCAAAGATGGGGCAAACACTTTACAATCTTCTTGACAATGCTGTAAAGTTCACCGAATCAGGCGAAGTCCTTATTTCTGCTTCAATTTACAACGACGAAGTTAAGGTTCAAGTACAAGATTCAGGGAAGGGAATAGACTCCGAAATAATGAAACGACTTTATGAGAAATTCGCTACAAAGTCTGACGGTGGGACAGGTCTAGGACTCTTTGTATCCAAGAAAATTGTCGAAGCTCATGGAGGTACGATAACCGGCAAAAACAATGATGACGGAAGGGGCGCTACCTTTACATTTACAATACCGACGGACATCCATCCTGAAATCTTAGAGGAAGAAATTTCATTTCTTACAGAAGATGGAGCAAGGACGACTGCTTCCCAATAGAGCATTGCTCGTTTTTTGACAATTCACCCGGCCGCAGCCAATAGGGTCTTCCATCCTTGTCAACAAGCTTTTGTAGTAGAGGTGCCATTTAGTTACTGCAACGATTTGGACATGACAGACACAGCAAACAAAGCCAAAAATTCTAATTGTAGATGATGAGAAAGACATTACCGCGATTCTAAAGTCCGGGCTTCAAGAGCACAGGTTTAGTGTTGATGCCTTTAATGATCCAAGGGGGGTCTTTCACATTTCATCTCAGAACACTATGACAAGCTTAATGGAGCTATGACTATTTGCATTTTAACAAAATCTTGCCCAAGTGCAGATTAGCTTCCATCTTGCTCTGAGCTTGTTTGGCATCCTTCAACGAGTATATAGAATCGATCACAGGCTTGATCTTTTTCCTAACGATGAACCTTATCAATTCTTGTAATTGCGCATTTGTTCCCAGTTGCGCGCCGGTCATGACTATCTGCTTGGTGTAGAACATCCTCACTGGAACCATAGCATCATTGCCCGATGTCATGCCACAAACGGCCAACCTTCCTCCTTGTCTCAGAGCAGCAATACTGGTAGGCCAAGTCGCGGCTCCAACATGATCAATCACAATGTCGACACCGGCAGGAATTACTTTTTTTACTTCATCTGCAATATTCTGGCTTGTTCTATCTATGATATGGTGCGGGCAAAGTTTTTCTGCAAATTCACGCTTTTTTCCGTTCGAAACCGTTGTTATCACTCTAGCCCCAAGTGCCTTACCAAGCTGGATCGTTGCCATCCCTACTCCGCTTGTTGCGCCATAAACAAGTATCGTTTTACCCTTGTCAGCGCCGTTCGCTTTGAGCATGTTCCATGCCACCAAGTAAGAAACTGCTAGCGTGACCGCTGTTTCGCTCTTCAACGTTTTTGGTATCGTGATGACGTTCCTCACCGGCACCGCTACCTTTTCCGCGTAGCCGCCATTCCAATCGCTCATGCCGCCAATGATTGCAAACTCGCTGCAGAGGTTCTCATGCCCGCTTTGGCAGTACTTGCATTTGCCACAAGAAAAGCCCGGGTATACCATTACTCGCTGACCCTTTGCGGTCCCGACAATGTCGCAGCCGCAGATGTGCGGAAGCTTGATCTTTTTGCCGGAAATGCCAATCCTTGTCCATATGTCAAGATGGTTTACCCCGCAGTATTCGACGTCAACAATAACTTGACCCTTGCCTGCAACTGGATCCGGGAATTCGCAGTNNGGGTCCTTCAGTGAGAGTGGTTTGCCGTCCTTGATCGTCTCTTTCTTTTTGTTCCAGACCATCGAGTTAAAATCGATTATCTGCTTCGTGTATTTCACCATTTCAGGGTCTACCTTTTCTTCCCGGAACATTGGCTGGAGGTGAATGCTGTTGGAAGAGTAAATCTTTGTCCAGAGCTCTTCTGCTATGAAAGGCGTAATCGGAGCTATCAAGAGCAGGATGGTGGAAAGGCACCTGTGGAGCGTGTAGAGGGCCGACCTCCTGCCGATGTCTTCGCTTGTTGCGTAGGCGCGCCCCTTAACCATTTCGACATAGTGGGCCGCAAAAAGGTTCCACGTGAAATCCCGGATTGCGTTTGCCGGCACAAAAAAATTGTAATCCTTGTAACCTTTTTTGCATTCGTCCACAAGCCGGGCAAGCTCTGCCAACATCCATTTATCAGACGCCTCTAGCACCGGCTGGTTTGCCACCAATTCGAACGAAGACAGAAACCTCCCCAAATTCCAGAGCTTTGAGAGGAACTTTTGCGAGCCGGCAATCCTTTGCTCAGAGCACCTAAAGTCGTAACCAAGATTGGCCTCGCTTGCAGACCAGAATCTGAACGTGTCAGCGCCGTACTTCTGTATCACGGGAAAGGGGTCGATAACGTTGCCCTTGCTCTTGCTCATCTTTTCCCCCTTTTCGTCGACCCCGTAACCCATTATCCATGCTTCGTTCCACGGCATTTTTTCCGTCAGCTGGACACACCGGAGCATCGTGTAGTGAAGCCAGGTGCGGATGATGTCCTTTGCCTGGGGCCTAAGGGTAGTGGGATAAGTGTAATCGAAAATTTGTTTATCCTTACTAAATTTCGTGACGTACAGGGGGCTGATGCTCGAGTCCATCCAAGTGTCAAAGGTGCGCTCCTCGCCATTGAATTCAGATCCGCCACATTTTTCGCACTTTTCAAAGGGTGGTCTTTCCTTCCAGGGGCGATAGTATCTGCCGGGTGCAGGCAAGTTTGGCGCCTTGCAAGTGTTGCAGTACCATATTGGAATTTCGGTGCCGTAGAACCTACGTCTAGAGACCGGCCAGTCGATTGCGATCGAGTCGAGCCAGTTCAGCAAAATTTGCCGGTGCATGTCGGGGTGGAACTTTAGCTTGTACGCAAGCTCTCTTAATTGCGGCACAAAGTCAAGCTGTTTTACGTAATAGTCGTGCAGTGGGATTATCTCTATCGGGGTCTTGCTCCGCTCGCAAAGCGGCGTGCGGTGCATGATGCTCTCTTCTTTTTCCATCAAACCTGAATTCTTCAGGTCTTCGATCACCTTTGTCCTTGCCTGGTTTATCCGTAGGCCGGAATACTGACCTGCTGCTTCCGTTGTAACGCCATTCTCGTTCAGCGCAACTATTTCCTTTAGGCCCAACTCTCTAAAGACCTGCACGTCATTCTGGTCGCCGTAGCTGCACACCATGACGGCACCAGAGCCAAACTCAGGTTTTGCCGAATGGTGCGGCTTTATCTGCACTTCCCGATTGAACAATGGCAAAATAGCATGCGAACCCTGCAAACCTTTGTATCTATCATCTGCTGGATTTACAATAACTGCTTGGCAAGCAAACAGTAGCTCCGGCCTTGTCGATGCGATAATGACATCCTCATTGGTCTCTTTTATCTTGAATTTCATGTAAATGAGCTTTGTCGGGATCTCATCGTAGATTATCTCAGCGTCTGCTATCGTGGTCCCGCAGTCCGGGCAGTAGTTGTTGGGCCTGTTTGCGAGGTACACAAGCCCCTGCTTCCACAGCTCGATAAACGTGCTCTGCGTCAATGCCCTGTAATCATCAGAATCGGTCCTGTAGTATTCGCGGAAATTGCCGGACAATCCCATGCCCTTCATTATCTGAATCATTTCGGCCTCGAGGTCATCGAGGGCAAACCTGCAGAGCTCTAGAAACTTTTCCCTGTCCATCTGGCGCATGCGCACATTATGCTTTTTCTCTGTGTAGATCTCGACTGGCAGGCCGTTCCTATCTATTCCTATCGGGAATAGGACATTCTTGCCGTTCATCCTGGCGGTGCGAGCTATCATGTCGATCTGCGCGTAGTGCGCGGCCGCGCCAATGTGCCAAGGGCGACCGGAAGGGTATGGAGGCGGAGTATCAATTACAAATGCAGGATTGTCATTTATTGCAAACCGATAGACGTCTTGCTCTTCCCACTTTTTGAGGATCGCCTTCTCTATCTCGGGGTTCCATGATGTCGACTGGATCTTGGGCTCCATTGCCGTGCTTTCGTCATGTCTAGCTGGTCTACCGATATTAACGTTAACGAACAGCTACTTGGTCCTGCCGGCACCAAACATGCTGAGCACGCTGCTGACCATCATGCCAAGCGTATAGGATGAGCCGTACTCCTGAATAGCCGGGATAAAGTGTGCAGTTAAAAGTGCTCCAAGAGCAACCAGCGATCCATACTCCGTCACCTTTTTCAAAAGCGTCATCTCTCTGTTGAAAGGGGCGAGCAGCATGCCAAGTATCCAAATTCCAAAAAGCCAGATCATGACCTTTCCTGCGATAATCTCGGGCGCTGAAAACGCTACACCGAAATACATGGCAGTCATGATAAAGTCCGCTTTCATCATCCTGGCAAATATCGGCTCAAACGACTTGAGCCTGATCACATAATAGCCGAAAAGCGCTCCCATTATCGCGACGGCAGCCACGCTGCCGCCCATGTAAATGACGTTGGAAGCACCGCATTTCAGAAAGAGCGTGTTTGGCTCAATGCTTCCGCAAAAGACATAGCTCGAAGCTATCGCCATCAAGAAGGTTTTTACGATAACGCTTGCGGTAATAAGAAGGGCTTTATGCTGGAGTTCGACGTGCTCATAGGTCTTCAAAGAAAGGCTTCCCTTGGACTTGTACCGGTACGCACTCCATTCCTCATGGTAACCTTTTCGCGTAATTAAGGATTGAGGGAAACACAAAAGACTATTCTGCAAGCCAGAAGATATTAATAGCAACCTCACCTCACCCTTTTCCTGTGAAGTTCGCTGACTGGTTCCCGTATTATCAGGGCATCCGCGCAGAATTTGGATACAACAGCGAAATGGATCAAGAGGCTGCAAAAATTCTATCAGACATGATAAAGAAAAAAGCACTTGACCCAAAGGTCCTCAAGAAAAAGATCAAGGGCAAGAATGTCATTGTTGTTGGGGCAGGTCCAAGCCTCGCCGACGGGAAGGCGCTCAAATACGTGAAGAAGAACAGGAAATTTGTCAAGATAGCTGCTGATGGCGCCGTCCAGTTTTTGATTGAAAACAAGATCAAGCCTGATATTGTTGTGACTGACCTCGACGGCGACCCCAATGCTCTGAAAAAGGCTGAAAAAAGCGGCGCAGTGATGGTCGTCCACGCGCATAGCGACAATACCGCGATGCTCAAAAAGCTCGTTCCGAAATTCAGAAAGCTGGTAGGGTCAACACAGGTGATGCCATTTGAAAACGTCCACAACTTTGGAGGGTTCACTGACGGGGACAGGAGCGTATTTTTGGCGGAGGAATTTGGCGCCCGAAAAATAGTGCTCGTGGGAATGGATCTTGGCAAGAAGATCGGCAAGTATTCAAAGAAAAAGGTCAAGGACGCGCAGCTGAAGAAGCAAAAGATGGAAGCAGGCCGGCGTCTGCTTGAAATGCTTGCCAAACAGTCTCAATCCCATCTCGCGGACACGGCCAGGAGGCCCATCAAAGGATTTGCGCCCCTTGCCATAAGGGCATGATTATTGCGCCTAAAAAGCTAAAAGGCATTGCAGGAATGGCGTTAGCAGTCCTAGGCGGCGTAGCATGGTTCTATCAACTTTACGTCCCGGCATTCGCGCTCTGGGGCGGGGCTGGACTCATTATCCTCAGCCTGAACAAACGGCGGCGCCGAATCTGAGCAATTATGGACTGGTTAGCACTCGAAGAATTTTGTAGAATGTTGGCAATGGGAGACTAGAAGATGATGAGGGATAGGCCCGAGATATGGCTACCCCCAACATGCGACTCCTGATCCCAGTTAAAGTCGTTATTGGAAGGGCCCCCCCTCAGTCGGTATCGGTATGGATCAGCGGATATTTCAAAAATCCTCTGTCAGCCATCAGGACATAAGCTTCGATTCTAGGTTGTAAATTCAATGACAACAAAAGCAGTCATGATAAATATTCGATTGAATTGCGATCGCAAATCACGATTCGACAACTAAAAGTCCCCTTGGGCTACCCCCAATAGAAACAGCTGAGCCGATACCCAACAGCTCTTATCGGGTTCACCCTTGGGGGATTATTATTTCGGCAACATGATATTTAAGAGCTCCAGATCCGAAGAATCGACATCCCGGCTCGTACGCCACTTGAAACAGATCGATTAACTATGTTAAGCCAGTCTTAAATTGGATGCAAGCGCCTTTCTCACTGCAAAAACCCCATAGTACGCGCGTCCTGCCCGTCATCCAATCTAACATTGGGCTTATCGTCATCCCTCAGACGGGCAGGGCGATCCCCTTTATCACTGTTTTCGGTTGATTCCTAACTTTTTGACGTATCGCACGAAAGCGTCATAGTCTTCGAATTGGAAATACTTCATAATGTCTCTCATCGTTTGATCGTTGATACTTTGAAGAAAATCTTTTATTGGAGATATTTCCGTCGTCATTATTCAACAAAATGTGTCATCATTATAATCAGTTATGCAACGAGATTCTAGAGTTTTGCTTCCGATTCAGTGGCGTTCTCTTATGTGGATGACAAGCTCTATTTTTTCAGCGAATAGAGCTTTACAAAGTGGGCAAATCACGGTTTTCTTTGTTCTATGAAAAAGCCTGTGAAGTGGGTTCAATCGATGACTGTTCCTACCACAGGCTATGAAAGCAGTAAGATAAACCTTTAGATAGGTTGTACTAGAAAATAGCCTAAAAAGTTCGACAATAGGCGCAGAAGTATATCAACTAGGCTATACTCCTAATCTCTACTCATCACTTCAGCGAAGACCAACACCTCTTTTTACGACTCTTCGTCCCGTGTTCGTCCGCTGTTCATGAACAGTGCAAGAAAGATGAAAGGTATGGATGCTATGCTTATGATGATTAGTGAAACATGAATAGATGTAGGATCGTATGGAGCATTAAAGAGCGGCAAAAAGGGGATCGGAAACAGAACCCATAGCCACAAACCGGCGACGATCGACAATAGCTTCCATCTTTTCCTTATCCTCTGTTTTAAGAATGACATCACAGGGTAAACACTAGCCTTTTCCTTGCAATATCACGCAATCAGCTCATAATAGCCCTGACTTAACCTAGTTACCTCTGGTTTTGAGTTAGGTTCCATGTATGCAGGAGCCACATAACCCACGAAATCACGGGAAAGGGGTTCACCTAAATGTCGGGACCTTTATTGTTTCAAGAAACGGCATTTTATGCACAATGACATCAGAGGTTTTTGAGCGCCCAAGTCGTTCTGCATCGCCCAAGAAAGACGTTGCACAGTTCAAATTTGACTCGCCTCACGACATCTAGCTATTATTACGAGAACACCACTCTATTCCTTAACCTTCCAAGCCGTCCAACTTCCACTTCAACAATGTCGCCCTGTTGCAAATATTTGAGATGTGAAGAAAGAGATAATACGGTACCGCTTGGTGTTCCTGTCGATATAATATCGCCTGGTTCCAGAGTCATCACAAGGCTCAGGCTGTGTATAATCTTATTTACTTTCAAAACCATGTTCGAGGTTGAAGAGTTCTGACGGATTTCGCCATTTACCTTTGTTATAATACTCAGATTGTGGGGGTCGGGGACTTCTTCTGGCGTCGTCAGCCATGGCCCGCATGGACCAAATGTATCAAAGCCTTTTGCTCTTGTGTATTGTTTGTCAATGAACTGTATATCGCGCGCCGATACGTCATTCATTACAAAATATCCCGCAACACAATCAAGTGAGTCCTTCTCCGATACATCCTTGCATTTTTTTCCGATGACAAAGGCCAACTCGCCCTCATAGTCAAGTTGCGTTACAAATTTGGGGCAAACAATATCGTCAAATGGACCGACTAGACTTGTATGGGGTTTCAAGTATATGACGGGTTCCCGTGGAGGGAATTTCCCAAATCTCACCCAACTGTCTTGGTCTGAATAGTTGAAGGCCAAACAGATTATCTTAAAGCTTTTTGTAAATGGAGGCAAGATCTTTAGTTTACCTATTTCGTGGGCAAACGTCAGGTCTTTTGTTCGATCATTTACCTTTTGCAGGCTGCCTCCGAACACGAACTCGTCGAGAGAATGCGGCAGGCGCAAGCCAGTCTTTTTCACTATTTCATCTCGGGTACTCATCTTCCCTTCAGAATTAACTAGTGCAAACGTCTCCTCGTCATGCAGTAATATCCTTGCAACCTTCATTTAGTAACCTCGACGCCTGGGTCGATAAGCTTTCCACAAAGTAAAATTAAAAGTTATACACAAGCGCTATTGTCAGATCTTGAGTATAAAGGGAAAATGGACTAATCTCTAAAAGCTGATTTGATACCTTGCACAAATCTTTTAGAATCAGAAACCCAACCAAATACTCCACCCTGCATCTTGATCTGCTTCATTGCCGCTTCGTGATTGGCGTGATCCGTAGCGCCAGTGGCGTCTTTCAACACAAGACACCAATATCCATTGTCGTTTGCTTCTCTCATTATTGTATGCACGCAGACGTCAGTCGTAATGCCAGTTATTACCAAATGAGTAATCCCAAGATTCTTGAGCAAAAGTGGTAGATTACTTTGGCCAAATGCCCCCTTTCCGGCCTTGTCTACGACGTACTCGCCTTGAACCGGATAGAGGTCTTCAATTATGTCCCAATTTTTCTCGCCCCGCACCAGCAAACGACCCAAACCGCCTTTAGGAATATCGCCAATGCCAACACCATTTCCAATGAGCTTGCTTCGGAGTAGCTTATTGTAAGGCGCATCGGAGAGATCGGGCAAATGTCCTTCCCTAGTATGTATGACTTTAATGTCGGTGCCGTTGCGTATATTATACATTACATAGTGGATCGGTTTGATCGGAGCTGAAGTAAGCCCCAAGTCATAGCCCATGACGTCAACATAACCCTTGGGCCCGCAGAAGTCTATCTGCATGTCTATGCTCAAAAATGCGGTTCTAGCAGAGTCAAATTCAACATAGGCCGTTTCGCCAAAACGCGGACAGTCTTCCACTTCTACTTTGAATAATTTGCCTTTTGGAGGGCCGTAAAGCCAGACAGGAAATTTGAAAGTGCGCGTGATCTTGAATTCCTCATAATCCTTTTCAACTCTCTTGAGAATCTCATCTCTACCTCCGGCAGTAAAGTCTTTGTTTGGTACTGGAGACCTCGGGTTGTTTGTCTTGTTGCTCATTTCAGTGTGCATTCCTCCATGCCGGGCCTTGAAGAATCAGCCAAATGTAGGTCTTTAAGGTTAGGTTTGGCGGTTGTTGCAATAATGCATATATCATAAAAAGGAGATATTTTGTTACCACGTAGCCCAAGACCGGAATTTTTGTCCTGTTCTTGGTGATTCAACATGGTTACTCACTGTCGACAAGATTCAGCCGCAAAATCTCCAACAGATCCTCTGTTCCAACCGGCTTCTCTACCAGTCTTGTAGAGGGAAAAGTTGGAAATGAGGATTTGAATTCGTTAAGATGCTTTTCTCTGAGAACTGTCATGAAACAAACACTTACTTTATCGTCTATCTGTCTCATTCTCTTGTACAGCTCAAAACCGTTAATTCCTTTCATCTCTAGATCAACAAGGATTAGGTCGTATACCCCTTTTTGAAAATCTGAAAATGCTAGCTCTGGATCGGAATAGGGCATCACATCAAAATTGTTGAGCTTCAAGATCATAGTGATCATGTAAGATGCAGCGGGTGCGGGATCGATCAACAAGATGTTCTTCTTGCGCGGCATCAAACAAACATGCTGCTCATTCGCTTAATTAAGCTGCTTGAATTTATGGCCAACACGAATCAACTCAAATCCGAAAACCAACGGAGCATTTCTCTACCTTTTTTAGTAACAATTCTATTTCAACACTATTGAACAAATATCAACAATACCTCCTTGACACAATTCTTTCACTGGCTTTTTGGGTGCCTGTCATCGGGATTTGGAGCTACTTTGTTGTGAAGTTGGAAGGCTGGGAACTCGTTAGTGTAATGGCTGGAACAGCATTAATTAACGCATCTCTTGGCGGTCTTTACGGAAGGGTACTGGACAGATGGAGAAGATTCTTTAATCGACGTTGAAGATATCCAAAGAAACTGTTCACGCGCGATTATTTCTTGCTAAATTGCAAGTCTTCTGATTCCACTTGGTTCTCCAGCATTTCCTTATGTTGGTTCAGCTTTTCCTTAAGTTGAGGATATTTCAGACTTAAAATCTGACAGGCAAACACTCCCGCATTATGACCCGAGTTAATTGCCATAGTCGCTACTGGCACTCCGCGTGGCATTTGAACTATTGAAAGGAGAGAATCCATTCCCTGAAGAGAGGTACCGTCAAGCGGAACTCCTATCACTGGAATAGTAGTAAGCGAGGCTATCATCCCCGGCAGGTGGGCCGAGCCGTCAGCTGCTGCGATTATGACTTCTACTCGTTTTGATTCCAATTCTGTTATGAACCTAAGAGTTTTCTTTGGAGCCCAGTGAGCGGCAACGATACACACTTCATTTTCTATTCCAAATGAATTAAGAACGACTCTTGCGTCCTTCAACTTCTCAAACTGCTTCAACGAAGGGACCACAATACAGACGGTGGCACCCTTGGTTAGCTTCTTTGACTCTGCCATTCTAACAATATGATTCTTCCTTGCCAAATTCAGAAATGTCCGGTTCGAATGCCTTTCCTTGAATTAATAAATCTATTTAGCTCATTCCCGAAATTAGTTCATATATCATAAAAAACCAAATCCGAAATACATACTGCAAAGAAAAAAAGTTGTTGCGACTATCTGTTATTATTTGAGCAGCGAAACTACTTGAGCCAGGGACTAATCTATACCTTGTACTTTGAAGCAAATGCGCGCAGAGCCGATTTGAAAGCTTCCATAGGCGGATTAACTATTCCGGCTCCTATCATTCCTATGCCCGGATCCTTATGAGCGATTGCGGTGTCGATCACTGGAAGTATTCCGGTTTTTACGACTTTTCTGATGTCAATGCCCGTAGCAGTACCTTCAAAGTCGAGTATAGGTACTAGAAAAGTGTCATTCAATGTCGTAGTTATCTCACGCATCTGCTTTGTGTAGTTAAAGGCATCTTGCGCGGTTCCTCCAACCAAGGAAAGAATGGCAGGAGAGTTCGCTAGCGCAAATGCGCCGACGCCAGTTGTCTCCGTTATCGCGCTGTCACCCATGTCTGGGTTAGCGTCTTGAGTGCCATACCCTGGGAAATAGAGTCCCTTGACCATTCCTGCCGGGCCTGTAAACCATTGATTCCCCAATCCACTTACCTTTATACCAAAATCCACACCATTACGCGCCATAACTGTCACAAGCGTACTATATTCAACATCTTTTGCAGCATTCATCGTAGCTTTGCAGGCGGCCATCGCCAGGCAAAGGAAAAATATCTCGTTTCCTGAAAAGTACTTCACTATCTGTGAAAGACGTTCCTTATCTTCTCCAGATTCTATCAAGGAGGGCAATATGGAGAGAGCAAACAGCGCAGTCCCTGCAGACGGTCTGTTGTGGAGCTCATCACCCATGTAGAGTGCCCTCGCCATGATTGATTTTAGGTCGATACCGATGCTGCCACTTGACCGAAGTCTGCCTAAAGCCTTGGCCAACGCCGGAGCCAATACCTTTTTCCAGAATTGCAAAGATTGGATTGCCTCCTCGTCGAATGCACCAAACTGTACCTTTTGTTCGACTACTCTACCATAGTTCACATTGCCAAATTTTTCATTCTTCACAACAACTACTGGCAAAGAAGGAGAAATCACTCCTGCCATAGGACCTACGGCCTCATGGTCATGGTTTGGCGACAGCTCAACCTCGCCTTCTTCGACGAGCTTGACAGCGCCGTCCCAGCTTGATGCCCATCCTTCAAATATTATGTTGGCCACGACCGCGCCCTTCATTGGTCCACACATGCTACCCCACTTTATCGGGGGTCCTGCGTGAAAAATCGACCTCTTGTTCATGCCAGGCAGAACCTCTATGGCTGGTTTAACGTCGACAAGATGAGGCTTTGAGGCAAGCACTCTCTGAACAGCCGTTGCATTGGCAGACTCGATCTTTGCCTTTATATCTTCAGGGGCCACGTGAAAATCGTAATCGGGTCAGCATTTAAGTTTAATTCATTCAGGCTTGAAAATTTGACATATATCTAAAATTCGAAAAAATAATGCGTAGTCGCGTTCAAAGCGCTCGCAGAAGCTTCCATTTACTCTCTAGCGCCTGCGTCATGGAAAAAAGTGTGTCCCTGAAACGCCATTTATGGCATCTTGGACCTTGTCCAGACTTGCAATTATGGCTTCTTCGCCTCCGTTCTTGACAAACTGCAAGCAGGCCTGAACCTTTGGCCCCATACTTCCCTCTTCAAGTTGAGAGATTTCCACATGATCCCGGCTCAGGATTATTTCTTTTATCAGCCGTTGCGTTGGTTTCTTGTAGTCCAAGTACAAACCTTCAACGTCGGTCAAGATCACGAATTTTTTTGCCCCTATCTCCCTGGCCAGAAACTCGCCAGCCAAATCCTTGTCAATGACTGCATCCACGCCAAATTTTCCTTCACCGTTTCTGTGCACTACAGGTATTCCGCCTCCGCCACATGCCACAACTACAAATCCACCGTCAATTAGAGAACGAATTGCATGTCGGTCGACAATGACGACCGGTTTTGGAGAGGGGACTACTCTCCTATATTTGGCATTGCTCTGGTACTTCCAGGTAATTGTCGAGTCGCCACTGATAAACGGGTCGAGCTGATCACCGCCTACGTACCCAATCATATTTGTTCTTGTCATCATGCCAGCAAGCGCTCCAAGAAGGAAGGTACCTTCTTGCTGCATAGGGAACATGGAAGCCACATTTTCCGATCCTACAAGGCCTGTGAATACCACAAACTTTGTGTTTGGATAGTCCTTGCCCACCTTGACAGCCGGGTCTCCCCACTGAAATCCATGCGCGATCACGAGATCATAGCCTTCGTTTGCGCGTGCTCTCAGTACAGGTTCTATGTCCGCAATGGAAATATTATCAACACAAGACACTTCATGGCCATACTTTGACTCAAGCAACTTTGCAGCATTATATGCCGTAGCACCCCAGCCGCCATCGCTAAACAGGGCATCCGTGACCAATGCTATCCTAAGTTTTCCGCGACCACTCTTAGGCGGAGCAAGTGTCACCTTTGGTGAATCTATTGTGACGGTGTACTTTTCGGGAATTTCTATTTTTTTGGCCATCACTTCAAGCAACAGCTCTTTTAGCCTGATCTTGACGTCGCCTGGTACCTTGCTATCTAGGCCATAAAATGGAGCCAGATATACGATTCCATCCCCTACAGCCCCCTTTCCAACTTCAATGCCAGGCTTGAATATCTTGCCTTCGAACTTGTTTTGAGCGACCATTTGCACAGCTTGGTCAAATGCTTTGTCGATGTCCAGTACGAACGAAGTCAATACCGCTTTTGGAGCTAGGTGGTACTGGTCTCCCACAGCACCAAAGGCATACACCCCCTTTTCGTTGGCAGCTTCGATGACACCCTTGCCAGATGTATCTGCGACGTGCAGAACGAAATCGGCTCCAGAATTTATCTGAAGCAAAGCAGCTTCTTTACCCTTCTCAGGACTGTCCCAATCGCCCAAATAGCTTCCCGTGACCTTTACATTTGGATTTACGTACTTTGCGCCCAACCTATAACCTTCAAAAATGTTGACAAGGTTTGCGTATTGGCTCCTTTCGAAATATGGTCCGATGGGCTTGGTCGGGTTGCGAAAAGAAGGGTCATTTTCATCAACTACAACTCTGGAGACAAGAGCCACCACTGACTTGTCAATGTGTCTTCTATCAAGCTCATTCTGCAGAGCTTGTAC
The DNA here is from genome assembly GCA_002501845.1 of Nitrososphaera sp. UBA217. GTDB lineage: Archaea > Thermoproteota > Nitrososphaeria > Nitrososphaerales > Nitrososphaeraceae > Nitrososphaera. The sequence continues at coordinate 42,903 of DAOL01000036.1, forward strand.
TACCATATAGCCGATAAATCCCTGAGTCTCTGCATTGCAAGCGTGAAGCGGAAAAGAGGGTACGGTCTTCTTGGCCATATCATGCCTGATAAGGGTTGATCCCACTTGAGGACCGTTGCCATGCGTTAGGACTACGCGATAATCGTCTTCTATCAAATTGACAATGCCTCTTGCAGCGAGCTGCACGTTGCGAAATTGTTCTTCAAACGTACCCTTGTCGTCTCTTTTGAGAAGAGCATTTCCGCCCAAGGCAATGACCACTGTGTCTTTTGAACTCAAGACATAGATGGAACTTGAAAAAATATATAAGCATAATGATTTAATCTGTTCGGAAAAAATAGATATGCTAAAATCTGCAATTCTTGATACATTGTGAACCCGCAGTGGAGAACTTCAAGTTTCTAAAGTGTAAACCAAGCTCGGAAGAACTGAAGTCTTGAACACTCGATCTGCAATCGTGAATAGCGCTACAGTCACTCCGGTTGCAAAGTCGAGGCCTGAAGTATGTCCTCTTTTGCTGATAAGCCGAACTGATTCAATATAGGCTTCCAGATTGTTATGAGCAACGCTGTTTATCATGTGTTGAGCCTGATCATCCAGCAAGTTTCTTGCGCTATATTCAATCAATTTGAAGCTCGTCCAAGTTGTGAGAACAGAAAAATCATTGCCCGGAATGACTGCATCTCCAAGCTTCATTGCGTTACCGAGCGAATTTCTCATGGCCAAGTAGCCGGCTATGAAATCGTCACCGGCAGGCGTAAACCCCGGGCCTACCCCGCACAGGTGTTTCAGCCCTTTCGATATCCTACTGTCGAATTCTTGTTGGTCTTTGATCGTGCAATCTGAGATTAGCTGGTCAATGAATCGCGCAAATAAGCCTCTGGTCGTCATGTCAGGATTTAGCAGGCAACCAAATTTGTTCGCCTGCCCCAATGATTCTAGTTCTGAGAATATTCCATAGCTGTTGCTTGCAAATGTCTGAATTGCATGCGGGTCCAGAGAGCTAAAGTAATTGCGGAACCTGTTGCAGTCACCTACTGCGATATTTGCATCTCCAACCAAGAGCGTCGCGCTTGGTTGTTTATCGCGATTTTCATCTTGTATGAATGCCTTTTCGTCTTCGCGTATGATCCCCTTGAATCCATCGATAGTATTAGAGGCAGTGACATTTAGATTCGCGGGAGAACGAACCTTGCCAAGCGTAATCACCAGAAGTTCGTCTTCTTTAGTGCGTATGTTAATTGTGGTATCAAAAGCGTTCAAGATCTTTCCAACTGTGCCGCTTCTCTCTTGCAAGAGCCAACCATGCAAATCTCCAATGCAGGCGCAAACAAAATTTCGCTGAACTGTCATTGTCATCTACATGCGCCTGTTGACCTATAATAGCTTGTCAAGAATATCCTCAATTTCTTTCTCAAGCTTTGGGGTTGGTCTCCAGTTGATGTCTACTGCCTTTACGTTTTGCATTTGGAGTGCGTCATAAAAGATATCCAGCCCGACATTTATGACTTTTAATTCTACATTGAATAGTTTTTTCCCTTCAGCCATATCAGAATTCTCCCCCAAGCGTCAAATATTGTGAATAAATCTTTTCTATATTTCCCTTCCCCCTGAGAGCCACCAATGCCGCTCCTGTGGCCGCAATAGCGTTAGTGGGTAAGACCACTGCGCCGACTGATTGTAACTTGCTTATGCTGCTTTCATATCCCTGTGTGTCACCAGTGGCTCCGCATACGTGGGATATCACTGAAAGATATCTGCCGCCTCTTTCCGCCAAATCTTTTGCTTCTCTTATCTCTCGAAGAGCTGCTCCAACTGGATCAGGGTGCGAGCCATAGCCAAGGACAAAGTCCATCAAAAGAACTGCAACTTCAGGGTCTTTTGCTTCCTCAATAATTCGAAGTTTTCTTATTGTTGGATCAATCATTGGATGGGCCCTGCCTTGTGTAAATTCTTCTTCGCCAAGATCCACCACTGAATTTGCTTCGCTTGTAAGAGAGCTGGCCATCTCCTTTACGTTAAGGATCGGGGCGTTTGAATAAATCAAACCTGGCAATATTTCGCTCAAGATCACTTGAGCTTCGTAAGTAAAGGTCCCGCCTGTGTAAAGTGCTCTGATGTATTTCTGGCCATCGCTCAACTTGGTCCATTCTTTTTCCATTGCACGCATTAGATCTTCTTGTGAGACGCTCGTCTTTGCTGTTGCCTTCAAAAATTGGTCGTTTCCTGCTTGCTTTGCAAATGCCAGGACTGCAGATGCAAGGCTACCCACCTGAATAATTCTTCCTCCAGTCCGGTTATCCTGCATTTGTCGGCCGCCGATAAATGCCAATACGTACTTTTTCTTGCCTTGTTGCGATATATGCTTGATAATCTTTTCTTGAATTGAAGGGGACGGAGGCTTTGAAACGATCCCAATAACTGAGATATCGGGGTCTTTCTCAAGCAACTTAATACACTCTAACATCATTAGGCCGCCTATCTTCTCCTTTGTGTCACTTCCTCCCACACCCAAACCATGCTTTACACCGATTCCGCATTGGTCAAGCAAAGTAATAACTTCTTGAAGCCCGGTTCCTGCGGCCGCAACTATTCCTACTGGACCTTCTTTAACAGCATTAGAAAAGCCTATGCCTTTGCCGTTAATGATTGAAGTGCCGGCACCAGGTCCGAGTATCAATACGCCATTCTTGACAGCACGCTCTTTGATTTCCAGCTCGTCTTCTATTGACACATGATCGCTGAATATCTGCTGGTGTATACCTCGATCTATTAGCTTTAGTGAAATATCTTTGACGTGCTCACCGGGAATTGATATAAGAACAAGATTTGCATCTGGCATCGCATTTAGAGCAGAGTCTAAATCAGTCAATTTAGATTTCTTCTCGTCGCCGGACGAAATTTTCTCTGGTGATTCGAGCATTTCGTTAGCCTTTTGGATAGCTAGATTCAATGAATCTTGGTCCTGGGCCCTGACAGCTATAATAATGTCAGTTTCTTTTGCCTCCTCAATTAGGGTAGGCGGGAATCCAAGACGAATAAGTATTCCCTTGTTGGTAGGTGTCGCCATTATTACTGAAGCTTCTGTTATTCCCCTTGAAATGCGCCTAACCTTATCAGAAATCTTCATTAGCTGCAAAGAGTCGCGATAGAAATTCGGCTTTATTATGGCATGAAACAGATCTGGTTGTGTCAACTCTTCACAGAAATGGCGAACCCTCGGTTGGTATTTAAAGTTAGGCTGATCATTGCTTTAGTTATCGCATAATTGTTTTTTTTGCAACGCAAGGATGAGGCCGCGATCCCAAAACTGCAAAATATCCTAATAATGGGCCTCAATCTGTGGAATTTATGGAAAACACGAAATGTTTGCTCAGACTCATTTATTCCAACAATCAGAGGCCGAACAGTATCTATCTTTTCAAACTTTATGATATATGACAAAAATCTCATGATTGAATACCAAAGTATAATATCGAGTTATAGGACAATGTTCTATTGCGTTTTTAAAACGAAAGTTTGATCGGGACAACAAGGGAACAAGCCTTCCTGACGATATCAACGGCAACGATCAGTATAAAGCAAAAAAGCTATCTTCAGTTGGTCCCGGCGATCCCGTTCTAAAGATGAAGGGAATCACCATAAAGTTTGGCGATGTTGTGGCGAACAACAATGTAGATTTCGACCTGCTAAAGGGAGAGGTACATGGTCTCCTTGGTGAAAACGGAGCAGGCAAGACAACTCTGATGAGCATACTTTATGGCCTGTATCAGCCGAACGCCGGAGAGATCATTGTGAAGGGAGAGAAGACGACTATCAAATCGCCAAACGATGCAATGGAACTTGGGATAGCAATGGTTCACCAACACTTTCTGCTTACTCCACCTCATTCAGTCACAGAAAATATCATTGTTGGCCTAAAATCCAGGGGGCTATTTCTGGACCTCGCCAGCGCTGAAAAGAAGATCTTGTACTTGGCTGAAAAGTACGGACTGAAGATCGATCCAAAGGCAACTATTGCCGATTTAGCAGTTGGAGAGCAACAGCGAGTGGAGATAATAAAGGCGCTATACAGGGATATTGATATCCTCATCCTGGACGAGCCTACATCCATGTTGACCCCACAGGAGGAAAAAGCGCTATTTGCTACTTTACAGTCGATGGTAAAGCAGGGCCTTTCTATAATATTCATTACACACAAGCTCCACGAAGTAATGGAAGCAAGCAATAGAGTGACAGTCCTTCGCGGTGGCAAGGTCGTGGGGACAGTCAAAACATCGGATTCTAGTGAATCAGAGTTGGCAAAGATGATGGTTGGTCGATCTATCATTGAAAGTGTTGAACCGAAAGCATCTGCAAAAAACCCTGCAATTCTCCAGCTGAAAAACGTGTCAGCACTCAACAATGCAAAAGTTAAATTCCTTAAGGATCTTTCGCTCGAACTGAGAAAGGGGGAAATCCTTGGAATAGCCGGGGTCGATGGAAACGGCCAAGCAGAGCTTGCTGAGGTAATTGCGGGGCTGAGAAAGGTCCAGAGCGGCGAAATAATAATGGACAATACTGCAATAACCAACGCTGCCCCGAGAAAAATTAGAGAATGGGGGTTGGCCTATGTGCCACAAGACAGGCTCAATACTGGACTGATCTTAGATTATTCGATAGCTGAAAATCTGATACTTGATCGGTGGTACAAGGATGAATACTCTGGCAAGATATTTTTGAAACAAGAAAAGATGAAGGAATTTGCAGAAAAGGTCGTGACTGATTTTGAAGTAAAAACCCCTGGTATCAATGTCCCGGTTAACTCGTTGTCCGGCGGAAATTTGCAAAAAGTTTTGATGGCTAGGGAACTAGCAAGAAACCCCAAAGTCCTAGTTGTCCACAATCCAACGAGGGGTCTTGACATCGGTGCGACAGAATACATCCACAAACAACTCGTAAAGCAGCGCGACAACGGAGTCGGCGTCCTAATGATCTCACTTGACCTGGATGAAATTTTAACTGTTTGCGACCGGCTTGCAGTCATTTACGAGGGCAAGATTGTGTCAGTGATGGACAGGAGAGACGCAAACGTTGACGACATCGGCCTCATGATGGGGGGCAAAGTTGCAGTTGCGTCGGAGGGGAAAAAGTGAGCGTGCTTGATGTAGTCACTCAGACCCGTAACAAGCTTAGAGATGTAAAGTTTTTTGTACCCTTCGCATCTGCGAGTCTCGCTTTCGTAGTAGGGGCCATTATCCTCGGTGCAACAGGCGTGGATGTAGGCAAAGCCTATACTATCATGTTCGAAGGAGCTTTTGGATCCGCGTTTGGATTCGGAGACGTATTGCTGAAGACTACTTCGCTTCTGCTGACAGGGCTTGCTGTTTCAGTTGCATTTAGGTGTAAGCAATGGAACATTGGGGCAGAAGGCCAACTCTACATGGGCGCATTAGGCGGGACACTCGTGGGCATATCTGTAGTAGGCCTGATTCCAGGTCTTGCAATTTTTCTTGGAATAATTCTAAGTTTTATTTTTGGAGCAGTTTTTGCTCTCGTTCCGGCCGTGCTTAAAGTAAAGTTTGGAGTGAACGAGGTTATTTCAACTGTGCTTCTAAACTTCGTTGCATTTCTTTTCATATCATTTCTATTACATGGACCCATCAAAGCACCTGGGTTTAATCCATATTCTCCGGAGATCGGCAACGCATCACAAATGCCAATAATATTTCCAGGAACGCGGCTTCATGCAGGTATTATCGTAGCAGCTTTGGCAACGGTAGGAGTTTATTATTTATGGAAAACCAAGATCGGCTTTGAAATCAAAAGCGTTGGAGCAAACATCAAAGCAGCGCGCTATGCTGGAATGAACATTACAAAGAGCGTCCTTGTCACTCTGGCAATAAGTGGCGGGCTAGCAGGAATTGCGGGAGGCATGCTCGTTTCTGGAGTCCAGCACGTTCTAATAGAAGGAATATCACCTGGATACGGATTTATCGCAGTTATTATTGCACTCCTTGGCAGGCAGCATCCAATAGGTGTAGCAATAGTAGCATTCTTCTTTTCGGTTCTTATGACAGGTTCTGAAACCATGTATAGAAGCCTTGGCGTGCCAAGTGCATTTTCCATGACCCTTCAAGCGCTGGTCCTTGTATTTGTGCTGGTCGGGCAATTATTCGTAGTCTGGCTAGGCAAAAGAAAGGTCGGAGGTGCACGATGAAGTTGGCTGGTGAAACCGAAGCCGTTATCATTGGCATAATTGCATCAGGCATTCGTTTGGCCACGCCTGTGCTTTTTGCTGGATTGGGGGAGAAAATCGCAGAGCGTTCAGGCATTCTAAACTTAGGAATTGAGGGTATGATGCTAATGGGAGCATTTGGCGGCTTTATAGGGACATATTTTACCGGAAACTATGTCATTGGAATTTTGCTTGCAATGGCATCGGCAGGAATACTGGCGGTCCTAAAGGGATTCTTGAGCATTACCATAAGGACCAATCAACTGGCTGCGGGTCTGGCGATATGGTTGCTGGGGACGGGGCTCGCTGCGCTTCTCTACAGGTTGACCTTTGGCGTTCGAACAGCGGCACCAAGTGTGGAGCTCATGCCTAAGATTGACATTCCGGGCCTTTCGAACCTTCCGGGTATTGGACCAATCCTGTTTAATCATGATCCGCTAGTCTACATTGGCTTCTTGCTGGTGCCTCTAACCTACATTTTCATATTCAAGACCAACCTTGGTCTCAAAATAAGGACGGTTGGTGAAAATCCAAAACAAGCGGATGCTCTTGGTGTTAATGTATACAAGATACGCTACCTTGCTGTCATAGTTGGAGGAGCGTTGGCAGGGATTGGAGGCGCGTACTATTCGCTTGTTCAAACGGGATATTTCCTCGAAAATATTACTGGAGGAGCTGGATGGATTGCTCTGGCTCTTGTAATTTTTGGCAGATGGAAGTCTCAGTGGATATTGGTTGGAGCGCTTATCTTTGGCATGGTCGACGCATTTCAGCTTGGTCTTCAGGCGCTAGGTACAACCTTGCCCTACCAGTTCCTCCTCATGCTTCCGTATTTGATTCCAATTGCAGTCCTTGTGGGGTTGTACAAGAGGACTGGGGCGCCGGCCGCCCTTGCCACACCTTATGTCAGAGGGGAGAGATAGCAGTTTCCAAACATGAAATCATGTGGCATGCAAGTTGAATTCGAAAATCCAGCCTGTTTCGCATAAATAATGTGATTCTCTACCTATAATTTATGATATATAATAATTAACAGGGAGAATGCTACAAAACTATATTACAATCCCGTCTGGATGCCATCTATGAAGTCATATCTCAAGAAAGCTTCAGTGGTTGCAGTTATTGCAGCACTAGTGCTAGTATCTTCGATGGCAATAGTCGCGCCGCTTCAGATTGCGAATGCTCAGGGTGGAAAACAGCTTAAGATAGCCCTGGTAACCGACGCACTTTTTAGTGATGGCGGATGGGGGGCTGCCGCACATGATGCGGCCAAGCTATTAGAGACAAAGTATGGTTACCAAGTTGCCTATGCTGAGAGCATAGCTATTCCGGACATAGAGGCTACCTTAAGGCAATATGCACAGGACGGCTATGATCTTATAATAGCTCATGGATTTCAGTGGGGAGATCCTGCGGTCAAGGTAGGCAAGGATTATCCAAATACAAAGATTGTAGTCTTTACAGGTCTTGTCAGTTCAAATAATGTGGCATCGATCTTTCCAATGCAACAAGAAGGCACGTTTTTGCTAGGAGCCCTCGGTGCAATGATGACCAAAACGGGAACATTGGCATATGTAGGTGGCGATCAATATCCAAACATTATCAATATTTTCGAAGGCTACAAGCAGGGTGCAAAGCTCGTTAAACCGGACATCAAAGTTATTGGAACCTATCTAGGAGACTTTGACAACCCTGCAAAGGGCAAAGAAGCCGGATTGGCACAGATCAACAACGGGGCCGACTTTTTGTTTCACGTGGCAGATACTTCAGGCCATGGTGTAATTCAGGCGGCCAAGGAAAAGAAGGTTTATGCATTTGGTGCTGTTTTGGACCAAAGCGCGTTAGCGCCTGACACTGTGCTTACCTCATTCGTTCTTGACATGGATAAGGCATTTGACCAGGCTCTACAGATGGTTGTACAAAACAAGTTTGAAGGCAAAATATTCAAACCAGGCATTGAAGTCGGCAAAGGAGCTTCAGGCGATGGCATTGTATATTTGGCACCCTTCAATCAACTGGACAGCAAAGTACCTGCAGATGTAAAAGCAAAACTCCAAGAACTTACACAGGCTGTAATTGATAAGAAAATACTGGTTCCTGAGAGAATAAAGACGACCAGCGATATCTCGGCGACTGCAAAGCTGGGCGACCAGACATACACGATCACAGGCATATCCAGCGGAGGGAAAATCAATTCGGCAACGATCAATTCAGGCAAATCTATTAAATTTGAATTCGACAAGGCCGGTGACATAGAGCTGACGCTGCCAAAGAGCGTGATAGACGGGATAACTGTCGTAAAGGCCGGAGATAAAACCGTAGAGTTTCAAGAAATAAGTAGTTCAGACTCGGCAAGCACTATCAAATTCGTATTACCCGAGGGAAGCAGTTCAGTTGAAATCTCTGGAACCACAGTTGTACCAGAGTTTGGTACGTTAGTTGCTATTGTACTTGCTGCACTGCTTGTAGGGGTAATAGGAATTGTTCGCTTCAAGGGGGCTTTGCTAAACCTAGGAAGGCCCTAGCCTTTCTTTCTTTTTTTACTGTTTTCGGACCTAGAATTTTGAGAGCCGAATGGTTTTAAGAATGACATCACAGTAAACACTAGCCTTTTCCCTACAATAGCACACAATCCGTTCATAGCCCTGACTTAACCTAGTTACCTCTGGTTTTTTCAGCTAGGTTCCAATATGCAGAGCCACATAACCCATGAAATCGGGATTAGGGTTCACCTTAATGTCGGGACCTTTATTATTTCAAGAAATGGCATTTTATGCACAATGACATCAGAGGTTTTTGAGCGCCCAAGTCACTCTACATCGCCCAAGAAAGCCGTTGCACAGTTCAAATTTGACTCGTCCCACGACAAATCAAGCCCTTGTCTATACCCCCCCACGACATCAAGGGGATAATAATACGGAGTACCAGCATGGGTACCGCAAATATTCGCAAAATGAGCCTTGTTTAATAAAGCCTTTTATGTTTAGAAACTCAGCTATTTGATATTCTGCCGCAGATCACTAGTTTTCACGCAGGTATGGTAGACATTACTGACTCAGTGTTGCCTTACTGCCGTTCTTTAATATTTGACGCTACCTTGTAGTAGCGATGAAATCTGCTCAGATAAAGAGGTATGTTGCCTGCACATCCCACATGGAATTCGCCCCATGATGTCATGGACACCGATGGTGTAGTTTACAAGGACAAGGTATGACCACCATGAGCAAGAACGGAGACAAGAGGATACGTGTCGGCATCATCGTCGCCAATCCGGATCGCGGATGGGCGGCTGAGGGGCACATCCCTGCTTTGAAGTCGCTCTCGGATGACTTTCAGATCACGGCGCTGTCCACCAGCCGACGCGAATCTGCCGACGCCGCTAACAAGCTCTTTTGCGTGCCTGTCGCGTTCGGCAATCACTAAGTCCTCTTTAACTGGGCCG